>JBDHFY010000139.1:0-10421 GCA_039590195.1 Gemmatimonadota bacterium | reverse complement strand
CACCGCGTAGCCGTTGGCGGCGAGGTATTGGGCCGGATACAGTGCCCTGGTGGTCCAACCGTCATAGCTGATCCCCTCCGGTCCGCCGTGAGGCAGGATGGCGAGGGGATAGCGAACGCCCGGCACGTGGTTGAGCGGACGCACCAGCACGCCTTCAATTTGCCAGCCGTCGGCACCCTCCCACGTGATGGTCTCCTGCTGAGCGAACTCGATTAGATCGAGCCAGTCGTTGTGGGTGGTGACGCGGTGGAGTTGTCCGTTCCTCGCATCGCCGACATAGACCTCGCGGGGATGCTCGCTGGTGTGGGCAGATGTGGCGAAGCGTCGCATCCGCGAATCGAAGCTGACGCTGCCCAAGATCTCTGAGCCGCCACCGGCGATCCGCGTTACCTCGCCTCGCTCCGGCAGAGCATAGACTGTCGTCCTGGTACCGGTGGCGGCGGTGAAGTACATGGTGTCGTTGTCCAGCCAGCCGACTGACTGCGCGGTGGCCTCGAGGTTCGGCGTGCGGTTGACCGCTGCCCCGCCTTTCGTTGGCACCACGAGGACGCTCTGTGCTAAGGGGTCGTTCATGGAGACGGCGCCGATGAAGGCAAGCTTGTCGCCTCTCGGCGACCAAGCCATGGGGCCCAGCTTCCCCTTGGTCTCCGTCAGCTGTTGCAGTTCCGTGTCGCGCGCGTCGGTCACGAAGATCTGACGGAACATGTAGCTCGCGTCGATGTCGGTGGTTTCGGTGATCTGGAGTGCCAGGCCGCTTGCATCCGGCGCCCACGCAAAGCTGCGTACCGTGCGATCGGCCGGAGTGACGGCCCGCCGTTCTCCTGATGCCAGGTCTTCGATCCAGAGCCGCACGTGCCGTTCGCCTTCGCCGGCCACCTCGACGTCGTCGCCGCGTTTCCGCCGGGCGATGGCCTCATCCGATTCCGGTTCCCGAGCAGTGTAGGCGATGGACCTACCCTCGGGCGCCCAGTCGAACGACATCACCCCGTGGGGCGAGTGGGTCAGTTGCCGGGGTTCGCCACCCACGGCCGGCACACCGTACACTTGGGTCTTCCCGTCGTCATCCATGCGGGCCGTGAACGCGAGGGTCGCACCATCGGGCGACCACTCGGGCGCGCCTGCGCTCTGGGGCGCCGTGACGATCGCGCGCGGTGTGCCTCCAGCCGCCGGCACGATCCAAAGCTCGCTCCGGGAGCGGCCGAACTCTTCATCGGCGCCCCGAGGCTTGGAGAGTGTAAAGGCGACCAGCTGCCCGTCCGGGCTCAGCGCCACCGAACCCACCTGCTCGATCGTGACGATCTGCTCCGGCGTGATCGCCTGAGCCAGCAGGGCACTCGGCGCCGCGAACGCCAGGAGCGTCAGCAGGGCCAGCCCCGCCGCTCGTGTGCGTTCCTGTTGCCTTACTCGTGTGCGGATCATGGCGAACCTCCGGGTCTTCCGTGATTGGCGAGCATTGACGAGACAGAGGGCCGAAACCCGTGTTTCTACTCTAATCAATGGCCTGTCTGGATAGCAGCAAGTGGTCACATGGCCTGCCGGGTTCCTTTAAACTACCTCGCTTTCTTCACGGCCTTTGAGATCGGCAGGGTACGAGCGCTGCTGCCGTCGCCCTCTGCCCTCTCCCCTCAGTCCGCTCTCTCACCAAAATTTCACAGTCGCTTACAACGAGGATCGCTAATGATTTTGTACGAGATTCATCAGGAGGCAACAGCCATTGACAGCAACACGCGCGAGGCAGCCTGAGGACCTAGTGGAAATGAAGGAGGTGATGCGGTGACTCAGGAGTTCCACTGCGGCGATCTGATGCCGGGCTGCAACTTCGTCGCAAAAGCCGATACCGAAGACCATTTGATGAAGAAAGTGGCGATGCACGCCAACATCGCCCACAACATCGTTCGGATCACGCCTGAGATGGCCAAAAAGGTACGGGCGACGATCAGGACCGTCGCGGAAGCGAAGTAAGGACCACGAGTCAGACCAGGTCGAAGCGAAGAGAACTTCGCGACGGTTCACGGGGAGAAGGAAAGCGATGCGGAGGTCGTTGGAGCGGGTGGTGCTTTCCTTCTCCCCAGTTTTTGGGAGTCATTTCTTCCATTCCCTTTTCCCTTTTCCCCTTTCCGTTTCCCTACTCCTCACTCCTCACTCCTCACTGCCCTGTCAGCTAGCCTCCTCACGATCTCCTTGCTAGACTTTCTCCAGCGGTTTGAACCAAAAGGAGGACGTCATGTCCGTTGAACTACGCTGCGGTGACCTGATGCTGGGCTGCGATTATGTCGCAAAGGCTGAGAGCCAGGATGACCTCATGAAGAAGGTAGTCGAGCACGCCAAGGCGGCTCACAACATCACCGAGATCACGCCCGACCTGGCGATGAAGGTCAAAGGGGCGATCAAGGCGACGTAGACATTTATCTCGATGCTGACCTGCCCGAACTGCGCGAAGGGCGTCGACGCCGGCTCGCAGTATTGCGTCTACTGCGGTGCTGAAGTGGCGCCAGCCGGCGAGAAGACCGTTCCAACCGAGCCGGGGATTGCCGACACCTCCGCCGGGTGGGACTCCATTCTCTCGTCGCTCCGCGAAGCCACTGAGGGACGGTACGAGATCGAATCCACCCTGGGGCAGGGTGGGATGGGGGCCGTCTATCGGGCTCGGGACCTGGTGCTCGACAAGACCGTTGCCATCAAGGTCATGCTGCCGGGGGGCGCCCTCGACGCTCAGTCGGTGGAGCGGTTCCGTCAGGAGGCTCGCACCATCGCGGGCCTTCGTCACGCCCACATCGTGACGGTCCACGACCTCCGCCAGCACGGCGGTCTTCACTTCTTCATTCTGGACTACATCCCGGGCCGGTCGCTCGACGCCATCATTGCCCGTTCCGGGAGGCTCCCGGTGCCCGTCGCGCGCCTCTGGCTCGCGCAGGTGGCGGGCGCGCTCGATTTCGCACACCGGCGGGGCATCATCCACCGGGACATCAAGCCCGGAAACATCCTCATCGAAAACAACGGCAACGCCATCCTGACGGACTTCGGCATCGCCAAGCTGCAGGTGAACCCGAAGTGGAAGACCGCCACCGGAGGATTCCTGGGTACGCCGCACTACGCGAGTCCCGAGCAATGGAAGGGCCAGGCCGTAACCTCGGCCAGCGATCAGTACGCGCTGGGTATCGTCGCGTACGCGATGCTCGCTGGCAAACCGCCGTTCGACGGCGAGTCGATCTCCGACCTTCTGCTGGCCCACACTGGCGAGGCACCGCAAGCCGTCGGCAAGCTACGGCCCGACTGCCCGTCGGACCTGGCCACAGCGGTGCACCGGATGCTCGAAAAGGACCCGCAAGCGCGGTGGCCCAGCATGCGGGACGTGATGAGTACTCTGGGACCCACACCGCCGCCGGACGACCCGGTGTGGGCGCAGGCCACTTCACTTGCCACGGGCCAGAACCTTGCCGTCGATCCCGAAAGCAAGACCTGGGAAACGCCGCTGCCCAGGCCGGCGTCACGCTCCCTCATGACCTCGGTGACGCAGTGGTTTAGGCCTCGGCGCCGGCGCTACGCGCTGGGCGGCGCAGCCGCCGTTACCGCCGCCGCCGTCGTCTTGTTCATTGGATTCCCCAGGACACAGGCTGCGTCCATTGGGCTTTCGGACACCGCGCTCAACCTGACGCCCGGCGATACGGCCCCGGTCCAGGCGGTGGTCCTCGATGCCGATGGAGATACACTGGCCTCTGCAGTGCAATGGACCACCGAGGACGGCGCGGTTGCGTCGGTCACCGACGACGGCCACGTCGTGGCACTGGGTGAAGGGACGACACGTATCCGCGCGCGCGCTGGTGGAATCGAGACCGCGCTCGTGGTATCCGTCGCCGGCACCCTGGCTGGGCCTGGTCCTACCGATGGAGGTGGCCCCACGGGGGGAGGTGGCGCCGACGAAGACCGCCCCGGCAGGGACGACGCCGTCATCGATGCAACCGGTCTGCGTGTCGATCTCGCCCGCACCTCGGTGCGGGTAGGTGACTCGCTCAGACCCACGGTGGCCTTCCTCGGCCAGGGCAATCAGCAGGTCGGCACCGCGACGGGCGCGGCTTTTTCTACAGACGATCCTCGAGTCATGCACGTCAGCCGGAGTGGCTGGATCGTGGCCGTCGGTGCCGGCACGACCCAACTCCAGGCTCGCGCCGGCCGGCTGCAAGCTCGCGCTGCGTTGTCGGTAGTCCCGATCGTTCCGACGCTGTCGACCGTTTCAGCGGGCGCTGAGCACACGTGCGGGATTGCAACCGACGGTACGGTGTTCTGCTGGGGCCGGAACGATCGTGGGCAGGTCGTTCCCGGCCTCGCCCCGCAGCAACTTTTCCCGTTCCCTCGCGGTGGCCCGTTCGCCGCGGTGAGTGCGGGCGGTGCGCACAGCTGTGCACTCCAACGCGATCAGTCCATCCGCTGCTGGGGAGGTCTTGCCGCCCCGGCGGGCCGTTTCCGGTTCCTCACGGCCGGTATGCGTCACGCCTGCGCAATCATGGGCAACGGGTTCACAGCGTGCTGGGGCGCGAACGACCGTGGGCAACTCGGTGACGGCACGACCGGAACCCGGACCGTCGGTCAGACCGTGCAAGGTGATCTTTCCTTCGAAATGATTGCAGCAGGCGCCGACCACACCTGCGGTCTGCTCGGGGGACGGGTGTTCTGTTGGGGAGACGATGCCTCGGGTCAGACCGGTACGGGGACCCTCGACCGCGGATTCGTCCCGCAACCGACTGAGGTGGAGGGCGATCACGGGTATCTCGCGTTCGTGGCGGCGGGCACGAATCACACGTGCGTGCTCACCCGCACTGGCACGGCGTTATGCTGGGGTGCCAACGACTATGGACAACTGGGTGATGGATCGAAGCAGGCCCGGCACGCACCGCGACCGGTGCGCGCGCCGATGCGCGGCGCTCGCGGCGCAGCGCTCACGTTCGAGATGGTGAGCGCGGGGGAGAACCACACCTGCGGTGTCACCAAGACACAGCGGGTCTACTGCTGGGGCGACAACAGGTTTGGACAGATCGGAGACGGGACGACCGACGGCCGGGTCGTCCCCGTACGCGTCGGCGTCGATGAGGCATTTGTATCGGTGAGTGCCGGACGTGCCCACACCTGCGCAGTGTCAGCGTCCGGCGACACGTGGTGCTGGGGCGCGAACGGCGGAGGTCAGCTCGGCGACGGCACGTCGACGAACCGAACGACGCCGGTCACGCCCGGGGAGATTGCAGGCGCCGAGTCCTAACCGGGCGCCGGCGTTTCAGGAACCTTTCGCTTCGTCTCCCTCCGCCGCGTCGCCCTCGATGAGGGTGCACACTGCCGACTGTGAGAGCACGCGGGACACCTCGATCACTCCCACCTTCTCGGTGACGCGATCCAGCAAGTTACCCTGGGCGTCTCGGATTTCGTCCACCACACGGTACACGTTGAACCGCTGCCCCGGCTCGACCCCAAAGTTCGATCCTCGGTCGATGTAGACCGATCCATCCCGCACCCCGACGATCGTCGCCATGGTGGCCACCGGGGCCACAGCGGCAAAATCATCCACCTGCTTGACGAGATCCTTCACGATGTCTTCCACAGCGGGTCGCAGTGCCTCCTGTGCCAGTCCCGCATCGAAGTTCTGCTGAAAGCTCACGTTGTTGACGTTGATCCCGCCGAGTCGTTTCTTGCCCTTGCCTTCTGCTACCGACATGATCTCGGCGGTTGACGTATTCACCGCCCGAATGTCCAGTATGCTCTCGGCTTCCGTGAATGATGCACCGATCCCGCCGATCCCCGCTCTCTTGGTCTCGATAGAGAACTGGGTAATCGAACCCACGAACACCACCTGCACGCCGAGGACTTCACCGATGGAGGCTGCCGTGGCCGGGTTCACCCGCCCGCTCTGACCGAACCCCTGTTCCGCCAGGATGGCCTCGATCTGCATTCGTTCGATCACGGAGAACTGTCCGGATTTCACCAGCTGCGTCGTCAGCTCGTCCGACGCAGCGGCACCCAGGTTGTCTCCCCACCAGCGGAAGGTGCTGTTGTTTTCGAGAGGGAGGACGGCCACACGGACCTTTTGCGCGTGGGCTTCGGTGACCATCCAAGCGTTGGCCGCGGCGATGGCTACGACCGCGGTGAGAGTGGCGGCGAGAGTACGGACCCGCATCGGTTACCTCCTCACGAGATTGCGAACGGTCGCCCAAAAGGGGGTACCAGATGATAACACTTCGTACCCAATAGACCACCGTCAATTCCGCGAGGAGGCTCTGTCTCTCCTCCTTCTTCCCATCTTCGTTCTGGTCCCCACGATTGAGGGAAAAGAGAAAAGAGAAAAGGGAAAGGGAAAGGCTGGGCGGACTTTTCCCTTTTCCCCTTTTCCCCTTTCCCCTTTCCCCTTTCCCCTTTCCCTCCTTACTCCTTACTGTCTCTTACGTCTGAACGAACTCCGGCCGCACCGTCAGAATGATTGTGTCGCTGCGGGGTCGGGGCTGCACGTTACCCAACACCGCGGTCTGGCCCGCCCGCAGGTTCACACCGGTCTGCAGTGCGGTGCCTGATTCCATAAACAGATTCACCATGACCCGCACGGTGCCGCTGTCGCCCAGCGCTCGCACGTCGAGGATGTTGGCTGTGATGCCATACTCCGCGCCGGATCCCTCGGCGACGATGGCCTGTTGTGCCTGACTTCCCTCCACGCCGGCGACGATCGCTTCTGCCACCAGCTCGTATCCTTTGAATCGGAACAGCTTGCGAAGCTGGGCTTCCACCTCGGCGATTTCCGGATCGGTCCGATCCGATCCATTGGCACGAATGAGTTGGAAATGGAGTCGGACCCCGGGCTTCGGGCGATCGTAGCGCTCCAGCACCGCCTCAATCTGTGCCAGGTTCGCTGAGGTCTCGCGCACCGACAGGGCGTTGCTGCCGATGCTCAAGCGGGCGTTTTCATTGAACACGTACGGCGCGATGAGGTTCTCCACCTCGTGCTGCTGCAGGTACTGCAGCTCGAAGGTGTGCGTCTCGAGCTTCGGGCCGCCATACGCGGTCATCGCTCGGTAGGCACCCCAGAGCGCTGCCGACAGCAGCAGGATGAGCGCCACTGGTAACCAGGTTGTCTTTGTCATGGCAGTTCGACCTCAATAGAGCCAGATGATCACGATGTTCGGGTTGTCGGTCTCGAAAACGACCACGCTCCGGTCGGACGGCGGATCGACCGACGGTGTGACTGGAAGCACCTCCGCCGGAAGGCTCGCGGGGGGGCCGCCGCCTATCGGGAGGATCGGCGCTTGCGTCAGCAGCACGCCTGCAAGCCCGGCAGCCGCTAGCGCCGGCACGAGGCGTGTCCATCTTCGGCGCCGCAGCATCGCGGCTCGACGCTTGTCGAGGAGTGCCCGCTCCACCTCCACCCGTGGCGGTACTTCGCTCAACACCCGGGCCAAGGCCAACTCGTCCCGCAAGATCCGCCCGGCCATGGTACGACAAGGGGCGCACAGCCGGATGTGCTTGCTCAGCGCCGAGTCGCCTGTCTCCCGGAGTTCGGCCAGATCGGCCTCGAGGATGCGCTCCCGAGCCTCTGTACAGTTCATCGATGGTACTCCTCCGCGATCTCGGGATGGCGGTCGAGAATCGCGGTGCGAATGGTGCGCCGCGCCCTATGGAGATGTGCCCGCACCGTCACCGGCTTCATATCCAGCATCTCGGCCACCTCCGTGGGGGTGTGGCCCTGCAGATCCACCAGGTCGAACACGTCTCGCTGACGGTCGGGCAGTTCCTGAAACAAGGTTCTCACGAGCTCAGCCACGTCCGATGCGTACAGTGACTCCAACCGGTCTGTTTCCTCTGTGGTCTGTCCCGGATTCTCATGCCGCGCCTGCCTCTTTCGACGCTCTCGTCTCTGCCGCTTCCGGAGCAACGCCAACGCCGAGTTCCGCGTGATCCGGTAGAGCCAAGTAGTGAAGCGTGACCGTTGCTCGAACGACCGAAGGTTCCAGTGGAGCGCCACCAGCACCTCCTGAGTCACGTCGTCGGCGTCATCGGGATCGCCCGTGAGCCCCAGGGCCCAGCGGTGGATCTGCTGGTAGCACCACCCCACCAGCCGGGTGAACGCCTCCTCATCCCCCGCCTGTGCCCGCCATACCAGCGGGCGCACCGCCTCGTTGAGCTGCTGCGGGTCACTCAAGAGCGTTCCGGGATCGCTTTGTACAGCCATGAGATGCTACGGAGGTGAGGAGCGTTTACCTCGAGATTATCCTTCCCGGTGCCGGGTTCGGATTGCTCGCTGGACCCTGAGCGCCGATGCGATGAGCCAGGCCGCGAGGATGGTGAGACCCACCCGCTGGAGCCATCCGATATTTGGGTCTTCGGGTCCTGCCGCCATGGCAACAAACAACATGACTACCATACCGAGCCCGGCGAGGAGGCTCGATGCATAGTAGCGGTGGCCCGTAGACGTTGCGGGCAGACGCACCGCCAGACCGAGCGGTGCCAATGCCAGCAGCCATGATGCAATGAACGCCGACCACATGTGCGTGGCCATCTCAGATGAGACTCTCTCGAGACTGCAACTGGGATCACACCGAAACACCCCGGCGACGACCAGGCCCAGGCCGGCGACGGCGATCGCCAGGGCGCTGGCTGCGGCGCTGGCTCCCGGCCGGTGGGCGGCGAACATCGCCGGCGTGAAGGCGATGAGCAGCAACCCGAAGGCGACGATGGCCGCACTCATGAGGGCGCTGTAGGGCGCCCCCTGGGCGGCTAACTCGCTGATGACTTGCGACCGGTGGGAATACTCGGGCGTGAGTGCGCCCAGGATGAGCGTCGCGAGCGCTAGCAAGATGGGCGCGGCCAGGCCGGCCCACGCGGACAGCCGGAGGGCGTGCAGAGAATGACTCCTGTCGATAAAGCTAAAGTGCCTCGCCAGCACCGGGTTTGCCAGTTGGCACTCTTGCCCCGGTGTTGCCCCTATGGTTACACTCGCCTGGAGGGAAGGGGTATCACATGACTGAAATCAAAGAGTATCCCCCCGGCAGCTTCTGCTGGGTCGACCTGGGGACCACCGACGAGGCGGCCGCGACGGAGTTCTACACAGCGCTCTTCGGCTGGACAGCCACCGCCGTGCCCGCTGGGGAGGTGGGGACGTACACGATGCTCGAGAAGCGTAGCAAGAACGTCAGCGCCCTTTATCAGATGAATCAAGGGATGCTCGAGGAGGGGGTCCCTCCCCATTGGCTGAGCTACGTATCGGTGGTCAGTGCCGACAACACTGCTGCCCAGGCCAAGGAGCTAGGCGCCACGCTCCTCCAGGAACCCTTCGACGTCATGGATGTCGGCCGCATGGCGCTGATCCAGGATCCGCAGGGGGCGACGTTCGCTCTGTGGCAACCGAAGCGGCATTGCGGGGCAGAGCTCGTGAACGAAGCGGGCACGATGTGTTGGAACGAGCTCTACACCAACAATGTCGATGGATCGACTCAGTTCTACACGAGTCTCTTCGGCTGGTCACCCAAGCAGAGCCCGGGGTACACCGAGTTACGCAACGGCGATCGCCCAGCCGGTGGCATGATCGAGATCAAGCCGGAGTGGGGCCCGGTCCCGCCCAACTGGGCGGTGTACTTCGCCGTCGCGGACCTCGACACATCCCTCGAGCAAGCGAAGTCCCTGGGCGGCACAGTGGAGGTTCCACCGATGCAGGTCGAGAACGTCGGTCGCTTTGCCGTGTTGCAGGACCCGCAGGGAGCGTACTTCTCAGTGATCCAGCTCGACCCAGGAATGGTGTGAGCCGGTAGCCACCTAGCGCATCAGGCATCTTACGGGGTCCAGGTCCTGCCGCAGACGCGGGCAGGACCTGTCGTACAGTCACCTTCCTTGCCACTCCCCACCCACCGCGTCACATTCCACATTACACGGACGCAAACGGCGGACCTGAATCTCATGTTGGGTTTCTATCTCTTCGCGGCCGTTCTTGGTGGGGGGCTCTTGCTCCTGTCCATGCTGGGTGGCGGGGAGCACGACACGTCCCACGACGTCGGCGGGCATGATTTCGATCACGACGTAGGCCACGACGTGAATGGTGGCCACGACGGCCATGGGGGGCATGACGCGGGTGCAGATCATGACGCCCACTTTAGAGCGGGGGAGCTCGTCCTCGGTCTCTTCCGCCCCCGCAACATGATCTTCTTTCTGGCGACGTTTGGAATCACCGGAACGCTGCTCACATTGCTCACCTCAGTCTCCACGTTTGGTGGGCTCGTTCCCTCCCTGGCGATGGGATTCGGGGCCATGGTGGTAACGCATGGAGTCTTCGTCTGGCTCAAGCGCTCCGAGACCGCGGTCGACGTGGTGAGCGACGCTGAGCTCGAGGGATCACTCGCTCGCGTGACCCTCCCGCTGACACCGGGCGCGCGCGGACGGATTGCATGCTCGGTGGGGGG
>JBDHFY010000138.1:0-11023 GCA_039590195.1 Gemmatimonadota bacterium | reverse complement strand
GGCGGCGGCACCTACGACATCTCCATTCTGGAGCTCGCTGAAGGCGTGTTCGAGGTCAAGAGTACAAACGGGGATACCCACCTTGGCGGCGACGACTTCGATCAGAAGGTCATTGACTGGCTCGTAGACGAGTACAAGAAGGATCAGGGCATCGACCTGTCGAAGGACCCGATGGCCCTCCAACGGCTCAAGGAGGCCGCTGAGAAGGCCAAGATGGAGCTGTCGACGACCCAGCAGACGGAAATCAACCTTCCGTTCGTGACGGCGGATCAGACGGGCCCGAAGCACCTCAACATGTCGCTGACCCGGGCCAAGTTCGAGCAGTTGATCGATGCGCTGGTGCAGCGAACCGTCGAGCCGATGGAGAAGGCGTTGAAAGACGCCAACCTCAAGCCGTCCAACATCGACGAAGTGATTCTCGTCGGCGGCTCTACACGAATCCCCAAGGTCCAAGAGATCGTCAAGGGCTTCTTCAATAAAGAGCCGCACAAGGGGGTCAACCCCGACGAGGTCGTCGGCATCGGAGCGGCGATTCAGGGCGGCGTATTGGCCGGAGACGTCAAGGACGTGCTCTTGCTCGACGTGACGCCGCTGTCGCTGGGCATCGAAACGCTGGGCGGTGTGACGACGGTCCTCATCCAGCGGAACACGACGATTCCCACGAAGAAGGCGGAGATCTTCTCCACGGCGGAAGACAACCAGACGACGGTGGAGATCCACGTGTTGCAGGGCGAGCGGGAGATGGCGATCAACAACCGGACCATTGGCCGGTTCCAGCTCACCGGCATTCCACCGGCGCCTCGGGGCATTCCGCAAATCGAGGTAACCTTCGACATCGATGCGAACGGTATCTTGCATGTCTCGGCCAAGGACAAGGCTACGGGCAAGGAGCAGAAGATCCGCATTGAGGCGTCGAGCGGCCTCTCAGACTCTGAGATCGACAAAATGGTGCAGGAGGCCGAACAACATTCCGAAGAGGACAAAGAGCATCGCGAAGAGATCGAACAGCGGAATCGCCTGGATGCTTTGGTCTACCAAGTGGAGAAGGACAGCAAGGATTGGGTGGACCGCGTCGACAGCGCCAGCAAAGACCGGCTAGACGGAGCGGTCGAGAGCGGCAAGGCGGCGCTGCGCTCGGGCGACTCCGACGGGATCCAGAAGGCGCTCCAGGAGTTGACCGAGGCCTTCTCGGCGGCCGGGGCGGCGTTGCACCAAACGGAGGCTGCTAGCGGCGCCACCAGCGAAGGCAGTGGAGGAGACGAGGAGGCCGGGGCGCCAGAGAAGGACGAGAAGGACGAAGACGTCGTGGAGGCCGACTACGAGATCGTTGACGACTCCAAGTCGTAAGCGCAGGTTGATTGATGATACATCCAAAGGGGTCGGGTTTCTTGGAGTTCCTCGGGAAACCCAGGCCCCCGTTCGGGGTTGTACAAGAAGGCGACGTGAACCCGTCACATACCGTTTTACTCATCCGGGTTGAGGAATGATGCCACGTACAAGGGAATGGGCAAAGTTCGTTGTTTTGGTGGCCGTAACGATTGGCCTGGCGTTTGCCTTCGCGGCCATTGTTGACCTTCCTAAGAGCACCCAGGCGCAGGAGGCTCTCTCGGCGATCGTGCTGCCGGACACGCCTCCGCCCCCGATCCCCGCCGCCCAACCGGCGGCGGATCTCGGCGAGGCCTTTGTGGCGGTGGCCGAGGCCGTCCGCCCGGCGGTCGTCACGATTGAGTCGGAAACTGCGGTCACCGGCCGTAGACGTCGTTCTCCGTTTGATGACTTCTTCCGTAATCCTGACGGTCAGGAGCAGGACCAGCGGCGGCGCGGTCAGGGGAGCGGCTTCATCATCTCTGCCGACGGGTACATCGTGACCAACAACCACGTCGTCCAGGATGCGACGCGGCTTCAGGTACGGTTGCTCGACCGAAGGACGTTCGAGGCCGAAGTCGTCGGCCGGGATCCCAACACCGACATTGCAGTGATCAAGATCGGTGCAGAGGACCTGACCCCCCTCTCCCTCGGCGACTCGGACTCGCTAAGGATCGGCGAGTGGGTGCTGGCCATCGGGAGTCCGCTCGGTTCGGATTTCTCGTTCACGGTGACGGCCGGTATCGTAAGCGGCACTGGCCGCCCGCTCCGGGGCCTGCAACAAGACCTCAATTTCCGCATTCAGGATTTCATTCAAACAGACGCGGCAATTAATCCAGGCAACTCCGGCGGTCCTCTCGTCAACATTCGCGGACAGGTGGTTGGTGTGAACTCCGCCATCGCGAGCCCAACCGGCTTCTACTCGGGCTACGGGTTCGCCGTCCCCATCAACCTCACGCGGTTGGTGACCGAGCAACTCATCGCCACCGGCACGGTGACGCGAGCCGTCCTCGGTGTTTCCATCATCGACGCCACGGCGGAAGATGCGGAATATGTCGGCCTCGATTCGATTTACGGGGTCGTGATCCAGAGCTTCTCGGAAAACAACAGTCCCGCCCAACGCGCAGGGCTACAGGTGGGCGACGTGATCATCGCGCTCAACGGCAAGCCCGTCGACCAGACACCGCAGCTGCAACAGGACGTCGGTTTCCGACGGCCCGGCGAGGAGGTGCAGGTCACCGTAGCTCGGCGTGGCGGCGCCCGTGAGACGCTAACGGTCACCCTTGGGCAGGCCTCGCCGGAGGACATGCGGGTCGCGAGCGCCGAGGTCCCCGAGGAGGAAGCAGAAGATGAGGCGGGCGTTCCCAGCAAACTTGGCGTGACCGTTCGCGAGATCACCGCCACGAGGCTGGCGCGTGAGGGCTACGATCGAGAGCTGGCGGGCCTGCAAGTGATGAGCGTCAATCAAGACGGCCCGGCGCGCGATCGGCTCGTGCCTCGAGAGATCATCACCCACATCAACAACGAGCGGATCTACACGTACGAGCAGCTAGACGAGGCGCTGGACCCAATGCCCCCGGGAGAGGTGGTCTCTCTGCGTGTGCACCGGATTCAAGGCCAGGAGAATGTAGCCTCACGGGTAGTCCGGCTCCGCGTGAGCCGCTAGCGCCGGAAGCCCGCAAGAGACAACCGCCCCCCGGCGTTCAGCTGGGGGGCGGTTGTTGTTTGGCGGATCGGGAGCGGAGCGTTGGATCCTACGTCAGCCACCACGATCCGAACAAGAACATCAACGCGATGATCAACGCGGTTGCGAGAAGCAGCGGTGCCGAAAGAATCGCCGCAAACAGCCGATGGTCCTGCTTGAGGTGCATGTAGAACATGACGACCAGGCAGAATTTGCCCGCAGACAGCACCAGCAGCACCGGAGCCAGGACGGGCCGAAAGGCCGGGATGTAAAACACGCCCAGCTCCACCAACGTGACGACAGTGAGCACTGCTGCGACGGCGAGATAAGTCCCGGTCGTCGGATGAGCGCGCGCTGGGGAACGCACCTGATCGGTCATACTCAGCCCCGCTGAATCAGGTAAACAACCGTGAAGATGACAATCCAGACCACATCCACAAAGTGCCAATACAGGCCGGCGATTTCGACATTCATCGCCTTCTCCGGCTCCAACTTGTTGCGGAATGATAGAATCAGCAGTGTCGTCAGCCAGATGACCCCTACAAGCACGTGGAGTCCGTGGCACCCCGTCAACGTGAAAAAGGTCGAGCCAAACAAGTTGGTGGTGATCGTCAGGCCTTCGTGAACGAAGGTCGTGAACTCGTACACCTGAAAGCCGAGGAACACCGATCCCAAAATCGCGGTCGTCGCGAGCCATACTCGCGCCCAGAGTCTGTCACCTCGCTCGACGGCGGCCAAGGCAAGGACCATCGCCAGACTCGACATGAGCAGGTCGAACGTGCTGATCGACGTCAGCGGGATATTGAGAATCTCAGCAGGCGTCGGTCCCGAGAGACTACGTCCCTCGTAAATGAGGTACGTCGCGATCAGCGTGCCGAAGAGCAAACACTCCGAGCCAAGAAACGTCCAGAACGCAAGCTTGCGGGTGTCGAGACCGGTACTGGTGTACTGGGCGGCGGACGCGGGCGTCATGCTACACCTCGAAGGGCTCGAAGACCCACTTGAAAACGCTGAATACCAGAATCCCGGCGCCTACGAACGCCAGCCACAATGTGTGCGTCAACGCGGCTGTAAAGATCAGAACCAGACCAACCGCCGAAACCGGCGGCCAATACGACCCCGCCGGCAGGTGAACCGGTCCGGGCGGTTCATCGGGGATCTCGCTGACACCGCCCTCGACCCAGAGCGGCAGGCGGCTCGAGACCTCCGGAATCACCGAGAAGTTGTACGCCGGCGGCGGTGAGGAGATCGCCCATTCCAGCGTCGCAGCGCCCCACGGATTTTTTTCACTCATCTCTCCGGTCCGTGCCGTCTTCCAGACGTTGTAGACGAAGATCAGGGTCGCCCCACCCAGCAGCAACGCGCCCACAGTGGACACGAGGTTGAGTTGGCCAAGGCCGAGCTCGGGCCCGTAGGTGTACACCCGTCGCGGCATGCCCAACAGACCGATGAAATGCATGGGGAAGAACGCGAGGTTCATGCCGAGGAAAGACAACCAGAAATGCGCTTTGCCGAGTCCCTCGTGCAGGAGCCGTCCGGTGATCTTCGGCCACCAGTAGTAGAGCGCGGAAAAGATGCCGAAGATGGAGCCACCGAAGAGCACGTAGTGAATGTGCGCGACGATGAAGTATGTGTCCGTTTGTTGCAGATCCGTCGGTGGCGATGAGTGCATCACACCGGAGAGGCCGCCCACCACGAACATGGCGATGAAGCCAACGGCAAACAGCATTGGCGACGTGAACCGGAGTCTCCCCCCCCACATCGTGGCGATCCAGTTGAAGATTTTCACGCCGGTCGGAATGGCAATCAGCATCGTTCCGGCTGAGAATACCGAGTCGGCGATCGGGCCGAGGCCTACCGAGAACATGTGGTGACTCCACACGCCCCACCCGATGATCGCGATGAGCGCCCCTGAATACACCACTACGGGATACCCAAAGAGGGGCTTGCGCGAAAACGTCGGCAGCACCTCCGACACCATGCCCATCGAGGGCAGAATCAAGATGTACACCTCGGGGTGACCAAAGAGCCAGAACAGGTGCTGCCAGAGCAGCAGGTCTCCACCGGCGGCGACAGAGTAGAACTGCGTCCCGAACAGCCGGTCGAAGGTCAGGAACACCAGAGCAACAGTAATGACCGGAAACGCCGTGATCACGATCAGCTGAGTAACAAGGGTCATCCAGGTGAACACCGGCATCCGCATCAACTTCATGCCCGGTGCACGCATGTTGATGATCGTGGCGATGAAGTTGAAGCCGGCAGCTAGGGAGGCGATACCCAGGATCTGCAGACCAAGAGCCCAGAAATCGATGTTCATCCCGGGTGAATACTGCCTCGACGTCAGGTTGAGATAGCCGAACCATCCACCGTCGGGAGCCACACCGAACAGGAAACTCGCATTCAGAAAGATTCCGCCTAGGAGAAACACCCAGTAGCTGAACGCATTCAAGCGAGGAAAGGCGACATCGCGAGCGCCGATCTGCAGCGGAACGATGAAGTTGAAGAACGCTGCAGAGAGCGGCATGATGGCGAGAAACACCATCGTCGTACCGTGCATCGTGAACAGCTGACTGAACGTCTCTGCTCCGACGAGGGTGTTGTCGGGCCTGGCGAGTTGCATGCGAATCAGCAACGCCTCGAGGCCGCCCACCAAGAAAAAGATGAAAGCGGTAACGCCATAGAGGACGCCGATCCGCTTGTGATCCGTCGTGGTGATCCAGCTCCAGATCCCGGAACGTGACTCGGTCGCATGCGCCGCGAACGACGCATGAGGTGCGGCTATGGTACCCATGAGATTCCCTATCGTAGACTGCTGAGATACGCCAGCAGGGCGGCGATCTCGTCCTCGCTGAGCTCGACATCGGGCATGCCGATGATCTGCCTGTCAGCTCGCTGGTCGCCCATCCCCGGCTTTACCTCGGCCGGATCACGAAGCCAGCGAGCGAGATTGTCATCCGTGTTCGCGAGCACACCGCCGGCGATCGTCGACCGATTGGCGAGGTGCGTGAGATTGGGTCCCAACACACCCGCAGAGACGCCTGCCACCGTGTGACACGCAATGCATGAGTGGGTCGCAGGAGTGCGGACCCGACGAAAAGCCTCCAGCCCCCGTTGCTCGAGTTCCGATAGGGAATCAGCCGGCGCCGGAACACTCCGTTGCTGCTCCACCCACTGCTCGAAGCTCGCTGCCTCCTCGACCGCAACCTGCATGCGCATGTTCGCATGCGAATCGCCACAGAACTCAGCGCACTGACCCAGGTACACACCCACCGAATCCGGTGCGAACGCGAGGCGGGTGACACGGCCCAAGATCACATCCCGCTTGCCGCCCAGGCGCGGCACCCAGAAGCTGTGGATCACGTCCGCCGATGTCATTTCCAAAACCACCGGCCGGCCCTGCGGAAGATGCAGCTCGTTTGCCGTGACGACGCCATACTCCGGGTAGCGGAACTCCCACCACCACTGGTGACCGACGACTTCGACCCTCAGCGAATTGTCCGGATTGAAGCTGGCGTTGCGCCAGATCGTGCGGATCGTGGGAACGGCGATAAACACGATGATGAGCGCGGGCGCGAGGGTCCAGGCCATCTCCAAGGCCGTGTGTCCGTGGATGGGCTTGGGATCCGGCTGGCCTGGCCGAGCGCGAAAGCGCACGACCACGTAGATGAGCAAGCCTTCCACCACCACGAACACCAACACTGCCCACGCGACGATCGTGAGGTAGAGGTCCTGGAGGGACTCGCCGAACTCCGAAGTCGGCGAGAAAGTGGTCTGAGGGAATGACCCCTGGCAGCCCGCAACAACGGCTGCCACCAGCCCCACCGCCGCAAGCCCCCAAAGCCGACGCCCACGCCGAGGGTCGTGGCGATCAAATTTCAATGTAAGGATCCTAGGTGTCGTGAACGGAGTGCCGAATATTCCTATTTACTAACATCAGCCGCGGATGATAAAAGGACCGCGGCCCCGCGTCAACTTGAACAAGAGACCCGGCAAAAAGCCCCAGCTCAAGAGACAACCTCCCTTCATGGTTTCTTCACTTTCAGTCACGCAGATTGCACGTGAACACTGGACGGAAGGTGTATTTGACCACGTTACAAATGAAATACGGACTCAAGGTGGAGGTCCCCATCACCCACGAGCGGGCCGTCGAGCGTACGCGGGAGGAGCTGACGAAAGAAGGGTTCGGCGTGCTCACGGAGATCGACGTCCGGCAGACCCTCAAGAAAAAGCTCGACGTCGACTTTCGGCCGTACGTGATCCTGGGCGCGTGTAACCCACCCTTGGCCCACCAGGCACTCTCGACGGAGCTGGATGTGGGCCTTCTGCTGCCCTGCAACGTGATCGTGTACCAAGGCGATACCCAAGACACAGCGGTGGTGGCTGCCATCGACCCGGTGGAGCAGTTGGGGGTGACCGGCCGCAGGGACATGGAGCCTCTCGCTGGCGAGGTCCGAGCTCGCCTGGAGCGAGTGCTGGAGGGTCTCTGCGCAGAGGATCGTTAGTAGTTGTCGATTATCAATAGTCGCCGTTGTTGACAATCATCCCCTGTGACGACTCGTCAGCCGGTGGCTAGTACCGATCGACCATTAGTCATTTTCTGGTGGCTGGTCCGGAAGGCGCGAGCCAAAACTCAAGGCAAGTAAGGGGCACTGCTGCGGCCGGGCACAACTAACCCCAGGCGAACCAGCCTGGGGTCAGACCTCCAGTCAAGAGCGGCGTGGCGGGTGGCGCACTTCTCGCCTCCCTCCTCTCACTCCCGTTCCCGTCAACGCCGGGTGACGTTCACATCGCCGCTCACCGATTTGAGAGAGAGGCTGCCTCCACCACCCCCAATGGTCCCACGGATGTTTTGCCCGATGAACTGGGACCGGCGTCCCTCCATGGTGATGGCGAAATCCGACTGCAGCTCGCCCGAGAGGGACTCGAAGAACACGTCGGCACGGAGATCCTGTGGTAGGGCGATATCGACGTCCCCGCTGACGGTGTGGAACTCGAGCGTCCCATCCCAGGTACCCCGCCCCATGGTCACGCTGATGTCGCCGCTCACGGTGGAACCCTGGGCAATTCCCGATGTCGTGATGTCGATGTCGCCGCTCACCGAGAAAGCCTCGACATCCCCGCTCAGTCCTACTGCCTCGACGTCACCACTGACGCTGCGTCCAACGAAGTTGACGCCCGCCGGCACGTGCACCTCAAACTCGACTTCCACATCCAGGTCCCGCATGTTGCCATTGTTACTGTCCCCAGACTCGCAGGAAGCCGTCCGGCCCCGCCGGCCCGGGTAGAGGGCGCAAACAGTCACGCCGTCGGCATGCTCCACCATGTCGATTTCGACCTCATCGAAATCACTGCGCCTGCCGTGCTTGGTGGCCACGACCTCAAACCGGTCACCGGACGCGCGCATCGCATGAACCGATCCGCTGATGCCCTTGACCTCGAGGACCTGGCCGGCCGCTAGACTCCCGTTCCAGCGGTACTCTCCACCCACCGCCTCTTTGCGCGCGGACACGTCGCATGAGCGGCATTCCGGATCTTGCGACTCGCGGGGGCTCGTTTCAACGACCACGGTTCGCGTCTCGCCTGGGATCTTGGAAACCCATGAAGAGCGTGTAAACCAGAGCAGTGCCGCGGTGAAGAGTACCAAAGTGACGATCATTCTCATGGCTGCACCTCATTCCCATAAGCTTCCGGCCGCCGACTACCGGCCACGGTTCCCAGTTCTCGCATCCTGAACGGCTTTGCCTCGCCGTCACACGGTAAGCGGCGAGCGCCGCAGGCTTCGTGCCGTCCACTCCACATCAACTCACCGCCACAGTTTCTTCTACGATGCGGCCGTCAAAAAGGTTCACATTCCGAGCGGCGTGCTCCGAATAGCGTGGATCGTGCGTCACCATGCAGATCGTCGCCCCATCTCGGTGGAGCTCGTCCATGAGCCCCATGACGGCCTCTCCGTTGGCCGAGTCCAGGTTCCCCGTGGGCTCGTCCGCGAGCAGAATGGCCGGGTCACCAGCTACTGCCCTGGCCACCGCCACCCGCTGTTGCTGCCCCCCGGACAGCTGTGCCGGATAATGGCGCACCCGATGGGACATTCCCACCCGCTCCAACGCCTCGGTGACCCGCCGCCGTCGCTCGGCCGCCGCCATCCCCCGGTACTTGAGGGGCAGCTCTACGTTCTCAAAGACCGAAAGATCACCGATCAGGTTGAACGCCTGAAAAATGAACCCGATCTCCCGATTCCGCACGCGTGCCCGCTGCCCGGCGGTCAGCTGAGACACATTCGTGCCATCCAGCCGATATCGCCCGCTGGTGGGGGTGTCGAGCAACCCCAGAATCGAAAGCAGGGTGGTCTTCCCGCAACCCGACGGCCCCGCTATCGCCACGTAGTCACCCTGTCCGATCACTAGGTGGATCTCCGAGAGGGCGTGGGTCTCCACGTCGTCCGTCTCGAAGACTTTCCTGACACCGGATAGTTCGATCAGCGGTGACGATGCTTCCATCACGTTATCTCCGAAGCCCTTGGGGGACATGGCCTTCAGTGACCGCACCTGGGAGCCGCGCGGAATCGCGGAAACCCTCGGCGGCTCACGAAGATTGGATACCCTGAGCCGGGGAAAGGTTGCGCCGGCGCACACGGGAAGTCAGGTCGCCAGCCGCTGCTGTACCAGCCTCGCATCGCTGGACACGGCTACCCTTCTCCCGTCTCCCTGGTCACTCCCTCCCTTGGCAGCCGGGCCCACGATACCTTGCAGACGTATGGATGCTGCTTTCCAGCGGGTAGTAACCGCTCTCTCCCAGGATTACCGGGTCGAGCGGGAGATCGGTCGGGGTGGCATGGCCACAGTCTACCTCGCCAAGGATCTCCGGCTTGGCCGCCAGGTCGCCGTCAAGGTCCTCGATCCGGCGTTCGTGTCGACGCTTGCCCGGGAGCGATTCCTGAGGGAAGTGGACCTTTCGTCGAAGCTCACCCATCCGCACATCGTTCCGATCTTCACGGCCGGGGAAGCCGACGGGTTGCTGTACTACACGATGCCCTTCATCGAGGGCGAGTCGCTGCGACACCGGCTGCAGCGTGAAGGCCCCCTGCCCATCAAGGAAGCCATCGAGATTGCCCGAGAGGCTGCCGACGCTCTCGCCTACGCACACCAGCACGGAATCGTGCACCGGGATGTCAAGCCTGAAAACATCCTCCTCTCCGGCGGACATGCGGTAGTGGCCGACTTCGGCATCGCCCGGGCGGTGAGGGCGGCGGGCGGCGTTCAGCTGACCCAATCGGGGATCGCCGTAGGGACGCCGGCCTACATGAGCCCTGAGCAGGCGCTGGGAAGCGAGTCTGAGTTGCGTGCTGTACGAGATGCTCTCGGGACAGGTGCCCTTTGCCGGCCCAACACGACGGGCCGCCATGGAGCTCCAGGCCACCTGGCGGCCCCCGCCGCTGCGCGCTGTGGCCCCCGGAATCCCGGCAATGGTCGAGACCGTGGTCATGCGCGCCCTGGCGAGGCAGCCTGAGGAGCGACATCCCACCGCCGAGGAGCTCTCCGCTCACCTCCGAGAGGTGGAGGCGGTTCTCACAACCGGCCAGGGCTCGGGTACATGGTTGAAACCACTGAACCCACGGTCCAGGATCCTGGCATACATCGGTGCGCTGGCCGTTCTGATCATGGGGGTGTATGGGCTCGCGCGCGGGCTCGGCGGTCTTGATTCAGAGGCCCGGAGAATGCTGGTGGTCCTTCCGTTCGAGCATTTGGGCACCGACGAGTACGACTACTTCGTAGACGGGATCACCGAGGAGATCACGAGCTATCTGGCAGGCATCGAAGGGCTGGGAGTGATCTCGCGGACGAGCGCTCTCCGTTTCCAGGGAACCCCCAAGACCATCCAGGAAATTGGAGAAGAGCTCGACGTGGAGTACGTGTTAGAGGGCACCGTTCGCACGGAGCTGTCGCCAGGGGGAACCGGCCGGATCCGCGTGACGCC
>JBDHFY010000137.1:0-11210 GCA_039590195.1 Gemmatimonadota bacterium | reverse complement strand
GCGGGAGCCCGGCAGCGTGGGCGGGCTGACCTGCTGTCAGGTGGCGGACCTGTCCAACACGGTCTCCGACTTGGACCAGCGGCTCGACGTCGTGTTCGTCCGCTGGGGCGCGGCTGGCTTCGGGGGGCAGAGCAGTGTGGAGGTGATCGGCGAGGAGCTGGGCGACATCTTCACCCACCCGCTGGGCTACACCCTCTGGCCGTCGGACCATGCGGGGGTCGCCGCGTGGATCTGGCCAGCGCCGGGTCGGCTCGCAGCCCGCTGAGCGCCGTGTAGCGTAGGGCAGGGGGCGGCCTTCGGGGGCCGCCCCTGCCCGTCTTTTCGTCAGGTGGGAGCCCGGGTTGGAGGGAGCCGCGGCATGTTTGTATACTTCTCCCCGGCAGCTGACGGCAGCTGACGGGTCGGTCCGACCGTCCGCGAGACCGTGGCGGAGTAGCTCAGCTGGTTAGAGCAGCGGAATCATAATCCGCGTGTCGGGGGTTCGAGTCCCTCCTCCGCTATTTCTCTGGGCTAACGGCAGGCGTGACTTCGTGTTACGACCTGCCGTTGGTCGTTGAGTGGACGGGGACACGACAGGGAAAGGACAGGAAAACGCGCAACAAGTCCCTCACAAAGTCCCTCACCCTGTTTTCGCCAGTCCGAGGCTCGGAGGCGTGCCGATGAAGGCACGGAGGCGCTGTCGGTCGTCCTCGAGGTATTCCTCGGGGGAGTAGCCCTCGTACCGGTCGGTGACATCTTCGCGCGCGCCCGCCTCGTTCATCCATCGTGCAAAGCACCTGCGCCCGCTACGTGCGCGGGCCGGGGCCTCGGCCTTGTCGAGCCGGCGATTGAACTGTCGGTACGTGAGCGCCGGCCTCGAGATGGGGTAGAGCAGGGGGATCACGCGTTCGGCGTTCTCGGTCTTCGTGCCCGTCACCCGGACCAAGTTGCCCTCGACTTCCCAATCGCCCCAGAACTCCGAAGGGCGCATCCCGGTCACCGCGAGGCCCCACCAGATTCGCGCGGCCAGCGGGTCGAGGCTCTCCGCGATCGCCCGAGCCTCGTCGGGCGTCAGGCCGGTCGCGTGTTTCGTGCGGTGCGGGAGTGGGGAGACATCGTACTGCACAGCGAGGTAGCGTTCGTCCCGCTTGCCGACGTGATCCTTGAGGAATGAGAGCACGGTCGAGCGCGCGATATTGAACGAGCGGGTCCCGCGTGCGCGGTCCCGATACCCTCGGAGCAGCTCCGGGAGATCGTCCAGTGTCGCATCGGGGGAAGCGCGCTCCGTGACGCGTCGCAAGCAGGAGCGGTACATCTGCAGCGTGGTTGGGCGAAGGGTGCCCTGCTGCTCGCGCTGTGTGAGCCAGCGCTCGATCGTGGCCTGCAGGCTCGCCGCTCGCTCCAGTCGGATCGCGGCCGGGTTGGCACCGGCCCGGCGGTACAGGCGGTACACCTCGAGCGGTGCCCAGTGGCCGTCGCGGAGCGCACGAAGGATGTCGGTCCTGCCGTAGTCTCGGAGCTGGTCGATCATCTTGTGCAGCTCGCGGAACAGGCGCCGGTCGCGCGTGCCGCTCGAGCGTTGGATCCGACCAACGCCTGTTACGACGCGGTCCAGTCGCAGGGGGTTCTTGGAACGTGCGCTCATGTCTGTGCCTCCTCTTTCGCCTGCTCGTACGCCGCGAGCGCTTGCAGATGGTACCGTTCGGCCGTCGGTGAAGGAATGACTCGGTCAGAGACTTCGTAGCAGCAGCGTAGCGTATCGCGCAGCACGCGTGCGCGAAGAACGGCCACGTCTTCGAGCCACGGCTCGAGGAGCCGCTCGACCCACGCGACGTCGGCCGTGCTTTCAAAGGCGTAGATCACGCCGGGGCTGCCGGTCGGTTCCAGCATCGCATCCCGCCACATGATGATGCTGCAGAGGGCGTCGACAGCGTCCAGGAACGCGCCACCCCAGAGGCGATATGACACCTCAGCGCGCGACCGCCCCTGCCAGCGCTCCAGGTCACGCAGCAGGGCGCCCGCCACCCGCTGAAGCAACCAGCTTCGACGAATCCTCTCTGGAGTGACCGTCTCTGGGTCCGTGGGCTCCTTCTGGCTGAGGAGCCCGTGCTTCAGCACGTGCGGGAGGGAGTCCATCTCTCCCGTCAGCCACTCCAGTGGCACCCGAAGAGTCCCAGCCAGCTGCTGAAGCGTTTCTGGGTTGGCCTTGTCGACCTGGCCTCGACGGAGCCGCGAAAGCGTAGCGTGGTTGACTCCCGAAGCCTTCGCCAGCTTCTGCCATGAATCGAAGCCCGCCGCCCGCCGTGCTGCCTCAAGTCGTTCTAAATCAATCACTTGGCGCATTTGACTACCCATTTTCGTGAGACGTGAGTATCTTTGCTCACTGGAGACGTGTAGATTCTCTCAGTTCTGCACTGATTAACGTACACAAGCCCCTCCGATTGCGCAAGAGGGGTTGATGACAGGAGAAGACCATAACCCAGGCCCCATCGGAGAACAGAACCCTGCGCCTACCCGACGTCGCGATTCGGCTTGGCGTCTCCGTCGCGACGGTGCGGCGATTGATCGACTCGCACGGACTGCCAGCGCGGCGCCCGCTGTGCTGCCTCAAGTCGTTCTAAATCAATCACTTGGCATGTTGACTACCATTTTCGTCAGAAGTGAGTATATTTATTCACCAGAGACGTGCAAATTCTCTCAGTTCTGCACTGATTAACGTACACAAGCCCCTCCGATTGCGCAAGAGGGGTTGATGACAGGAGAAGACCCATGACCCAGGCCCCATCGGAGAACAGAACCCTGCGCCTACCCGACGTCGCGATTCGGCTTGGCGTCTCCGTCGCGACGGTGCGGCGATTGATCGACTCGCACGGACTGCCGGCGCGGCGCGTGGGACGCCAGATCCGCGTTCCGCTCAGCGAGTTCGAGGAGTGGTACGCGCGTCAGGACCTGGAGGTCACGAAGCCCTGATGGAGGCGTGCGTCCACTTTCCGCCCGCACCGCCCCGGGGGGCGATTCTGACGCGCGAGCAGGCCGCGCACTGGCTGCAGATGAGCGTGCGGTCGCTCGACCGGTCGTCAATCCCGCGGATCAAGGTGGGGACGCAAGTGCGGTACAGCGTAGATGCCGTTCTCGAGTGGATCAGGAATGGCGGTGCGGAGGGCTGAACGACAGGAGTTTGTGGGTTGCTGGGCGAGATGCCCGAAAGGAAAGGTCTGCAGTGCCTCCAAGGAGAGGAAGCAAGCATGGCAATCGAGGCCGCAATCCGGTTACGGATACTGCGCCGGAAGAGCGAGGTGCTCGCGAGTCCCGTTGGCCCGCGCTCGATGTGGCGATTGACACGTATGGCGATCAGTCTGTGTGCTCTGATGATCACAGTCCCCCTCCTAGCGACTCGGCTCGTTCGAAGAAGGGACCCATCACCGTCTCACTCGTCGAGAACACAGTTAAGGGGGGAAGACTCTGCAAAGTACTTCACTATGACGAGCAGCTGGGGCAAGTCATAGACCGAACCGACGCGCATCTATACGAAGGACGTATCAGGAGCCTCGAGTTCGACTCCATCGGGCAGTTCATGGCCTCCCGCGCGGAGCTCGGAAGACACCAAGCCCTCGCGATGGGCAGGTCCTGCCATCCCGATGCGCGTGTCGTAACTCAAGCGGTGCTTGCGAAGATCTCGCCAGATGAAAGAACGAAGCGTGGTATCATCGCTCGAGATAGCTCACATATGGCGTGGCCGGACGGGCCGGCAGTGGTCACGCTAGATCTCGATCGCCCGGATCAGTTTCCGGGCGAGATACGTCCGCTGGTGCCGACTACCGAGGAGGACTGGCGGCAGCTCCTGGTCCAGTGCGTTCCTGGGCTTGGCGAGGTTCAGATGGCGTGGGGCGTCTCCTCGTCGAGCTACATCTATCGGGACGGTCAGCAAGTCCATGGCCTTCGCGGCCAGCGTTTCTACTTCGTATTCGCATCGGGTGTTGACATTCCGCGATTCCGAGAGGCGCTGCACGACGCTTTGGTTCGACGTGGGCTAGTCTGGTACATGGTGAGCAAGAGCGGGTACCTGCTCAAACGCACGCCGTTCGATCTGTCGGTATTGCGACCGGAACACCTAGACTTCGCCGCCGGGCCGGAATGTGTGCCTCCTCTCGAATGGCGTCCACCGCGTCCCGCTATTTGGAATGACGGTGGCGCAGCGCTTCCCGGTGATGACATACCGGCCACGACCGAAGAGGATCGACGGCGTATCGAGTCCGTGCTACGGGACGCGCCGCCTCAAGCGGGACGAAGCGAGAACGCGCCGTGAGTTGTGGGTGCGGGAGCGCGGGGAGGAGATGACCGCACGAGACGGGGTCGACTCCGCGCGGGCACAAGTGGTCGCGGCGACGGCTGTCCAACGTGGAATCTTGCTCCCGGAATTCTTGCTGACCGACGAGGCCGGCGCGACGGTCAGCGTTGGCGAGCTGCTCCAGGAACCCGAGAAGCATCACGGACGGCGGTTTCACGACCCCATTGAGCCGGACTACCGCGGCGACAGGCGTATTGCCGTGTTCCTAGTGGACGGGAACGGTAACGCTCGTGTATACAGTCACGCCCATGGAGGCCAGTCGTGGGTCTGCCGTAAGTCCATCCTGCAAGTGGTGCTGGGGCAGACTCATGAGACCGTCGATCAGCTTCGTGAAGCGTTGGAGGTGGACGAGTGCGGTATCTATCGCAACGGCGACGCGTTGTGTTGGGTGAACGAAGAGGAAGCCCGGATGATGCCGCTCGATCAAGAAGGCATTACGCTCAAGCTCCAGCGGCGGATAGAGGTGTTGGGTTTCAAGTCTAAGGGTGTTCTGGTGCCCAAAGACCTGCCTCTGCGAGCCGTGAAAGCACTGATGTCAGAGGCGTCGATCCTGCCTCTGCCCAAGCTCAACGCCGTCGTAAGCGGTCCCTATGCTCTCACCGATGGCCGCATCGTGGACACGCCTGGCTACGATCCGGCAAGTCAGGTCATGTACGTGGCAGAGTCCCTCTATCCGCCTCGCGTGCGGCAGAGTGTCAGCATCCGCGAGGCGGAGGTGGCGCTGCGCCGTCTGTGGTATCCGTTCAGCCTGTTGCCCTTCAAGAACGATGTCGATCGTGGGGTCTCGCTCGCGGCACTAGTATCTTCTGCCGTGAGACCCAGCATCGGGATCGTTCCGGGCTACTGCATCACTGCTCATACCGCTGGAACTGGGAAGACGTTGTTGGCTCAAGCGATCGGTGTCCTGCACACCGGACACCCGACAGCCACCGCGGCGTTGCCGCGGGATGATGACGAAGTGCGAAAACATGTGTTCGCGAGTGTCCGGCAAGGAGCCCAGTACCTCCTCTACGACAACGCCGAACGCGGCTCGGTGATCGAATCCCCGGTCCTCGCGAACATGATCACGAGTGAACTGATCGAAGGGCGCGTCTTGGGCGTGTCACATGTTGAGCGTCGTCCGAATCGCCTCACGTTTGCGCTCACTGGGAACAACCTCACCCTGCACGGCGATCTCAACCGGCGCATACTGACGATCAGACTGGATGCCGACACCGAGACCCCCTGGCGTCGGGAGTTCCCGTTCCATCCGGTGAGCTATGTACGTGCCCACTGGCTCCCGCTGCGCATCGCCATCCTGGAGATCATCCGGGCCTGGAAGCAGCACGGGGCTCCTCGGGCTCCCGGGGCGAGCGGGTTTCCGCAGTGGGATACGCTGGTTCGCTCAATCGTTCTCTGGGTAGTGCAAAACCTTGACATCGGTGTGGGCTTTGCCGATCCAGTGGAGGCGCTGATGGCTTCGTACTCGGCAGACCCCGAGACCGACATGCTCGGGAGTCTCTTGGAGGCGTGGTTCGAGGTGTTTGGGAGCAGGGAGGTCCTGCTGAGGGAGGTCGAAGCAGCCATTCTTGACGTAGACCTTGCTGGGTCGGGTCTCGTCGGCGGTGGGGACGAGGCCGAGCCGTCAAGGGAAAGAACGGCATTGCGCGATGCCTTCGATGCGATCCTCGCCAATGTTGGAGGGCGTGAGAACGGTCGTCGGGCGAGACTCGGTCTCTACCTCGCGCAACAGGAAGGGCGGATCGTGCGGGGACTCAAGTTTGTCCGAGCCGGGACTCGAGGCGGAAATCGGAAATGGCGTGTCCTTGCGGTTGATAGTCCGTTCGCCCAACGGGGTGGGTAGCAGGGCGAAAAAGCGCGGCTACCGGTGGCCGACCGCGTCGTCCCGGAAAGTGATGACTGCAATAAGGTGGACCAGGTGGACTGAGGTGGGGTCTAGGGCCCCGAGTATGAGACCGTGTTGTATTTGCCGTGTTTGATCGGTTCGCAAAGTCCACCTCACTCCACCTGGTCCACCTCCGTACCCCAGCGCATGAAAGCGATACATGGAAAACAAGCCTTCGATCCCTTCGATCCCTTCGAACGAGTTGGCCCGCCATGACGCTGGACACGAGGACCATGTGCTCGCGCGCGCGTAACGCCGCTAGCCGTGCACAACGCTGCAACTGGATTGCGCTGGCGGCCGGGCGGTAGCGCTGAGCCGGCCGGAGCCCCGCCATGACGCTGGACAACGGGACCGTGTCCCCGCGCGCGCGTAACGCCCTGTGCGATCCCTCCACGCTGCAACGGGACTGTGCTGGCGACGAGGGCGGTGGGACTGAGCCGGGCCGGTACTTGGGACGGGGGTCTGGACGTGGGCGATGTGTACACGCCCGCTCGGGCGTGTACGCCGAGCGGCTAGGCGGCCCGCAGAACGAGCCGATACCACGCCCGCCGGTCTACCACCTTCTTGATCGTGGACGCGTGCCAGCGGCCGCCCTGCTTCGTAGGGACGCCCTCCCGGCTGAGCTGGGCAGCGATCGCCCGGTAGCTCCGGCCGGCGCGCCACAGCTCGAGGATGCGGCGGACCGCGGCCACCTCTCCCGGAACCGGGACCATGTGGTGCTGCCGACCGCTCGTGCGGAAGCCGAGCGGTGGGTGACTGGTCGGCTGCCCGTTGGCCCGTTTGTGCGCCAGGGCCGCCCTCGTGCGCTCCCCGATCAGCTCCCGCTCCATCTGGGCGAGCCCGCCGAACAGCGTGAGGACAAAGCGGCCGTGGGGGGTTGAGGTGTCGAGCGACTCCGACACGGAGTGCAGTTCAATTCCCCGCGCGAGGAACACGTCCTCGACCAGGTTGAGCAGGTGGCGGGTCCGGCGCGTGAGGCGGTCGAGCCTCCACACGATCACGTGCTCCACCGCGCCAGCGCGACAGCGCTCCAGGAGGGCGTGGAGCGCCGGGCGATCCATGGACTTGCCGGAGTGACCCTCGTCCACAAGCATGTCGACAAGCGCGAGCCCCTTGGCCGTCGCGTACGCCTCGATGCGCTCGCGTTGCGCGTCGAGACTGACCCCGTCACGCACCTGGGCGTCGGTCGAGACGCGGATGTAGCCGACCGCGGTCGCTTTCTTGGGAGCGGTGAGCGGGTTGCGGAGCGAGGAAGTCACGACAGAAATATTGCTAATGCTCGCACTATTGTCAACGATCGCAGTAAGCCGCTAAGATTCAGCGATGGCACTGCGCCTGCGGCTTCCGGAGCTCCTGGAGGAACGGGGCATGACCCCCTACGCCTTTTCGAAGGCCACGAACGGGCGAGTCAGCATGAGTACCGCGTACCGGGTCGCGCGAATGCGGGGCCGGCTTGCGACGTTCGACGCCACCTTGCTGCAAGCGATCTGCGACGTCTTGCAGGTGGAGCCGGGCGAGCTATTCGAGCAGAAACGGACACGCCGGCGCTGAGCGGCGGCAGGTCCCGAAGGTCCCGGCCCCCGCCTCTTGGGGCCCCAACCGCGGGGCCTTAGCAGCAGCAGGAGGTGGAGCATGCTCGCCGGCGTCCGGCCACGCCGAGAAGGCGAAAGGGAGGTACTTGCAAAATCCGCGGACTCGCCCCGGTCGTCGAGAGCGATCCGCAGAGCATCACGACCGCCGGGACCGATGCCGGCCAAACGCCGGCGGGACCACGCTGACGCCTCAGTTGTCGTGTTTCAGGTCCTGGAATGGCATGGTGGTCGGCGCGTCAGCGGGCGGACGGATTCGGTCGATTGCCCACGTGGCGCGTTCCCGACGCACGGTCCTCGGACCGAGGGTCCGTCACGACGGCAGGAAGTCCATGCGACTCGGGTCCACCGCGAGATTGATCCCGCCAGAGGGTGTCTGCGACTTGGCGCGACACGTCCCGTCGGGCTCCAGGTACAACGCTTCCTTCGGCCCAAGGACGAGGCAGATGCGGAAGCGGCGTTCGAGCGCGTCCATGGTGGACCAGGCGAGCGCGAGCAGCACCTCGCGGTCGAGGTCTGGTGGCAGCGGTCGGACGCTGTAGACCGCGGCCATGAGACGAATCACGAGATACGGATAGCGGGCGTCTTCCAGTGTGGTGCGGGCGGGAGCGACCGGAATCGGCTTCATTGTGCGGTGTGCCGCAGGCAAACGTAGTCCCCGACGGGATCGGCTCACCCTCCCGCTTTGTGGGCTGATAGTGTGACAAGACCAAAGGTGGTGCCGTAAGGTCACATCCGAGTATGGTCCTTCAGTCGGTCAGTGGCCCGGACCAGCCCCGCGAAAGAGAACGCGACACACCTGCGAACTTGGCCGAGTAGGCACATGGCTCTCAAGAAATCCCAACTCTACAGCTCACTTTGGAGTAGCTGCGACGAACTGCGCGGCGGAATGGACGCTAGCCAGTATAAGGACTACGTCCTCGTCCTGCTGTTCATCAAATACGTCAGCGACAAGTACGCCGGAGAGCGTTACGCGCCGATTACGATCCCGCCAGGCGCGAGCTTCAAGGACATGGTCGCCCTCAAGGGCAAGAGCGACATCGGCGATCAGATCAACAAGAAGATCATCGCCCCCCTGGCTGAGGCGAACCAGCTGTCCGACTTCCCCGACTTCAACGACCCCGCCAAGCTCGGCGGTGGCAAGGAGATGGTGGACCGGCTCACCAACCTGATCGCCATCTTCGAGAACCCGGCTCTCGACTTCTCGATGAACCGCGCTGAGGGCGATGACATTCTGGGTGACGCCTACGAATACCTGATGCGGCACTTCGCCACGGAGAGTGGCAAGAGCAAGGGCCAGTTCTACACCCCCGCCGAGGTCAGCCGCACCATCGCGCAAATCCTCGGCATCCGCGACGCGAAGACCAGTGCCGCCACCACCGTCTACGACCCCACCTGCGGCTCGGGTTCGCTACTCCTGAAGGTGGGCGATGCCGCCGGCACCACCGTCACGCTCTACGGGCAGGAAAAAGACGCCGCCACCAGCGGCCTCGCGCGGATGAACATGATTCTGCATAACAACCCGACCGCGCTGATCGTGCAGGGCAACACGCTGGCCAGTCCCAAGTTCAAGGACGGCGACACGCTCAAGACCTTCGACTACGTCGTCGCCAATCCGCCCTTTTCCGACAAGCGTTGGAGCACCGGCCTCGATCCCCTGAACGCCCCCTACGAGCGATTCAAATCGTTCGGTGTGCCGCCCTCCAAGCAGGGCGACTACGCCTACCTGTTGCACATCGTCCGCTCACTCAAGAGCACCGGCAAGGGTGCCTGCATCCTGCCGCACGGCGTGCTATTCCGCGTTAATGTCGAGGCAGACATCCGCCGCAACCTCGTCCGCAAAGGCTACATCAAAGGCATCATCGGCCTGCCTGCAAACCTTTTCTACGGCACCGGCATCCCAGCCTGCATCGTGGTCATCGACAAAGAGGACGCCCACGCCCGCAAGGGCATCTTTATGATCGACGCGAGTAGTGGCTTCATGAAGGACGGTCCCAAGAGCCGCCTGCGCAGCCACGACATCCACAAGATCGTGGACGTCTTTACCAAGCGACTAGAAGTAGAGAAGTACTCCCGCATCGTCCTCTCCGAGGAGATCGAGGAAAACGACTTCAACCTCAACCTGCCGCGCTACATCGACAGCCAGACGCCCGAGGACTTACAGGACATCGCGGGTCACCTGCAGGGCGGCATTCCCGCCGCCGATGTCGATGCGCTTGAGCGTTACTGGGACATTTGCCCGAAGCTCCAGCAGGCCCTGTTCAAGAAGAACCGCCCCAGCTACCTGGACCTTGCCGTGGAGAAGACCGACATCAAGTCCGCCATCTGCGAGCACCCCGAGTTCGCGGACTTCATCGCCGGCATGAACAAACATTTCGATGCGTGGCGGCAAGAGAGTGCGAAGGAGCTCAAGGCCCTGAAGGTGGGCCTACATCCCAAGGAACTCATTGCCGAACGCTCTGAGGACTTACTTGCCCATTACGCCGCCAAGCCGCTCATCGACCCCTACGATGTCTATCAGCACCTGATGGAATACTGGGCCGAGACGATGCAGGACGACTGCTACCTCATCGCCGTCGACGGTTGGGAGGCCGAGACCACCCGCATCATCGTGAAAGACAAGAAGGGCAAGGAAAAGGACAAGGGCTGGACCTGCGACTTGATACCTAAGGCCCTCATCGTAGCGCGCTACTGCGCCAAGGAGCAAACGGCCGTCGACCAACTCGCCGCCGATCTGGAGAGCGTAAGCGCCCGCCTCGCCGAGATGGAGGAGGAACACGGCGGTGAGGAAGAGGCGTTCGGTGACTTCGACAAGGTCAACAAGGCCAACGTCACTGCCCGGCTGAAGGAGGTGAAGGACGACAAGGACGCGAAGGACGAAGCCACCGTGTTGAGTGACTGGCTCAAGCTCAACGCCGACGAGGCTGCGCTCAAGAAGCGCCTCAAAAAGGCCGAGGCCACGCTCGACGCCCATGCCTACGCCAAGTATCCGAAGCTCACCGAGGCCGACATCAAGACGCTGGTGGTGGACGACAAGTGGCTAACCACTCTCGAGACTGCCATCCGCGGAGAGATGGACCGCGTAAGCCAGCAACTCACCGAGCGTGTGAAGGAGCTGGCTGAACGTTACGAAACCCCACTTCCGCGGATGGCCAGCCGCGCGGCCGAGTTGGAGACCAAAGTGAGTCACCACCTGGGAGAAATGGGTTTCTCATGGAGGTGAAGCCTGGCTACAAGCAGACAGAGGCGGGGCTGTTGCCGGAGGAGTGGAGTGATCCGCAACTTGCAGAAATTGTGCTCTGTTCCCCAATTCGAGTGGACACCTAAGTTTGTCACTCGAAGGGAGGGAGCACGATGGAGCGGTTCCGGAGGGCAGTTAACGGGAAGCGGTTGTTCACGGCGGAGTTCA
>JBDHFY010000136.1:0-10528 GCA_039590195.1 Gemmatimonadota bacterium | reverse complement strand
AGCCTTAGTCACGGACGAACGAGGCAATCGTTCATGTTTCAAGTACGCCGCTGGACGGTACTCGTCGTGCCCCATGGCTCGGGTACGTCACGACAAGTCGAGCTTTCCCGGCGGGCGCTAAAGGTCCTGAGCGGGGTGACCGCGGCCCTCTTCCTGGGAGCCACGATTCTCACCTACATCACCATTTCGAAATCGGTCGACATCTCGCGCCTGGAGCGCCTCGAGCGGCGCAATCAGGTCCTTGCGGAGGAACTCGTTCGGCTCGAGCTCGGACTCACCCTCCTGACCGACACTGTGGCAGTCATCACCGACCGCGACCAACGCGTCCGACTTCTCGCCGGGCTGTCGCCCCGTGATCCTGACGTACTGCAAGCCGGCATCGGCGGACCTTCCGCTCCAATGACCGAGGCCGACCAGGTGCTCACCGAGACATCGCTTGGCCAGCAGGCACTGGGCATGCGCATGAATCTCGCCGGACTGCTTCGGCGAGCGAGCTTTCTGGCCGGATCGTTCCACGAAGCCATGGATAGCCTCGGCAACCATGTGGATAGACTGAACCGTACGCCCTCGATTGCGCCCACCCAGGGGTTTGTTTCGAGCGGCTTCACCTCCCAACGCATGCATCCTATCTACCACGAAGTCCGTCCCCATTACGGGATCGACCTCGTGGCGGAGATAGGCACGCCCATCGTGGCGCCGGCGAGTGGTGTCGTGAAAGACGTCGGTACCCAGATCGGCTACGGCAAGATCGTCGCGATCAGCCACGGCAACGGCGTCGTCACCCGGTATGCGCACTGCGACAAGATCCTGGTACGACCGGGGCAGCGCGTGAAGCGCGGTGATCCTGTGGCCCTCGTCGGAGGTACGGGCGTGGTGACCAACCCACATCTGCACTATGAAGTGCTGGTGAACGGGCGGCCGGTGAACCCAAGGAACTTCATCTTCCCGGGCGAGATCATAGTCGACTGAGGCCTGTGACCTTCTTCCCCCCCGGCGGCGCCAAATCGGCTTGGCGAACGGCGCGCCTCCGGGGGTTTCGTTTGCACCTCCGAGCCGCCACCGTCGCCTTCACGGCATCCTGCCAACCGTCCGCGAGCAGCGTGGACCTGCGGGCACACCTCGGAGCGGAATGGCCTCTGGCGGGACTCGAGGTCACGGCCTCGCCCTATGATGTGAACGGTATCCTCGACTCCCTGGAGCGAGTGGCCATTTCGCCACCTCCCCAATACCCGGAACTCGAGGGTGCGATGGAGGCCTTTCGCATGCGGGGCACCGCCGATTTCGGGGAGATCAGCGACGAGTGGATGAGGGCTCGGGCAACCGTAAACGCCCTCGCGGATTCCCTCAATGCTGCAGGGCGAGACGCACCCGGCTACTCTAGGGCCTTCCGACGTTTCCGCGACCTCTACGACCATCTGGTGGCCAAGGAAGCACAGCTCGAGGCCGCCGCTCGCGAGCTTACGGCCGATGACCGGGCGCTCGCCACCGAAGCGGCCAGGGCGGCCGACTCGCTGCGCCAGTGGGAAAGGGAGGCCTTTCGAGATTTCGAGGCGATCGCCGAGAAAGCGCTCAGGCGTTCAGGGCGCACGGCCCAGACGGCAACCACGGAAGCCGACGGACGTGTGACGCTCATGCTCGAGCCGGGTTCCTGGTGGCTCATCGCCCGTCTCCCCCACCCCGAGAATCCATTCCAGGAGTTCTTCTGGAACGTCCCCTTCCGGGTGGGCGGCTTTGCCCCTCTGGTGGTGCCGCTGACGGCCCACAATGTTACACAGAGATGGCGCCATTGACTCCTCGGGTTCTCACCCCGAGGAACCGACCAGAGCCGTTCGAGGGTTACGACAGTATGCGAGTTCAGAACTCCTGCCGAGGATGGTTCCATGTCTCGACCCATGAGGTGGCTCTGTGACGAGCGGTAAAGCGGCTGGTCTGATGAGCGTTCTGGTGGTGGCGGCGCTGCTCACCGGGATCTGGCAACTGCGGTCAACGGACGCCATCCCAGGCGCGGGGGTCGTGCCGGCGACGGCCGAAGCGTCGAACGCGCAGGACCCAATGTTGGACGCCCGCACCGTGGGCGACCCCGCCGCGCCGGTCACCGTGTACGAGGTCAGCGATTTTCAGTGCCCCTTCTGCCGACAGTTCTGGGAGCAAACCCTGCCGGCGCTCAAGCAGGAATACATCGCCACGGGCCAGGTGCGCTTGATCTTCATCAATCTCCCGCTGGCCGCCCTCCACCCCAACGCCCCGGCCGCGCACGAGTTCGCTATGTGCTCCGCACGGCAGGGCCTCTTCTGGCCGGTCCACGATCTGCTGTTCGAAACCCAGGACGAGTGGAAGGGCCTCGACAACCTCGTGCCGTTTTTCATGTCACTGGCGGATTCGGCCGGGGTCGACCGGCGTGTGCTTGGTCAGTGCCTGACGACCGGCGCGATGCGACCAGTTGTCCAGGCCGACCTGATGATGGCGGCACGTGGAGGCATCAATAGCACTCCGACGTTCGTCATCGAAGGAGCAGCCCTTTCGGGAGCCGCCCCGATCGAGGATTGGCGCCCTGTCCTCGATTCCATCATTGCCGAGAAGACGGGGCGTTGATCAACGCTCCAACCCGCTCATCCGAAGAGCGCGAGGCCGACGTCGTAGAGCGCGTGAGTCCACGCGGTGATACCGAACCCCCTCGCAACGTACAATCCACTCAATAGTAGACCCGCGATGAAGCGGTAGGTGAACGAAGGCAGAGTGAGCGGATCTCCCAGGGGACCGAGGTAGTGGAAGCCGCTGAATATCAGGGCGCTGACGACGACAGCCACGCCGACGGCTGCCCGGCGACGCCATCCCAATGCCAGACCGATCCCCACGAGACCGGACACGAGCAGGACACGAAACAACAACTCCTCGTAGAGACCCGCTCCGAGAGAGACCACGAGTTGGCTCTCGAACGAGAGACCGCCGAACGCCCCTCCACCCGCGCCAGCACTCGTCTGCAAGAGGGCCAGTGGCCCCGACAGCAACAGCGCCGTGAGCACGGACGCAACCGTCCCGAAAAGGGCCGCATACACCATGCTCTCTGCAAGCATGAGACCCAACACCCTGATCTTGAACGGACCGGGATGCTTGCGGGCATCGTGCCACACCACCCACACTCCGACGCCGAGTAACAGCAATCCGAACACCGCAATGCCGCTCCGGCCGCCCAGCGCCATAAAGGCCATCTTCAGCAAGACGTCGGCACCGTTCCGCACCCCAGCAAACGCCGACTGCGAAAGGGCCGCGGCAAGACCCTCGTACAGCAAGAGGAGGGGCAACGCGAAGGTGAGGCTGTAGCGGGCCTGCCGGCTCGTGCGCCAGTACTCAGAAGGCACCATAGATTTCCAAATCACGACACGACAGATGATGAACGCAACGTACCGAGCCGCTTGGGCAATCGTGCCAAAGATTCCTCTTCCCTCAGGGAAGCTGGCCGAGAGCCTGAGGGGCCGCAGACACGCGGCGGCCCGCTGGGTCGAGTGGGCGGCAGATCATCAGGCGAGCGGCCCCACGGTGTGGGTGCACGCAGCCTCTGTCGGCGAAGCCCTGGCGGTCCAACCCATCCTCCGCCGATTGCGGGCCGCCCTACCCTGCCTCAGAATAGTGCACACGCACACCTCCCCGTCGGTGACCCGATGGCCGGCCCCCTTCGGCGCCGACCACTCCGACTACGCTCCCGCCGATCACGGGCGCGCCGTGTCCCATATGTTAGACGCGCTCAGACCCTCCCTGCTTCTCTTTTCACGGGGCGATCTCTGGCCGGTTCTGGTCGCCAGCGCCGAGAGCCGCGGCATCCCCGTCGCCGTGGCGGGCGGTGTCGTTAACCCCAAGAGTCATCGCCTTCTTGCCCCAGTGAGGGCCGCCTTGCGATCAATTCACGACCGCATCGCGTTTGTGGGCGCGAACTCACCCGAGGACGCCAATCGATGGGAACGCCTGGGTACGCCCAAAGCCGCCATCCACGTCGCCGGCGACCCCAGGGAGGACGCGGTGCTCGAACACGTGCCCGACCTCGCGCGCGTTCGCGGCCTGGCCACGTGGGCGGCGCAGCAACCGGTCATGATTGCCGGAAGCACCGAACCAAGCGACGAGCATTTTCTCCTTCAAGGCTTCGCTTTGACGAGCACAACCCATCCCAAGGCACGCCTGTTACTGGTACCCCACGAGCCTGACAAAGAAACCATTGCTCGAGTGGAGTCGCTGACTAGACGACTGGGAATCGCTGCAACCCGGTGGACCACCGACGACGGGGCGCCCAACGGAAGCTGCGTGGTGGTGTCCCAGTTGGGCCTCCTGGCCGACCTGTATGCTTTGGGGGACTTCGCTTACGTGGGGGGCGGGTTTGGGTCCAGCGGGATCCACTCGGTTGCTGAGCCGGCGGCGTACGGACTCCCGGTGGTCGTCGGCCCCCGAGCGACGGAGTCTGCAACCGTCGCGGGTCTGATTCGGGTAGGCGGGGGCGTCGCCCTCCCGCGTCGCGATCCCGCCCGCGAGTTCGCCGCACAATGGAATCGATGGCTCGACCACGAAGAACAACGCACCCGCATGGGACTTGCGGCACGGCGCTGGCTCAGCGCGGGCGCCGCCGCAACCAGTGCCGCCCGATTGCTGGAGCTCATTCAGGCCGGGCAGCCGACCGGCTGAAGTTGGCGGTACGTCGTAGCCGATCGCCCGATCTCAGGCGGCGCGGCGTGGGCGTCAGCGCTGGACGACAACACCCTCGAACGTGACGGTCCGGGGAACCACAAGTCCAGCCGTGAGTACGGTCACGAGCAAGTCGGCAAACTTGCTGCGTGCTCTGATGCTGAGATTGGTCACTTCCCCGGCGTCTCCCAACTGGCCCGCCAGTACTCTCTCGAGGGACGGCCGCGAAGCCGGTACCGTTCCAAGCAGCAGGTAGACGAACTTCTTGTTGATGCTGAACGCCTCGCCCTGCACTTGACTACCGGCGGGCTCTGATAGCGTGACCTTCGCGCCCAACGTACTCGCATCGAATGTCATCGCACACCCACCGAGCAATCCGGCGAGGCCCAACGGAAAAACCACTGATCGCACAAAGCTTCGAGTCACACGCCAATCCTGGGTGAGCTAAGTTCGCTAATGCGGTGCTACCTGGTACCGGGCGCCGGGAAACCTACCGACCAGGAGGAACTTTCGGAACCGACCGATCACCGCCACAGGATGCCCCTGACGCACCGCGATGCGTGGATATCCCAGCAGGCACCCATTGGTTCCCGTGAGCACTGCCACAGTGGACCGCACGGGTCTAGAGCGCCGATACGCCGGGCGAGCCGGGTAACCGGATGCGGTAGTGGAGACCAAGGCCGAACGTGACCGGATTCACGCGAGCGAGATCGGGGGCCCCCGACCGGTCTTCCGCCAATCTGACCCAGTCGATCGCCGCATGGACACCCACCCCTCGGGCAGATTGCAGGTTGACCCCCGCCGAGACGCCGAAGCCGCTCTGGCTGTTGCTGTCACCATCGAGTCGCAGACGGTGGATGGAGTAGCGAGGAGCCACCCAAGGCTCGACGGAAAAGCCGGGTGTCCGGACGTTGAGGGCAATGCCAACGCCAAACGGGATGTTGACGGCGGTGACGTCTTGTACAGCGCCTGACGAAGTCGTGAATTCATACGAGAGATGGCCGATCCCTCCCTGGACGCTCACCGCGACGGGAAGCAACGAACCGCCCACGAGCCGGACGGCCGCGTAGCTCATGAACTGGAGGTTGTCGCCACGCTGACTCGGTGTCACATGAGGGTTCACGGTTCCCAGGCCCACGCCGACCTCGAAGACCGACAGCCCCAGGCTGGTCCGAACGCCAAGCGCCGTGTTCTTCCTCGAGTCGTTGTTGAGGCCGCGTGAGAAGTCACCCGAGATCGTGAAGCCGGGCCTCGCCTGTGGCGAATAATACACCGGGAGTGTGTTGAGCTGAGCCGATGCCGGGCGCGAGAGCGTTGCAGGAACGATGGCCATGACCACCCAGCCAGCCAATCGCTTCATCTGCTTCACTCCTGGACAAGAGTGGCGCGGTGCACAGGCGACGTAGCGGCGCACCCGGTGCGTGCTTCACGACCGCCTACCGGACAGGATCATAAGGTAAGGGCGCCACACTGATCACGGCCCGTGGCGCCCCGACCATCGCGCGTCGCTCCCTGCCACCTACACCCCAGGCACCAAAGGGACACCCGGCAACCGGAAGCTGTAGTGAACTCCAATGCCGAATGTGACTGGTTTGGTCTCGGGGAATTGGACGAAGCCAAGCCTCGTTTCTGGCAGGCTGGACCAATCGACGGCAGTGTGAAGCCCGAGCCCCATGGCAAAGCCAAGGCTGACGCCCGCCGACACTCCATATCCCCCGCGGGTCTTCTTGCCGAGGATGGTGCCGATCTCCTCTTCACTCCGCAGGATGTCCGCACGCGGAGCGATCCACGGCTCAAAGGAAAAGCCGGGTGTGGGGATATTGAGCGCGACGCCGACGCCGATCGGGAAACGCCACTCCGTGACCTCACCGGCGGCGGCACCCGCCACTTGATGGGACAGGTGGCCGACTCCACCCTGGATGCTCACCGCGACGGGAACCAGCGCCCCCCCGAACACACGGTAGGCGAGGTTGGCCATCCACTGGATCTCTTGCTCGCGGTTCCCGGTCGAGACTTTCGGGTTCACGGTGGCGATGCCGCCACCGATGGTCAGTTCTTGGATACCAATGCTCGCACGGGCCGCCCACGTCGTGTTCTTGTCGGAGTCGTCGTTCACGCCCATTCCGTACGAAGCGGCTAGCGTGAAGCCGGCTCCTCCCTTGGGTGAGTGGAACACGGGCAGGCTGTTGAGTTGCGCCGATGCCGGGCGTGCGAGTAGCCCGAGTGCAAGCACCGGGATCGAGGCGTACCTCATCAAGAGCTTCATAAGCATATCCCCTTGGGCGGCGAGCGTCGGTGATCCTGTATCGCCGCCGCGAGCGCGCCGTTGATCTCCCCTCATGCTAGCGTTGCCAAACGGCGCTCAGTGCGATCCCCTCTACTTCGTTGTCGCCCACGCCGACGGCGACACGGAGGTCGAAAGTCGGCGTGAGGTCGAACTCTGCTCCGGCTCCCAGCGCAAAGAAGAAATGGTCGGCGGAATCGCCCGCGACGAGCCAACCCATCGGCTGAACGAACGGGACAATGCTCACGTCCGAGTCTTCAACCTGCAACCGGCGTCCGAAGGTGATGCCGATGGGAAAGAGGATATTCTGCGCGCCACTCCCAAAGTTGCCGCCGATCCCGAAAACGAGCGATCCGTCGGCCGGGAAGCTCTGCGTGTGGGAGATCACGCGCGGTTTCGCCTCGACCCCGATTAGAAACACGGCGTCGGCGGGACCGTCCGGCACGATGAAACCGCCCTGAACCCCCACCGGAGTGCGGCCGACGACGAAGCGATACATCCCTTCCAGGCCGGTGCTCGATCCGCTCGGAAAGCTTACGATGGCTCCGAACTCGCTGCGTGCGAACGAATGGTAGGGACCCTGAAACGTCGGAGTGCCCGTGGGCTGGGCCTGAGCGTCTGCTCCCAAGAGGCAGACGGCCAGCGCCGCCACAGGAAGCCAACTAGGACGTCGCTGCATCGGCGTGTTCGGTGACGACTCGCACCTTGTCGTGAACCACCTGCACGATCCCCCCGCGCACGTGAAACACGTGGACGTCTTGTCCCTGACGCACCGTCAGGCGTCCCTCGCCCAGAAGCGACATGAAGGGGGCATGGCGCGGCAGAATCCCAACCTCACCGTCATACGCCGGCGCAATCACGGAGTCCGCCACTCCCTCGAACACCCCCTGCTCCGGCCCGATGACGGTCACCTGCATCATTCACCAGATTCCAGGCTCTTGGCCTTTTCCAGAACCTCTTCGATACCACCGACCATATAGAACGCTTGCTCCGGAAGGTGGTCAAACTCTCCAGCAACGACGCGCTCGAAGCTGTCGATCGTGTCCTCCAGCTTGACGTACCGGCCAGGTGACCCAGTGAACTGCTCCGCCACGTGAAACGACTGTGACAGGAATTTCTGCACCCGTCGAGCCCGGGTGACAATCTGCTTGTCTTCCTCCGACAGCTCGTCCATGCCCAGGATGGCAATGATGTCCTGAAGATCCTTATACCGCTGGAGGATCCGCTGGGTTTCAACGGCCGCGTTGTAGTGGCGATCGCCGAGAAACTGGGCATCGAGAATGCGGCTGTAGGAATCGAGGGGATCCACAGCCGGGTAGATACCGATCTCCGTGAGTGCCCGTGACAGCACGACCGTGGCATCCAGGTGGCTGAACGCCGTTGCGGGTGCCGGATCCGTCAGATCGTCGGCGGGAACGTAGATCGCCTGCACGGAGGTGATCGAACCCTTCTTGGTGGAAGTGATCCGTTCCTGGAGGTCGCCCATCTCCGTAGCGAGGGTCGGCTGGTAGCCCACGGCGCTCGGCATCCGACCCAAGAGTGCGGACACCTCGGAACCGGCCTGCGTGAAGCGGAAGATGTTGTCGATGAAGACGAGGACGTCCTGGCCCTCACGGTCGCGGAAATACTCGGCAACGGTGATACCAGAAAGGCCGACCCGCAATCTGGCACCCGGCGGCTCGTTCATCTGCCCGTAGACAAGGGCCGCGGATTTGAGCACACCGCTCTCTTTCATCTCCAGGTAGAGATCGTTCCCCTCGCGGGTCCGTTCCCCCACGCCGCAGAAGACCGAGCGTCCGCCGTGACCCATCGCGACGTTGTTGATGAGTTCCATGATGACGACGGTTTTCCCGACGCCGGCACCGCCAAAGAGGCCGATCTTGCCGCCCTTCACGAAGGGAGCAAGCAAGTCGACGACCTTGATTCCGGTCTCGAAGACCTCGGTCTTCGGCTCGAGCGTCGAGAACTCAGGAGCTTTGCGGTGAATGGGCCACCGCTCGGCGTCCTCCGGAATCGGCGGGCCGTCATCCACCGGCTCGCCGATCACGTTGAGGATACGTCCGAGCGCGGGCTCGCCCACCGGAATCGTGATGGGGCCTCCAGTGTCCACCGCGTCCATGCCTCGCACCACTCCGTCGGTACTGCTCATCGCCACCGCCCGAACCTGGTTCCTTCCGATGTGTTGCTGTACTTCAGCCACCAGCCGAACCGGCGGGGTTCCGTTCCCCGGTTCGTTGATCTCCAGAGCGGTAAGGAGCTCGGGCAAAAGCTCGGGCTCGAACTCCACGTCAAGCACCGGCCCGATGACTTGAACGACCTTTCCGACGTTCTTCGTCGACTTCTTGTCTGCCATGGATTCTTCTATCCTTTCAAAGCCTCCGCGCCGCCCACGATCTCGGCGATCTCCTGAGTGATCTGGGCCTGTCGTGCCCGGTTGTAGGTGCGGCGCAGCACATCCAGCATATCACCCGCATTGTCCGTTGCGCTCTTCATGGCGGTTCGGCGTGCTCCGTTTTCCGACGCTGCCGTTTCGACGAGCGCTCGGAACATCTGGTTACGCACGTACAGAGGAAGGATGGCCCGTACGATTTCCTCCGCTGACGGCCGGAGGATGTAGTTTGCGACGAACGCCGGCCCTTGCTCTTCTCCGGGCTCCTGTTTCTTCACGTCGCCGGCGCCGACGGCTTTGAACTCGACGGGCAGAATACGCACCGTCGTCGGCGGCGTACGCAACGGACTCACGAACTGTGCGTACACGATCTCGACCGCATCGAGCTCCCCCGACACAAATCGCTCCACCAACGGGTCGATGAAAGCTGTCGCGTGTTCCATCGTCGGACGGTCGCCACTCTCTTCGTGCCGTGACGCTATTGCGCGACCCAGGTACTTGAAGTGACCGATGCCCTTCCGGCCGATCAGATGGAGCTCCACCTCGGCCCCCTCCTTCTCGAGGGCGGCCACACGCGCCTTGGTCATCCTAATGAGATTGGCGTTGAAAGCCCCGCACAAGCCGCGGTTACTCGTCAGACCCACCACCGCAGCCCGCTTGATCCCTTCCTTAGCACGCCGCAGTAGCGGAAACCGCTCCGCCAGCTCCGGATCGTGAAGGCCCCTGATCACCTCGGCAAGGGCCTTGGTGTAGGGACGAGCGGCCACGACGCGATCCTGCGCACGCTTCAACTTCGACGTAGCCACCATTTCCATCGTCTTGGTGATCTTGCGCGTGTTCTCGACCGATTTGATCCGTCGGCGCAACTGGCGGGTCTGTGCCACCTACGCGAGCGCCTTGAAGCCGGCGATGGCCTTCTTGAGATCGGCCTCGAGCGAGTCGCTGAGCACCTTCTCGGCCGCGATCTGCTCGAGCACCTCCGGATGGTGGGCGTTGAGGTACATGTGGAAATCCTCCTCCCACTTCTTCACGTCGGCCGCCGGCACATCGTCCAGATGTCCGTTCGTCACGGCATAGATGATCGCAATCTGTTTCTCGACAGGCATGGTTTGGTACTGCGGCTGCTTGAGCACCTCGACGATCCTGGCACCCCGCTCGAGCTGTCGCTGCGTCGCCTGGTCGAGCTC
>JBDHFY010000135.1:0-10581 GCA_039590195.1 Gemmatimonadota bacterium | reverse complement strand
GGGGCTCGCTGATGTGATCTTCATGCCTCGGGATCCAAAGGTGCAGGCCCCCGAAGGGAAAGTTGAACAGGGGTGGCATGATGCCGATCACGGTATGCTGTACGCCGTCGATCGTGATCCCGCGGCCGATGATCCCCGGGTCTCCGGCGTATCGCCGCTGCCAGAGCGCGTAGCCCATCACCACTACATCCACCCCTCCCGGACCACCCTCACCGGGCAGAAACGTCCGTCCCAACATGGGCTGTGCGTCGAGCAAGTCGAACATGTTCTCGGTCACCGTGCTCACCCACAGCCGTTCCGGACCTTCCGGACCGGTAATGTTGTCGTATGAGTAGTAGAAGGCGCCCATGTCCTCGAAGGCGTTGCTGCGTTCCTGCCAGTCCACCATCTGTGCCAGTGAGAAGCGAGCGCCATACTGCCTTACTGGGTCGTATTGCCGGAGCTCAACGAGACGCTCTGGGTTCCCGAACGGAAGCGGCCGTAGAAAGTAGGTGTTAACGAGGCTGAAGACCATCGTGTTCGCCGCAATACCGAGGGCCAGCGTCAACACCACGACGACCGTGAACCCGGGGGTGCGGGCGAGTGTGCGCAGGGCGTAGCCGAGGTCCTGTTTCAGGGTGCCAATCATCTCTCTTCCTCTAGTTCTCTGATGCGGTACAGCGGAACGTCGGCCCAGAACGCGGCGTGCCAGGGTAGAAAACCGCGACGCCAACAGGCCGGCGACTTCGCGGGTCCTTGACTCGTGTTGTTTTCTTCCCTCCTCGACGGCCTCGATGAACTCCATCGGGCTCCCGTGCCGGCGTTGACTGGCCAGTTCCATCGCGGTAGCCACGGCGCTGGCAACCCGCCGAGGAATCTGTGGTGCATATGCCTTGAGGTCGGGAACGACAGACGTGAACCGCTGGGCCACGATTTCCATCGTCTTCGTCCCCGTAAACGGCGGATGGCCGGCGAGCATCTCGAACACCATGCACCCGAAGCTGTAGACATCGGAACGCGCGTCGAGATTCGATTCCCCACTGGCCTGCTCCGGGCTCACGTACGCGGGAGTGCCTGCCGAGGAATCGATCTCGTTGCGCTTGCCCCACTCCAACACTTCAGCGTGGACCGCGCGGGAGATGCCGAAATCCGCCACGTAGGCATGGTCGTCGAAGAGCAGCACGTTCTCGGGCTTCACGTCGCAGTGCAGCACGCGATTCTCGTGGGCGTATTGCAGCGCGGCAGCGATTCCGCGAGCAATGCGGATGGTTCCGTCGAGCGACAAACGCTGTTTGCGTTTGAGCAGATCCCGCAGCGATCCGTCTCTGACGTACGGCATCACATAGAAGGGATGCCCGGCTGCTTCCCCCGAGTCGTACAGCGGAAGCATGTGGGGGTGTTGCAGGCGGGCACTGTAGCGGATTTCCTTGAGGAACTGCTGAACACCGATGCCGCTCACGGCCTCTGGAGAAACGACCTTGATGGCAACCTGGCGGCCGTGCTTCACATCCCGGGCCAAGTACACAGTCCCCATACCTCCCTGCCCCACCTCCCGATCGATGACGTACCGGTCCGCAATCGCGGCCCCGAAGTCCTGGTCCGACCAGCCGGAAGGTCCTGACACCACCTCGAAAAGCTCGTCGAATGACACCCCGAAGGCCTCTAGGAGCCGTTCACGTGTCCGCGCCGACGGGTACGGGTGCTTGCCGTTGACGACGCCGGACCAATGGCCCCGCGACAGGCCCAGCTTGATCGCCCAGTGGTTCTGGGTCAGGCCGCTCCGGGCGATTAGATCGAGAAGTCGTTCCCGCTTCAGGCGTACGCGCACTTGCTATAGCATCCTGTCAGACGGTTCAGCCAGTCAAGATATGCCCCTCCTGACGATAAGATACGTGATGCGCCCCCGAGGGTTTCGTCAAATTCCGAAAAAGTGTTCTGAAAAGTTCTGTCTTCCCCCCCCCTCCTCCCTCCTCCCTCCTCCCCGCCCGCGGCCCCGCCCGGCGCTATGGGCCACGCATTTTGACCGCAGAATCCGGATAGATCTCCCCTTTGGGGGGTTGTACCCTTCGCCGTGACACCCCAACCGTTACCGCCGTCAGGAGAGGAATACCGTGGTGAGCCTGACATTGATTAGTCTTGAACGACGAAAGGCGCACGCCGCCCACCGCGCTGTGGCGCCTTTCGGAGAACAGAGAAGGACTAGTCGCAATGACTACCGCCTGGTCGATCAGTACGGCAGGTATGTGGGTACTATTGTCGGAGCGTCCCCGCGACCCGTGTTCGCCAAGAGCGCGCCGACGTACTATCTGAGGAGAGAGCCCCAGGCTCGGCCACCAACCGCGGATTTCTTGACCGATGACCCCACAGACACCAACCTCCAACGTTCTCATCGCGAGTCATCTCGAGCCGGAGCACATCCAGCGTATCCGCAGAGTGGACGAGCGGCTGAACGTCGTCTACGACCCTGAGCTGCTACGGCCGCCGCGCTACCCCGCCGATCACAAAGGCCGACCCGTCGAGCGCACCCCCGATCAGGAAGGTCGCTGGCGGCGACTTCTCGGAGATGCCGACATCCTCTTCGACTTCGATCAAACTCACCTGGAGGACCTACCGGAACTCGCTCGCAACGTGAAGTGGCTCCAGGCCACGAGCGCAGGAATCGGCCAGTTCGTGAAGCAGATGGGTTACGACACGCGCATGCCGAACACGATCTTCACGACGGCTCGGAGCGTGCACGCCCAACCGCTCACCGAGTTTTGTCTGATGGCGATGATGATGTTCAACAAGGGCCTGCTGCGCATGGTCCGAGAGCAATCCCGCAAGCACTGGGAACGGTATGCCGGAACGGATCTGGCTGGGCGCACGCTCGTCGTGGTTGGGGTTGGAGCCGTCGGCGGGGAGGTGGCGCGGATCGGAAAGGCCCTCGGCATGACGGTGATCGGAGTCAAACGTCACGTTGGGGGGCTAGACGCGCGGGCCCTGCACTTAGACGAGCTCCACCCACCCGAGGAACTCCACGAAGTCCTCGAGCGCGCCGAATACCTCGTGCTCATCACACCCCACACGGGTGAGACGGAAAAGATGATCGGCTCAACCGAACTCACGCTGTTGCCCAAAGGCGCCATCCTCATCAACATTGGCAGGGGCGCGCTGGTTGATGAACCGGCCCTCATCGAGGCCTTGCGTTCTAAACACCTGGGTGGTGCGGCCCTCGATGTCTTTGCCGAAGAGCCGTTGCCCCAAGACAGCCCGTTGTGGGAGATGTCAAACGTGCTCGTCAGCCCTCACTCGGGAAGCACCAGCGATAGGGAGAACACGCGGCTGACGGATCTGTTCTGCGAAAACTTGCGACGGTATCTGGCTGAGGAACCCCTGCTCAATGTCCTGGATACCAAGAAGCTCTATTGAATCGAGGAACTTCTTCTTAAAGGGGCCATTAGCCACAGATGAACGCGGATAAACGCGGATTGTATGTGGGGTGCCCTTCCACCCCACCGTGTTGGCTACGGTGCGACGTGGTTTTCATAGGGTGGCTTTCAACTTGCAGCCCGCCTGCCCGCCGGTCCGCCTGCCCGCCCGGGAGGGGCGAGGGGTAGGGCCTTCTCACTTCTCCCCTCTCCCTAGAAGAGGATTCCTCAGAAGAGGATTCCTCTTACCAGGGTCGCCACGACGAACCCCATATAGTTGCCCGCCGCGTATCCCAGAAGACCGACCGCGACTCCGGGCAGTAGGCAGTTCGCGTAGCCTCTCGCGCTCGCAATAGCCATCGCGGAGGCCGCACCGCCAACGTTGGCCTGGGAGGCCACTGCCAACGTGGCGAGATCGAGACGGAACAGTCGCCCCACGCCGAAGATCACAAGGCCGTGCACAGCCACCGTTGCCAAGGCGAAGTAGAAGACGGCCGGACCGACCGCCACGATGTTCGCGACTACCGATCGGGCGCCGTTGCTGGCCAAAAAGAGCAGCAACAGATAGTTGCCCAACATGGCGCTCCCCGCTAACCGCTTGACCGCGGGTACCTGGGCGACGAGCAGGATTACGGTGGTGAGCCATAGAACGTCAGGCAGTCCCGGGATCACGGATCCCAGTTGGCCGGAAACCCAGACCGCTCCTACCGCGATCATGACCAGAGCGGCCATGTCCGCAAGCGCAACTGGACGGCCGCTGTTATGGAGCGCCCGCTCGAGCGTGGGGGAGGTGTCGGACGACGGGCTGGAGGACGTCAGTGAGGCAAGGGGTTGCCTCACCCTTCCCAACATCACAGGCACTGCGAGACAGGTGGCCATCCACACCGCGGTCACGATGACGTCTGCTGCGGTCGCGGCTGTAAACATATCGCTGCTGGTTTCGAACGCTCGCCCGAGGGCCGCGAAGTTCACACCGCCGCCCGTGTAGGTGCCGGTAAACTGCCCCGCGAGCTTCCAGGTCTCGGAACCCACGAGCCCGGACAGCGTCAGGGCGCCGACGGTTGCCCCCGCGGCGGTGCCGACAGCGCCGATGCTGAAGGCAGCGAGCATCTTGGGTCCAGCCTGCATGATCGAGCGGATGTTCACACTCAGCAGGATGAGGGCGATGCCCAAGCTCACGCCCGGGCCCATGAGGAACTCATACGTTGGGGAGGTTCCGGGTATCAAGCCGATGTTCGAAAGCACCATGCCGAGGAGAATGCCTACCAGGGCCGAGCCAAGCGATCGGAAGAGAGAGAAGCGCTCCTCGAGATAGATGGCGAGGAGGACGACGGCGGCGAGGATGACCAGGATGGCGACGGGGTCGGAGATCACGGCACAACTTTAACTCGTAGATTGCCTCTCAGGAAAGAGTCAGCCGGGGACCCGTTGGGGTTCCCTCGGGGCCGATGAGGTCCGGCAGGGTGCAGCTACCGCCTCGTGTTCGCTGGTGCGGGACGATGCGGGGCCGCCTCGGACGGTAGGATCATAACCCATTATGAATAAGCGTCTTATGGAATTGCCACCGGCCACACCTCCTCAGGGTTCAGCGCCGGCGACGCGTAGGAGCGATAGATGGAAAGCGGGCCCGCATGGCCCGCCGGAGCCTGGAGCCGTATATTCGCCTTCGAGCCGGCCCCTCAGATTTGACCGACCGGCTCGGCGGTATTTGCCAGAAGATCATCCATCACACAGGGCCGTCAAAGGCGGAACCGGAAAAGCCATGAGTCAACACGTTGGAGCCAAGCGCTTCTCCTTGCTCTTGGGGGTAGCGGTTATCGCGGCCGCGTCTTTCATCGCGCTACGAGTGGTGGGGACGGACCGCCCCATTGAGCTAGGTCCACGGGACGGTTGGGATCTTCCCCCAACAGAGCTCGACAGAGTCAAGGAGGGGGATATCGCCCCCGACTTCTCACTGGTTGCCTACTCGGGCGACACGATCACCCTCTCCGACTTTCGCGGCGAAAGAAATGTCGTGTTGGCCTTTTACCGCGGCCATTGGTGACCCTATTGCGCAGAACAGCTCGGGAAGCTGAAAGGTTTGTTGGACGAAGAGCAGAAGCAGACGACGCGCATCCTTGCGGTGTCCGTGGACGGGAAAGAGAATCTGCAAAAGATGATCGACCGGATCTCCATGGAGGACGGGATCATCCCGGACTATACCCTGCTGACGGATGTCGATCATCGTGTCATCGATCGCTACGGCATCTACAATCCGGCCGAGCGGAGAGGCCGCCCCGTTCCGCATCCGATGACCCTGGTGATCGACAAGGAGGGTGTCGTGCGGTGGGCTATGGTGGAAGTGAATTACAGGATACGGCCGACGAACGAGGACGTATTGGCTGCGTTGGGTGACTTGAGGTAACGACGCTCCGGCTCTAATGTACGTCCAAAGACGGGCCGAGTTCAGAACTCGGCCCGTCTTCGTATCATCGTGAAGAAACGCCCCCGGCAGGACTCGAACCTGCGACCCTCGGCTTAGAAGGCCGATGCTCTATCCAGCTGAGCTACGAGGGCAAGCGTTTTAACTTCTCATGCTCCAAGCGCTAGTGCAATGCCCTGCCCTCATGCCACGCCCAGCAATCGTGCAATCTCCCCCAGCGCCCGCTCCACATCGGCCACCTCGTTGTACAGATGCGGCGAGAACCTCACCATTCCCCTCCTCGCGGACACGGCGATCCTCTCAGACTTGAGATGATTGGCGATCTCTGTGGCCGATCTTCCGGCGAAGCGCGCCGCCACGATCGGCGAGCGCTCATGCTCACCACGGGGTGGGGGTGACACCAGCTCCGCACCACACGCCAACAATCCCTCGATCAGGCGATCGGCAAGTTCCCTGTCGTGGTCGAAGATCCGATCGATGCCGATCTCCAGCAAGTACTCAATGGACCGGGCAAGCCCGATGGCACAACCGTACGCCATCGTGCTGAACTCGAATCGCCGGGCCGTTGCCGGAAGCTCGAGACGGCCGGCCTCGAGATCCCACATGGCTCGGTGACTGCGAAATCCGACCACCCCCGGGTCCAGCGTGGCTTGCAGATGCGGTGCGAGGTACATGATCGCGACTCCGAACGGCCCGCAGAGCCATTTGTAGCCCGCGGTGACGAGGGCGTCCACGCCGACGGCAGTGACGTCGATGGGCACCGCCCCCGCAGATTGCGTGGCGTCGATCACCAGTAACGCCCCGTGCGCGTGGGCAGTCTCCGCCAGCATTGCCACGTCGTACCGTTGTCCCGTGGCGTACTCCACGTCAGAGATACACACGACCGCCGTAGCGTCGTCGATCAGTTTGAGCAGCTGTTCCGCATCGAGATAATGGTCTTCTGATCGCGCCAGTCGCAAATCACACTTGGTATGCCGCGCGACTCGTGCCCACGGATACACCGTGCTGGGAAACGCCGTCTCCGTGCTCACGATGTTCGTGTTTTGCGCAGGAGACAAAGCCCAAGCTAACGATGCCAGCAATTCTGTCGCGTTGGAGCCTACCGCAATGTCTTCCGGCCTTGCATTGAGAAGGCGAGCCGCCGCACGGTGTAGATCGTCAAAGACTGTCTCCTCGGCGATCTCATCGAAGGTCACCGTCCCCTCCTCCGCGATATCCTGCAGCCATTGCATCGTGGCCTCGTGCGCGCCCCTATACATCAGCGCGACTGACGCCGTGTTCAGGTAGGCATGGTTGCGCGTTGCAGGGAAGTCGCTGGGATCGACGAGTGGCTTCATGGCGAAGCAGTGGTCACGAAGCCCGCGTGAGATCGACGGAATGGGACAGGTTGATTAGGCAGAGACTCATGACTCCGGCGCGTACCGCTTGATTCTGACAGTGAATGTGGCGCCCTTTCCCAGCACGCTCTTCACGCCAATGTTCCCGCCCAATATGTGTGCAAGGCGCTGCGACAGCGTGAGTCCGAGCCCCGTCCCTCCACCGGCGCCGGACTCGGCCCGGGCGTAGGCGTCAAAAATGATCTTTTGTTCTTCCGTCGAGATACCTTCGCCCCGGTCGATCACCGCGAACTCGACCCGCGAATCGCCGGCGTCGAGCCGCACGGTGACGGCTTTACCAGGTGGGCTGTGGCGCACTGCGTTGGAGAGAAGGTTGACCAGGATTTGCCTGACCCGCTGGGAGTCGGTGCGACACGAAACGGGTCCTTCCAGTCCCTCGATCTCGATGTGCACCTGAGCTTCCACCGCCGATGGCTCGACGGTCCGCACGGCATCCTCCACGAGCTTCCGCGCATCGGCTTTGGTAAACTGTGGCTGGATCTTCGCGGCTTCGAGCCGGCTCAGTTCGAGGAGGTCATTCAACAGCTCGAGGGCGTATTCCGCCGACTCGAACGTTTCACGGGCGGCGCGCGGCGGATCGGTCCCACTCGCGCGCATCAGCAGTTCGGCCCAACCATAGACGCCGGTCAGCGCATTCCGCAGCTCGTGATTGACCATGGCGAAGAAACGGTCCCGGGACGACTGGAGAACCTGCAGCTCCTTGAGCAAGCGAGCCGTTTCGGCGTATAACCGGGCATTTTCCGCCGCCACCGCCGCCTTGGCCGCAAGCCTGGTTCGCTCCTCCTCTGCAATACGACGTTCTGTGATGTCCTCGCCCGACGCGAGGGTGCCGTTTACGTTTCCTGCTTCATCCCGGAAAACCGTATTGTGCCACGCGATGATCTTTTCCTTGCCGGTCTTCGTGAGTACGGGGTTCTGGTAGTACTCGACGGGTTCGATCTCGCCGGCCATGAGCTGCCGAAAGACGCCCCGCACCGATTCTCTCATCCTCTCCGGCAGGAACACATCGAACCAGTTTTGACCAACGATGTCGTGCTCGCCGCACTCCAGGATTTCACACCCTTTCGTATTGATCAGTGTGACGCGCCCATCGGGGTCAAGCGCGACGAACATGACACCGGCAACGTCGAGGTATGTCTGGGCCCGGTCGCGCTCCTCTCGAAGCGCTTGCTCCGTGGCGTGGAGGATCTCTGCCCGACGCTCCAGCTCGGCAACACGCGAGCGGAGTGCGTCCAGCTCCTCGACAGGCGCACTCGTGGATCTGTCGTGATCGGTCATCGTGCTGAAATATTAGGAAAGGAAGCAACTCCTCAAGGTGCCATCGGGTACCCGCGAGATCCCGCCGGTGGATTGACGGCGCACGCACAATGGATTCTCTTGCTGGACCTACTGTGCCTGAACCCACTCAAAGCCTTGCAGGAGACCGAGTAATGGCAGGCAGGCTCGTTCCCTTTCTTGCATTTTTCGCGCTGCGCCTCGTCGGCCCGTCGGCCCGTCGGCTGCCGCCGGCCAAGCGGGCACCGCCGGGCGGGAGATCCAGCAGATGTTGACTCGGGCAGACATCCAGCGCGCGCTCCGAGCCATCGAGGACCTCGAGCCGAGCACGCGAGCCGACCACATCCTGCTCACAGAGATTCCGGCACCACCATTCATGGAAGAGCAGCGGGCCGCCAAGTACGCCGAGCTGCTTCAGGAGGCCGGTGCCGACTCGGTGTGGGTCGACCCTGTAGGGAACGTCCTCGCCCTGCGGCGGGGCCGGACCGGCGGCCGAACAGTGGCTCTCGATGGCCACCTCGACACCGTCTTCCCCGAAGGCACTGATGTCACGGTCCGGATCCACGGAGACACCATGAGCGCTCCCGGGATCGGCGACGATACCCGTGGCCTGGTGGTCGTCCTGGCCGTGCTCAGAGCGATGAACGAGGCTCAGATCGAGACCGAAGCAGACGTGTTGTTCATCGGAACCGTGGGTGAGGAAGGGCTGGGTGATCTCCGGGGCGTCAAGGAACTGTTCGGGCCCAACGGTCCCGGCATCGACTCGTGGATCGCCGTCGACGGCGTCAGCATCCGCGGTGTCACGCATCGCGGGCTCGGAAGCCACCGCTACAAGGTGACGTACCGTGGGCCGGGAGGGCATTCCTGGGGCCACTTCGGACTGGGCAATCCCCATCACGCGCTCGGCCGTGCGATCCAGCTCTTCGTCGAGGGGGCCGATCCCTATACGTCAGAGGGGCCCCGGACCTCGTACAACGTGGGGAGGATCGGCGGGGGCACGTCCGTAAACTCCGTTCCCTACGAGTCCTGGATGGAGGTCGACATGCGCTCCGTGAGCCCGGAGCGGCTCAATGGTGTCGATGCGCTTCTCCAGAACGCTATCCAGCAGGCTCTCGCCGGCGCCAACGAGTTGCGTCGTCGGGGAGACAGCCTCACGGTGGACGTGGAGCTGATTGGAGACCGTCCGTCCGGGGAGATCGACGTTAGCATGCCGCTTGTGGAACGCGCCTTGGCAGCGACTCGCCACTTTGGCGTGGAACCGCGCCTTGGCATCGGATCCACCGACTCCAATATTCCCATCTCGCTTGGCATCCCCGCCGTCACGATCGGCGGCGGCGGGGTCAGCGACGGGACGCATTCGTTGACCGAGTGGTTCGTGAACGAGCAAGGAGACGTGGGGATCAAGCGAGCACTGCTCATTCTGGCGGCGGAAGCAGGATTGACGGAGCTGGTTAACTAGCGTAGGGGCGTAGCATGCTACGCCCCTACTGGGTTGCTGACACAACGCGACAACAATCAATGACCACATACCGCCCCTCCGCGTTTGGTCCCGGTGGGCGCGTGCTCACACACCGTCCCACGCTGGAGAGCCAAAACCATGAACCGTTTCACGAATCCCATCGTACCTGCCGGCATCGCGCTGGCAGCCCTCATCATGATCACCGGCTGCGAGAGCGGCGCCCAACCAGGCGACGGTCCGTTCCTTCAGGCCGGTAGCCCCGAAGAAGCCGGGCGGTATCTCGCAATCATGGGTGGCTGCAATGATTGCCACACGGCCGGGTACCTCGAGACCGAGGGCAGCGTGCCGGAGGAACAGTGGCTCGCGGGAACTACTCTTGGCTGGAATGGGCCGTGGGGAACGACGTATCCGCCGAACCTGCGTCTCACCGTACAGCAGATGTCGGAGGACCAGTGGGTGCAGCTACTCCGCACGCGCAATGAGCGTCCACCGATGCCATGGATGAACGTGCGGCAGGCAAGCGAGCGGGATCTCAGAGCTCTGTACAGCTACATCAAGAGTCTCGGCCCGACAGGCGAGCCGGCGCCGGCCTACCTCCCGCCGGGCCAGGAACCGGAAGCACCCTATTTCACGATAGTGGCT
>JBDHFY010000134.1:0-10641 GCA_039590195.1 Gemmatimonadota bacterium | reverse complement strand
ATGCGGATCACCGGCGTCCGTGCCGCCGACTTCGCCGAAGTGTGCGAGCGTCTGCTGGACCTCAACGGAATGACCGACGCCGACGCGACGATCTACATGCAGGTGACGCGCGGCGCCGCGCCTCGGCAACACTCCTTCCCGGACCCCGCACCACCACCGACGACGTACGCAACCGCGGGACCGGTGAAGCTCCGGGGAGATCCGGCCAAGGGCGTGTCGGTCATTACATTGCCCGATCAACGCTGGACGCGGTGCGACATCAAGACCATCGCTCTGGTGCCCAACGTACTGGCAAACCAGCTGGCCAAGGAAGCCGGAGCCGCGGAGGCCGTACTGGTACGGGACGGCGTGGCGTTGGAAGCGACCGCGGCCAGTCTCTTCGCTGTCTTCGACGGTGAGGTGCGCACGGCGCCCAAATCGAATTACATCCTGGCGAGCATCACCCGGGAGGTCGCGCTCGCGGTGTGCGCCGAAGGGGACATTCCGGCCAGAGAGACGCCGATCTTCGTCCACGAGCTACAGCACGCGGATGAGCTGTTTCTTGCGGGCACGACGTTTGAGATCATGCCCGTCATCAAGGTGGACGGCTCCCCCGTGGGCTCCGGCGCGCCGGGCCCGGTGAGCAAGCAAATATACGATCTCTTCTGCCAGCGGACTGGATCCGTCGCGGTGTCGTAGGAGGGCGGTAAGGCGGGAGGGCGGTATGGCGGTAGGGGCGGTAGGGCGGTAGGGTAAACGGATGCGGTATGGACATAGCACCCGCGGCCTTTGACGACTGCTTACCGCCCTTCCGCCCTACCGCCTTACCGACCTAGGGAATCAACATGGCCGTAGCGCATGAATGCCAGACGTGTGGGGAGCCGCTCGAGATCCTGCGGCATCCGCTCCGCCGCCTCCGCTGGACGAGGTACTGGTGGGAGGGGCTGCTGAGCCTCGTGAGCCAGCCGCTGCGGTTCTGTGCTGCATGCGGGTCGATCTACCGGAATGACGGCCACCTGCTAGCCACCGGCGCTGCGGAAACTGCGGTGGAGGTCAAAGCCGGCGGCTTTCGCGACGATATGATCAATATCCGGGATGGATTCGGAACGATCGTCATCGCCTCGGAAATCGCCGTCATCTGGACTTTGGCCGGCCCCGGTGCATATTCCCCTGCCGTCTCAGTGCTGGCCGGGGTCGTCGGGGGTGCGGCGCTGGTTCCGTTCTCCTACTTCGCCCTCAGAGCCAGAAAGGCCAAGAAGGAGCTCAAGCGGTTGAAAGTGGCTCGGCTAAAAGGAGAAACTTCCGAGTGAAGCGGGTGAGCGTCGTCGTGGCCATCGTTTACTTCATCCTGATGGCCGTCGCGGTCACCTTCCCCGGTCTCAGTTTCTTCAACACTGTTCGCCCCCTGGTTCTGGGCATCCCCTTCGTCTTCGCGTGGATTCTCGCCTGGGTGGCAGGATCCATACCAGTCTTCTACTTCCTCTACCGCTCCTTCTATAAGTGACAGACTGGCGGATTATCATCCTCGTCGTGGCCGCATACCTCGCGGCCAATCTCTTCGTGGGTATCAAAGCCGGGGCGCGTTCCAGCGACACGGTGGCCGGCTACGTGGCGGGCGACCGGGATTTCGGGACGCTGGTGATGTATTTCGTGACCGGTGCCTCGGTCTTCTCCGCGTTCGCCTTCCTGGGCGGCCCTGGCTGGGCATTCAGTCGGGGGGCGGCGGCGTTCTACATCCTCGCGTACGGGGTGCTCGGCATCGCGCCCTATTACGCGCTCGGCCCGTGGGCAGCACGCCTCGGTCGCAAGCACGGGTACGTGACTCAGGCATCGATGCTGTCCCACCGGTACCAGAGCCGCTGGGTCGCCGTGACGGCGGGAGCCGTCAGCGTCGTCGCCATGATTCCGTACGTCGCCCTGCAAATGAACGGGGCCGGCATCGTGTTGGAGCAGGTGACGGATGGTCGCATTCCCGTGTGGCTGGGCGGGGCCATCGCCTATGGCGTCGTCTTGATCTACGTGTGGCACAGTGGCGTCATGGGAGTCGGCTGGACCAACGTGTTCCAGGGCGTGTTCATGATCGTCATCGCCTGGACGTTGGGTTTGTACATCCCCTACAAGCTGTATGGCGGCATCGCTCCCATGTTCGAGCAACTCGAGACCGCGCGCCCCGAGCTTCTCACGGCCCCCGGGCTCGACGGCAGCGGTGCACCGTGGGGTGCGGGCGCATACACCTCTGCCGTGCTCGTTTCCTCCATTGGGTTCATGATGTGGCCACATCTCTTCATGAAAGCCTTCGCTGCCAAGGACGATCGGACGATCCGTCGAATGATCGTCTTATATCCGTCGTTCCAACTGTTCTTGTTGCCCCTATTCCTCGTGGGCTACGCAGGCGTCATGTACGCCACCGCTCCCGAGAACCCCGACGCCATCATGCCCCACATCATGCTCACTTCGGGCTTGCCCGCCGTGGTCATCGGGTTGTTCTGCGCCGGCGCTCTGGCCGCCTCCATGTCCACGGGCGATGCGCTGGTGCACGGCGCCGCCTCAATCGCCGTGGAAGACGTGTACAGCGCAAGCAGCAACCACAAGCTCAGCCAGCACAACCGGCGACGTCTCATAAGATGGCTCGCCGTCGTCGTGGGCGTGCTGGGTTACATTGTAGCCCTCATCAGCGGACAGACACTCGTGGGCATGCTTCTCGCGGCGTACGGAGCCGTCGCGCAGCTCGCGCCCCCTGTGTACGCCGCGTTCTTCTGGCGTCGCACGACGGCACCGGGGGTGATTGCCGGCCTTCTTGTGGGGATCTCGATCACGGGCTTGCTGATCGTTCAGCCCGATTGGCGTCCATTCGGGCTCCACGAGGGGCTGGTTGGATTGGTCGCGAACATCTTCACGCTCCTCGTGGTATCACTGATGACGTCGCCGCCGGACAGCGCGCACGTCGCAGAGTGGTACGATACCAGCCGCAACCGTTCCTGATAGGATGGCGAGCCGACGCATCGGCGTTTTCTCAATGCCAACGACCAATAAGGGATCTCCAATGTTCCGTTTTTCGACCGCAGCCTTGATTGTCGTCCTGAGTGTTGGGCCGGCAGGAGCGCAGGATCGACTCGACTTCGAGGACTATCGCCTCGACAACGGCCTCCGAGTCATTCTGGCTGAGGACCATTCAGTGCCCGTCGTTACCATCGACATCTGGTACAACGTTGGGAGCTCGAGCGAGCAGCCGAACCGTTCGGGGTTCGCCCATCTCTTCGAGCACATGATGTTCCAGGGCTCGGAGCACGTGGGGAAGGCCGAGCACGGACAACTCGTCGAGCGGGCGGGCGGAGAGTTGAACGGGACCACCAACGAAGACCGGACCGCTTACTTCGAGATACTGCCTGCCAACCGTCTCAACTTGGGCCTCTGGCTCGAAGCGGATCGCATGCGGTCCCTCGCGGTCACCGCCGAAAACTTTGAGAACCAACGGCAAGCCGTGAAAGAAGAGCGACGGCTCCGGCTGGACAATCAGCCCTACACCTGGGTGTTCTTCGAGGCTCCACACCTCACCTACGACTCGACCACGTGTTTCTCCTATGCGCATTCAATCATCGGGTCGATGGACGATCTCGATGCCGCTCAGGTCGCTGACGTGCAGGAGTTTTTCGATCTCCACTATGCTCCGAACAACGCGACACTCGCTATCGTCGGTGACGTCGATCCCCCGGAAGCCAAGCGACTCGTCGAGCAGTATTTTGGGTCGATTCCCCGCGGCAACGACACGGCTCCGGCTCGGTGCGAGTGGGGAATCGGCACGGCAGCGGAGCAGATCGAGCGGGAGGATCTGCACGCGACACTCCCCATGGTGGCGGTTACTTACCGCATTCCGGGACACAGTGATGCCGACACGCCGGCGCTTCAGATACTGGACCTCATTCTCGGGACCGGTGAGAGCTCCCGACTCAATCGTGCACTGGTCCGGGAGCAGCAGTCCGCCCTTCAGGCCCAGTCGTTCGTCTTGCCACGTCGCTCAACAAGCACCTTCATGCTTATGGCCGTGGCCAATCAGGGGGTCGAACCGGTGACGATCAAGCACCAACTCGATGCGGTCGTGACGCGCATCCTGGAAGAGGGCGTTTCGGAGGAAGAGCTCGAAAAGGCGAAGAACGGCTACCGTAGCGGCGATATCTTCGGTCGCCAGACCACCATGCAGGTCGCCGAGAACATCCAGCACTACGCCAGATACCACGATTCCCTGGACGAAATTCACACGGACCTCGACGCCTACATGGCTGTGACGAGGGGCGATGTCCAGCGCGTGGCGCGGAAATATCTCATTCCGGAGAACGGTTTCACCATCAACAACGTCCCCCCCTCCACCAGCCAGCCCGCTGTACCGTAGCCTGGAGTCGTGGACATGACGAGCGACTATAACCCTCCCTTTGGAGCTAGCGAGAAGATGAATTCCGTGAGCCATCGACTGCGGCGCGGACTTGGCTTTGCGGCCATGGCCCTTGCACTCACCGCCGTCGAGGACGCAACCGCGCAATTTCCCCCGGAGCCCCCACTACCCGGCCAGATTCGACCGCTTCAAATACCGCCGTTCGACAAGGTCACGGAAGCCAATGGCCTCGAGATGGTGCTCGTCGAGAATCATGAGTTGCCGATCGTGAGCATCTCGCTCACCATGCCGGCGGGATCGAGTTACGATCCGGTAGGCAAGGAGGGGTTGGCCGGATTGACGTCAGAGGTCCTGCTCAGGGGAACCGAGAGCCGTACCGCCGAAGAGATCGCGGCGGAGATCGAAGGCGTCGGCGCGAGCCTCAACTCCGGCGCGGGACCGGACTTCTTCACGCTTTCCACGACGGTGCTCAAGGAGCACGTCGAGCTTGCGTTTACCCTCATCTCCGACGTTCTGCTCAACGCCACGTTTCCCCAGGAGGAAGTGGATCTCGCCCTTCGGAGGATGTTCTCGTCTCTCCAAGCGCAGGAAGGTCAGCCCGATTTCCTAGTCAACAAGTTCTTCAGAGCCGCCGTGTACGGCGACCACCCGTACGGACGCACGGCCACGTCCACCTCAGTGGGGACCATCACCCGGGACGATATCGTCAACCTTCACGCCGCGCGCCTGCGACCAGGCGGCTCACTGCTCGTGTTAGCCGGTGACATCACTCTCGACGAGGCACGCAACCTCGTGAGGGACGGCTTGGGCGAGTGGGTCGGATCGGCGCCGGCCCGCGGTGAATTCGATGTTGCGGACCCACAACCCACTGAGATCCTTCTCGTGAACCGTCCGGGCTCGGCCCAGTCGAACATCCTCGTCGGCAACCTCACGATGCGGCCCGGTGATCCCGACTATTACGCCGCCGTCATCGCCAATCGAGTGTTGGGTGGCGGATTCGATGCGCGGCTCTTCATGATCCTCCGCGAAGAAAAAGGTTGGACGTACGGCGCATACTCCAGCCACACACGCCCTCAAGGGGTCGGCCGGTTTCAGATCAATACCGAGGTACGCACCGAGGTCACGGACAGCGCCCTGAGCGAGATCATGTATCAGGCGCAGCGCATGCGCACCGAGCGACTGCCCGACATCGAATTGGATGCAGCAAAGGGTTATCTCGTGGGTCGGTTTCCGCGTTTGATCGAAACCCCGCAGCAAGTCGCAGAGCAGGTCCGCATTGTGCGACTTCTCGGTTTGGGAGACGACTACATGAGCGCTTACCGCGACCGCCTTGGCGCGATCTCGTCTCTCGACATCATCGACGTGGCCCAACGTCTCGTCCTTGTTGACTCAGCCGCCATCGTGGTGGTCGGGGATGGCCCGAGTATCTATGAGAAGCTCGCGGCGATCGCGCCCGTGAGGATCGTGGATACCGACGGCAATCCTTTGACGCCCGCCGATCTCGACCCCGACATCGCACCGCTCGAGGTCGATCCCTCAAGGGTCGTCGCGCGGAGAGATTCGTTTCAAATCACTCTCCAGGGAAACCCGATCGGCACGCAGGTCACCGAGCTCTCCAGTGCAGGTGATTCCTTGATCTATCACGAGACGACCAGCGTACCCATGGCGGGGCTTAACCAGACTACGACGCTCGTGCTGGGCAGTGCGTCGTTGGACATCCGATCACTCGACCAGACGATGCAAATGGGGCCCTTCACTCCGCAGTCACACCTCGTATTCGATCTCGAGCGGGGGGCCGTCGTGGGCCGGGTCGAGTCGCCCGACCAGCAAACCGGAGCCGTAACGGGCGTGGACATCGACCGACCGATCAGAGAAGGACTCCTCATCAGCGATGCCCTCCGCATCGTCGTGCCGACGCTGAGCCTCTCCGAGGGAGCCTCCTTCAAGGTGAGATTGATCGACACGACCGATGGCGGAGTCAAGATCGTGTCGATCACTGTCGCCGGCACCGAGGAAGTGACCGTCCCCGCTGGAACGTACCAGGCCTACCGGGTCGAGTTGACCGGCCTAGAGGGTGGCGTGGTGTTTTACCTCAGCGGCGACGATCACCGGTTGGTCAAGGTCGAACCCATCGGACAACCGATTGTCTTCGAGTTGGTGCGTTGATAGGGAGTAGGGTGTAGGGTGTAGGGTAGTGACCATAGCGCAGTCATAAGGGGCTGGGACCATAGTGGCCCTGGCTCCCGAGCGTTCGAGGCTCCCCGATTCAAGGATTCAGCCCGACCACTGACCCGGCTGGCCTGCGCTGGCCCGTGTTTTGCTCATGATCTCCCAGGTAGCCCGGGGACGCACTTGCTGTCTTCTGTACATTTCACCATAGCGAATTGTCGTGTTTGAAACGCGCACTGTACTCGGCGATCGCGCCGGCATTGATGTTCGCACCCGGGAACTCGAGCGGAACGGTCCGACGCCCTTGACCTCCGCCAGGCCATGACAGGCCAAACGTGTTCCAGTTGCGGCACCGAGCTGGTCGCCCAGGCGCGCTTCTGTTCGCATTGCGGAACCGCGTTGAGCTCGACGCCCGTCCCGATCGTCCAGCGACTCCGGGACGCGCTTGGGGTGAACTACGAGGTCATGGGCGAGCTGGGCCGCGGTGGGTTCTCGATCGTGTACCTGGTGGGAGACCAACTGTCCCGCCGGTACCTGGCGGTCAAGGTAATGCGGCCCGAGCTGATGGCATCACATGTGGCCGTCGAGCGCTTTCGGCGGGAGATCCGCTACGTCGCCAAGCTCAAGCATTCGAATATTCTCCCCGTCATCTTCGCCGCCGAAAGAGCCGAGCTGGCGTACTACGCGATGCCACGCGTCCGTGGCAGGGCGTTGAGCGAAATCTTCAACGATGGCCGGGTCGCGACCGTCGAGGAGGCGATGCGCATTCTCACCGATGTGGCGAGCGGGTTGGCGTACGCCCACCGGAACGGTGTCATTCACCGTGACATCAAGCCCTCAAACATCATGGTCGACAAATCCGGTCGGGCGCTCCTCGTGGACTTCGGGGTGGCCAAGGGCCTGGCGTCCGAACTGGGAAGCCTGACCAGCAGCGGTGAGATCATCGGATCGCCGCAATACATGAGCCCCGAGCAAATCGAGGCGGAGGGCCGCATCGACCGCCGTACGGACATCTACAGTTGGGGCGTCGTGGGTTACGAGTTACTCGCCGGCCGACCGCCGTTCACCGGACGAACCGCGCACGAGATTGTGTACAACCAGCGCACGCAGACGCCGCCGGATCTGCGGTCGATCGTGCCTGATGCACCCGACTCCCTGGTGGGCGCCATCAAGCGCTCAATGGAGAAAGAGCCCCCGGACCGCTGGCAGAGCATGGAGGAGGTGTTGCGGCAGCTGCAGAGCGGGGCGCAGGCGGTAGGGCGGTAGTCCTCCCCACACCCCGCCACCAGGCGGGAAGGCGGTAGGGCGGGAAGGCGGAAAGGCGGTCGGGCGGTAGGGCGGAAAGGCGGAAAGGCGGAAAGGCGGTAGGGCGGGAAGGCGGTAGGGCGGAAAGGCGGGAAGGTGATGGCCAGACGTGTAACCGCAAGGAATTGGACCACCCCCGCAAAGAAATGATACGGCTTCCACCAAACATAGCACGATATTCAGGTATGATGCCCTACGAGCGCTTTGAGGCTTGGCAGGTGAGCCACAAGCTTACTCTCGCCGTGTATCATGCGACGCGGTCATTCCCGCGAGATGAACTCTACGGGCTCACAGCACAGGCGCGCCGCGCAGCGTTCTCAGCGGCGGCGAACATCGCCGAGGGCTCAGCGAAGCGCGGCTGGCGAGAGTTCAGGCGATACCTCGACATCTCGCTCGGCTCCCTGTCAGAACTATCATACATCCTGCGCTTGGCCCAGGATCTGTCGTTCATCACCCAAGACGGCTGGAAGGAACTCGACTCGCTCCGCGACCACGCCGGTCGGCTCATCTGGGGACTCTATCTCGCCTTGAGCAAGAAGCACCAGGACAAAGCTCGTAGCTGAGCGAGACACCTTCCCGCCTTACCGCCCTCCCGCCAACAAAAAAGCGGGCCTCGATGAGCCCGCTGATCTCTCCTCAACGTACCGTCCTACCGTCCTACCGCCCTCCCGCCCTACCCCGCCACCGCTTCCAACGCATACACAGAGATCTTCTGCCGCCTCTTGTCCTTGTGCTCGAACTTCACAACGCCGTCGATCAATGCAAAGAGGGTGTCGTCCTTGCCGCGCCGGACGTTGCTGCCGGGATGGAACTTCGTACCCCGTTGCCTGACGAGGATGTTCCCCGCCCTGACCCGCTGACCGCCGAACCGTTTGACCCCGAGGTACTGGGCATTGGAGTCGCGTCCGTTGCGGCTGGAGCCGACGCCTTTCTTGTGAGCCATATGACCCTCAACCGACCTTTAAATCGGTGATCATGATCTCGGTGAATTTTTGCCGGTGACCCGTCTTGCGGCGATAATTCTTGCGGCGCTTGAACCGGAAGACGTAGATCTTCTTGTCCTGCCCGTGACCGACCACCTCCGCCGTGACCTTCGCGCCCTTCACGGTAGGCTGACCGGCGTTGACCTTCTTGCCGTCACTCGAAAGAAGAACTTCATCGAACGTGAGCTTCGCCCCGGGCTCCGCCTCCATCACGAGAGGGATCCTAAGGGTTCGACCCGGCTCGGCCATGAACTGCTGTCCGCCCGTCCTGAAAATCGCATATGTCATAAGCAGGTAAACATAGACGGCGTACGGGGTTGGGTCAATGGGAGTGACAGGGCTTAGGGCTTGGGGCTTGGGGCTTACGCCGACAGGTGCTGCTCTCAAACCAGTACGTCATGCCTAAAGCCCCAAGCCCCTGGGCAGGGAGGCGGAGGGGCGGGGACTGCCTAAGCCCAGGGGACGGGCGGCGGTGCTGAGGGGATTGCCTGGTGTGAGGCCGGGCGGGGGGCTCAGGCTACCGCATACTTCTGCGTCACGTCCCGACCAGCCGGCTGCGCCACGAGGCGGAACTCGTCGATCCCGATGGTCGGGTCGTCCCGAAGCTCCACCTCCATCTTGGTCGTCTTGCTGAAGCGGGCCATGAAGTCCGGCTCGTCCTCCATGAGGTAGAGCGCGACCTCCGGGTGTAGACGCACGAGCATCTGGCGCTCCTTGTCCTCATGGGCCACTCGGCGCAACGTCCGAGCCAGGCGACGAACCACCACATCAGGCCGGAAAACCCTCCCCGACCCACGGCAGCCCGGACAGATCGTGGTCATGGTATCGCGGAGCGAGGGCCGCACACGTTGCCTCGTCATCTCGATGAGACCGAGGTCAGAGACCTGAAACACCCTGGTCCTGGCTCGGTCCCTCGACAGGGCCCTCTTCAGCTCGTTGAAGACCTTCTCCCGGTTGGCTTGGATCTCCATGTCGATGAAATCGGTGACGATGATCCCGCCGATGTCCCGCAGGCGCAGCTGCCGGGCGATTTCCCGCGCGGCCTCGAGATTGGTGCGCAGAATGGTCTTCTCCGGATCCTTCTTGCCGGTGTACCGGCCCGTGTTCACGTCGATGGAGACGAGGGCTTCGGTTTGCTCGATGACGATGTATCCCCCGGCCGGAAGATCGACTCGGCCTTGAAAGAGGGCCCGGACTTGTTCCTCGATGTCGAACTTGTCGAAGAGCGGTCGCGAATCCCGGTAGTACCGAACCTGCTTCATCTGATCCGGGTCGACCTGCTTCAAGTACCTCTTGATCTCGTTGTGCGCGGTCCGGGAATCGACCCACAGACCGTCCACCTTGTCGCTCAGGAGATCGCGGATGATGCCCCGCGTGAGGGATGCCTCCTCCTGCACGAGAGCCGGGGGGTCGACGGATGCGCTCTTCCGCTGGATACGCCTCCACAACGCCAGGAGTGACTTGAGGTCGCGCTTGACGAGGTCCCCATCGAGATCCTCTGCGGCAGTGCGCACGATCACGCCACCGACGTTCTTGGGAAGGAGCTTGCGCACCATCGAGCGGAGCCGCGCCCGCTCCTCCCGGGACTCAATCTTCCGGCTCACTCCGATTTTTGAAGCGTCGGGCATGTACACCAGAAACCGGCCCGGCAGCGAAATTTGCGCCGAGACCCTGGGTCCCTTCGTACTGATGGGCTCTTTGGTGACTTGAACGAGGATCTTCTGACCGCGGGAGAGATGATCCTGCACGTTGGGGAGCCGACGGTCGTCACGACCGGAGCGGCCCCCGCCCCCGCCGCCACCCGCACCGCCGCCGCCC
>JBDHFY010000133.1:0-10762 GCA_039590195.1 Gemmatimonadota bacterium | reverse complement strand
CTCCGGTGGCGAGGCCACTCGGCTCGTTTTCACACGTCTGAGCATCGAACAACCCAACGTGCTCGTGCTCGACGAACCGACCAACCACCTCGACCTGGAATCGATCGAAGCGTTAGTCGAAGGATTGAGAGCGTACCCCGGCACGCTGATTCTGGTCTCACACGACCGTTGGTTCGTGAGTCAACTGGCCACGCGCGTCCTCGAAATTCGAGCGGACGGCGTCACCGATTACCCCGGTCCGTACGACGAATACGTCCACGCCTGCGGGGACGATCATCTCGATGTCGACCATGTCGTTCTCAAGGCGCGAAGGGAAAAACGGCAAAAGAAAGCGTCACCAACCCCGGAGTCCGCCGAGCGACCGGCAAAACGGAAGAATTCCAAGCGTGACCTGCAGAAACGCCGCCAGCGACTCGAGCCGATTATGCAACGCATTGAGGCCGCCGAGACACGCGTTCAGGAAATCGACGACCTGTTCTGTGAACCCGACTACTTTGCGCGAACGCCCGTCGACGAGGCCCGTGACCGCCAAGCGGAGCGCAACCGTCTTCAACTCGAGCTGCGAGATCTGATCAGTGAGTGGGAGAGGATCGAAAGTGAAATCAACGCGTTAGAAGCGCGAGACGAGATCCGCTGAGACACGCTGTCGACTTCGGTTGCCCCGACACGGACGATCCACAATCTTAGCAAGCAACCAGTAATCGTCGACCCAACGAAAGCGAACGCGCATGCGAACGGATCATCCGCTCGAAGGCAGCGCCCCGCGGACGACTCACGGATGGCGGCTCCTTGTCAGCGCTGCGGCTGTGATCGTCATCGTCTACGGGATCCAGGCCTCCCAACAGGTCCTCGTTCCCTTCCTCCTCTCTGTTTTCCTGGCGGTGATCGGAGCCCGGCCGGTGGCGTGGATGGACCGGCGCGGCCTGCCCCACACCGTAGCCGTCGCGGTCTTCGTGGTCGGAGTGATGAGCGCGCTGCTTGTCGTCTCGGCCATCGTCGGAACGTCGATTACCGAGTTTTCGAGCCGCATCCCCATATACCAGGAGAGCTTGTCCAGGGCGCTGACCGACGTCGCCGAGCGAATCGTGGGTCGACGGACTCCGCTTTCCGTCGAAGAGTTGCTCGCCAACGTCGAACCGGCGTCTGCGATGCGGCTGACCGCCACCGTCCTGACCGCCCTTCGCGGCGTCTTCGCCAACGCCTTCGTGATCCTGTTCATGGTCGTGTTCATCCTGCTCGAGATCTCGAGCTTCCCTCTCAAGCTCGACGCCATCCACCCGCGATCGCGGGCAACGATCCAGGAGTTCGCCGCCTTCGCCGATAGCCTCCAGCACTACCTGAACCTCAAGACGCTCATTTGCTTGCTGACCGGGCTCGCCGTCGGTCTGTGGGTGGCCGTGTTGGGAATCGACTTCCCCGTCCTCTGGGGCCTACTCGCGTTTCTCTTGAACTACGTGCCGACGATCGGGTCATTCATCGCCGCGATTCCTGCCGTGCTGCTCGGGTTCATCCAGTTCGGCTTGGGCCGAGCACTCATCGCCGCTGCCGGTTACGTGGTAATCAACGTCGTGATCGGGAACATGCTCGAGCCGCGGGTCCTAGGAAAAGGATTGGGGCTCTCGACGCTCGTCGTCTTCCTCTCGCTCCTTTTCTGGGGATGGGTCCTCGGGCCGGTGGGCATGATCCTGTCGGTGCCGTTGACGATGACGATCAAGATCGCCTTGCAGAACAATCCCCGAACTCGCTGGGTCGCCGTTCTCCTCGACCGCGGAGACGCATCGTCGATCGTCGAGGCGCCGGCGACCGTCTCAAGCGATGCGGTGGCCGACACCGGCAAGGCTTGAGGAGCGCTGGGTTTCAAGACCCCCTGAAGTTGGCGAGGCTAAGTCGTGGTTGGGCCCCCAGGATTCGAACCTGGACTCTCGGCTTCAATTGAACACGTTCGCGACAGTATGCGTCGTACGTACAGCATGCCCTGCCCTTCCAATATGAGACCTTTCTTGATGCTAACTGGTATGGTTCTACTCCATTGGCAACCCACTGTTGCCCAAGAGGAAACAGAAGGCATTCGTGGTGACTCGTTAGCGATTGCTGAAGCCGAGGCCATGGTCGAAACCATGGGCGAAATGGAGATATGGGAATGGTACCCCTGGTACCGAATCGATTCCTATGTAGAGATGGGGTCCTACACGGCTGGATCATATTGAATGCCAGGAAGGAACCTATTGTTAAGGCCACTACGCAATATCGGTATACGTTGGGGCCGCTGAAGCAATTCGGAAACCTCCGAGTCTCTAATTGGGGTGTATACGAAAACGGGACAACTCGGTATCAGATGATCTCGCTTGAAGGCAATAATCAACCTCCTGATCCTTCTTTGTTCGTGCCTCCTCCTGAGTTTAGGACAGACGACGTGAGATGATCACTTACACCATGAATGGAGGCCGTATGAGACTGTTACATCACCAACTCGCCTTGGTACTGGTTGCCGCGGCTGCGTGTGGTAGTGCCGATGGGACGACCTCCCAAAAGCCGTCTAACGGGTCAGATCACAGCCAAGCCGTTGCGGCAACGTACGACCTTGCAACACCCACAAAAGTGAAAGTCTACAAACCCACTTTCTGCGGCTGCTGCGCGAGTTGGGTTGAGCACCTGCGAACCGCGGGGTTCGAGGTCGAGGTGCAGGAAACAGACGAACTCGAGCTCGTCAAGTCCGAGCTGGGAGTTCCGTCTGAGCTCGAGTCGTGTCACACAGCCGAGGTGGAAGGATACGTGATCGAGGGCCACGTCCCCGCTGACGTGATCGCACGGCTACTTACCGAGCGACCGGAAGTCAGGGGAATCGCAGTACCGGGCATGCCCGCCGGGTCACCTGGCATGGAGACCGACGGACAGACGGACCCGTTTGACATCGTTTCCTTCGACGAGACGGGTCAGACAGCAGTGTATGAGACCCGGTGATCGGTTCTCGGCTCCAAAGGACTCGACCTGGCGCTCTAGTCCGGCGAAAGACGTAGAGACCGACTGCCGCTGCTAGGACCGCAAAGGGCTTACTAACTCCTTCCCAAACGGGAGCAGGCCGCGAGCCTTCCCAGGAATGAACCGAAGCTGAGCGGCCAACGTTCTTATGGATGTGGAGCCCAGCGTCTCTTCACCATTCCGGCGAGTTTCGACCGCCGTGTCGCGTCGCGTCTTTCTCCGAGCTGCCGGCGGCGCTTTAGCGGTTTTCGCGATTCCGGGCTGTGGGGATTCATCCGAGTCGCCGACCGGACCCCGCCCAACTCCCCCAAACCCAAGTCGACTGACCGCTCGCCCTGGCATCCCGACCCAAGAACCCACCGTTGGATTGTCGCAACTCGGGCTTGGGAGCTCTGGCGACGGACTCCTGTACGTACCGGAGAGCTACTCCCCCGACACGCCGGCACCTCTCTTCGTCGGCTTGCATGGTGGTGGTGGCACCGCCGGCGACTGGGCGCCTTATTACCCGCGGGCCGAAGAGCGGGGCATGATCCTTCTCGCCATCGATTCCAGCACCCGGACGTGGGACCTGATCACCTCCGGCGCCGTCGGACCCGATGCCAGGTTACTCGACCTCGCGTTGCAGCACACCTTCGACCGGTTGAGGGTCGACCCCACCCGCCTCGCGCTGGCGGGGTTTTCGGACGGCGCGGCCTACGCCGTATCCCTCGGCCCTGTCAACGGAGACCTTTTCAGCCACATCGTGGCCTACTCTCCCGGCATTCGGGTGGCCCTCGGTCCACTCACCGGTAGGCCGCGCATCTACATATCGCACGGCACAAGCGATCCCGTGATCCCGGTGAGCATCACTCGCGACTCCACCGTGCCCGGTCTACGTGACAGCGGTTACGAGGTGACCTTTACTGAGTTTGGTGGCGGCCACTCGCTTCCCGACCCGATCATTGAGTCGTCGCTGAACTGGTTCCTCGCTTAGCGCCTCGCTCGGCAGCCAAGGGTCAGAGAACCCACTCTCACAACCCCCTCTTTCGCGGGAACGTCCAATTCACGAGGTTGTCCACGAACGGCTGCGACACGGCTAGCATGGGGTGCTCGTCGCCGATTACGAAAATCCTGGCAGTACCGAATACAACCGTTCCCATTACCGGCTCGCCACTCGACAACCAGCCCAGGATCTCGACGTTTGGGGCAACCGGCGATTCAATCGTCCACACGGATCACGCCGAACATGTCGTCGATCAACTTTGGGAACGCGTTGGCGTACCCGATAAACGATCCGAACGTCATCGTGTACAGCCACGTCATGATCCCCAGGATTCGAACCACGCTCTGAGCCCTATCCCTCCGGCCGCATCAGCTCCCGAAATGGCGGATAGTCGCGCAGCGACTGGGGCAGATATGGGGTCGTGTGGAGGTCGAGCCGGTCGTACTCCCAGCCCTGCTCCCAGGCCCGGCTGATGAGCTGCGTAGCGCGTTCGTGATCACCCAGGTGAGCCGACAGGATCGCGCTGTAGTAGGTCGCTCTTCCGCGCTCATCGGAAGAAGTTCGCCAATCACGCAACAACGAAGCGATCTCGATGGCCCGCTGCTGCTCGCCGCTCATCGCCGCTATCTCTCCCAATCGCCTCCAGACCCACCAGTTCTCCGGGTTCTTCTCAAGGAGACCTTCGAGGATCGCCCGGCTCTCATCGAGGCGCCCGGCCTTTTCGAGCCAGTACGCGGCGTTGCTCGATGGCTGTGAGTCCTCGGTCGGATCGTAGCGGGCCAGGTACCCGGCAACGACCTCTTCCGCGACCGTGTGGTGCCCGTGTCTGATCAGTTCCTCGACGAGGATGAACGCTTCGTCGTGGTCGCGCGGCATCGCGTTTTCGACTCGACCCAGGGCACCCAGCGCCCGAAGTTCATTTCGCCGCAATTTGGAGCTCCCGGGCAGCACGCGACGTCCAGTCCGGGCAGCGAGGAGTTCCTCCTCGTGCTCCCCCAACCTGTGGCGTGCAACGGTGAGCAGGTGCCAGAACATCTCGAAGTGAAACAGCAGCCCCTGTTCGGAGTCCGCCTCCGACAGGAGACGGGCGGCCTCGCGGGGACGATTGAGCCGGTACGCGGTCTCCGCCAGGTTGTAGTTCCACACGTCTCCCGGGGTCATCTCCACGACCCGGGTGTACGCCCTGTATGCGGAGGGAAGATCCCCTCGGGCGCTAGCCATGTACCCGTCCAGCAGACTGCGCTCCCAATTCGTCAGCTCGTTTCGCTTGCCGTTCAGCATTTGCGCCAGCGAGTCGGCTCGGCGGCGTGCACCGCCATACGTGTAGGCCTGAATCGCCCACAGGAGCGCGATGCTGAAGTCCGGGTCCACGGCGGCTGCGCGGCCGAAGTACTCGGCCGCCTCGCCCATTCTCGACGCGAACCCCCCGGTGTTCCCGTCGATCGAAAACGGCTTGCGCCGCACGCCGAAAAGGGTTTCGAGTCCCCGGTCGTATAGCACGTATGCCGCGTAGCTGGGCGGCTGGCTCGCCCGGTCCGCCCAGGAGCGAAGTCGGGGATCGACGACCGTCGCTAGGCTGCCGGCCACTTTCTGTCGGAGCTCATCCACTCCCTCGAGGGCGGCCGAAGCGGGCGTTCGCAGGCGGGAGACCGTCCGCAGCAACTCTCCGCTGGCTACGTCGATGACTTGGGCCTCGAAAGCGAGCGAGTCTCCGTGTTGACGGTACGATCCGATAATGAGCAGCGCGGCCCGGTGGTTCTCGGCCAGCGACCTCGCGTCATCGGGGCTCTCCGACCCACCGCCCTGGCCCGGGTTCAGGCTGGCGACCGACACCACCCGCATCAGATCCGTCTCGGCGAGCCCACGCGCGATCCAGTCGGATGCCATCTGCCCGAGCCGGTCGAACTCGGGATCACCGGTCCGGTTGACGAACGGCCCAACCAGCACCCGATTCGATTCGAGATCGACGCCCTGGGGCTCTGCGGCGCGATTCCGGCTCGTCATCAAGCCAAGAACCACGAGCACCACGGCTAACGCGGTAGCCGCCGCAACGCGTCGTGGTGACGTCAACTTTCTCCACCAGGATGCACCGCTCGTCGACTCGTCCGGCGCTTCAGGGCCGAGAGATCCTCGCAGCCCGTCGACGACCGCGACACGCTCTCCCGACTCCGCCTCGCGAACGGCCTCTACCAGCGCCTCCGTCTCGTCCGAAGGGTCGATCGCCAGATCGTCGGAGAGTCGGGCGCGGAACGTCTCGTATTCGTGGATCGCCCGGGACCGATCGCCGAGATGGTGGAGGCAGACCAGCAGCTCACGCAGCAGGCTTTCGTCGTACGGGTCCCAGTTCATCCCGCGCTCGAGGAGCGGTACGGCGCCAGAGAAATCCCGGTTCGAGATGAGCTCGAGAGCGCTTCGCGTCGCGGCCCGGACCGCGAGCGTGCGCAGTCGCTGGCGAGAGGTTTCGAGCCAGTGGTCCAGTTCAGGGCACCCCGGCACATGGAGTCCGGGAAGGAGTTCCCCGCCATACAGCTCCAGCGCCCGGGCGAAGTCGCGCGCCTCGATCGCGGCCTCGAAGGCGTGAACATCACACCGCAGGAATCGGGCGTCGATCCCCAGCGCGTCGCCGCGGGAGACCACGACGTCTTCGCCCAGCAACCCTCGAAGCTCGTAAAGGGCTTGCCGCAGGGCGTGCCGAGCCTGCCGCTCCCGGCACTCGGGCCAGAAGACACCCGTCAATACGTCGCGTCGCGTGAACCGCCGCGCGGAGAGAGCTAGATAGGCGAAAAGGGCGAGCAGCTTCGGGCGGGAGCGCAGCCGCGCGAGGCTTTGATCCTTGGAGAGATCTCGCAGGTCGGTGGTGCCGAGGGCACGAAACTCGAACATGGCCGTCCCGGTGCTGCACGGGCATCTGACAGGGATCTGACGGACGTCTGACGCCAGATACGTATAGTGCTCATTGACAACCTATGCACACCGTTCGCAAAGCGGCAATAGAACTGTTCATGTAGGGGAGGCGGCATGCGACCTGGGATTTTTCTCTCTTCACTGGCGATTCTGACACTGGTGGGCCTATCGAGCTGTCAGGATGCGCGCGATCTCACCACAGGGCCCAGGATGCTGGAGCCAGCGGCTCCGCCCGGCGCCTGTCCCGAATGGCCCAACTGCCCGGACCACCCCGGAGGCGCTCCCGCCCCCGGATCGGGAGAAGGTCCCAACTATGACATCACGATCGTGCAGGAAGCCGGAGTCATCACGGCGCACTGCCAGACGGACGACCGCACGACGGGCGTCACCGCCCGCGACTGCACGATCGACAACTTGGGCTTTCTCCTGCGTGAAGTCGCCGGCGGAGCGGCGTGCTTTCCGAACGACGACTACACCGGCTCTTTCCACTCCGAGCTGGCCGAAGACGGCACCATCGACATGCGGCTCGCCTTCAACGCTCTGAACCAGAAAGGTGGCGATGCCCGGTATACGTTCCTGGCGCACGGTGGCGAGATTACGTCGGGTGCGTGGTTCCCGGGCCCGGCCCCCGGCACGACAGTTCAGTTCGTGAGCGACGCGTGGTCGGTGGCCAAGGGCGGGAAAGGTGGCAGCTCCGCCTGCTCGGGAGGCGGCGTGCTGACGATAACGATGACCGTTTTCGAGCTGCCGTAGCAGCGTTACGTTCGCGGCACCAGCTGCAGACATGAAGGCCCCACGTCCCCTGACTATCCCTGTTGTCCTTCTGTTGTCGGCCTGCTCCGGCGGTGGGACGGGCGGAGGAGCGGAACCGCCCACCGCCCCGCCTGCCGGCGAACTCCGGGTCTCCGTGCGGACTGTCGGGGACCAGCTCGATCCGGATGGCTACACCTTTCTCCTCGATGGCACCGAGCGCGGGACCATCAGCCGGAGCGGTTCCCTGCTGCTATCCGGCCTCTCGGATGGGCCGCACACAGTCGAGTTGTCTGCCATCGCCGACAATTGCCGAGTCACGAACCTCGAGAACCCGGGTGAGGTCAGGACAACAAGTGCCCAGAGGCTCGACCTCGAGTTCATCGTTTTCTGTCTCGCGCCGGATGCAGGCCGCATCTTCTTCGTCTCACAAGGCACGGTGTGGTCGATGTCGGCGATCGGCGGGGATCAGCGCATGGTGACGGCGGGCACACGACTTGCCGTCAGCACCGATGGAACGAGGATCGCCTTCACGAGAGGCAATACCGAGGATATATGGGTCGCGAATCCGGATGGGACGGGGGCGACCAATCTGACGAACACGCCCGATGTGCGCGAGACTGACCCGGCGTTGTCTCCGGATGGCGCCAGGATCGTCTACGAAGCCGCGCTCGAAGTGGCCGCGGAGAAGGACGTCTTCATCATGAACGCGAATGGGTCCGGCGTGATCAACGTCACAAACGATCCGGACACGTCTGACGGGGACCCCGCCTGGTCGCCCGATGGAACACAGATCGTGTTCCGGAGCGGTCGAGACCCCACGCCCGGGGGCGATCTCTACATCATGAACGCAGATGGCAGTGGAGTGAGAGGCCTTTTCACAGGCGACAGGCTGGCCGTGATCCCGCAATGGTCGCCCGACGGCGGCAGCATCGTCTACGCGGCCTCCGTTGGAACCAGCTTCGATGTCTTCGTGATCCGAACCGACGGGTCGGGCAAGCAAAGGCTCACTGCCGGCCCCGGGACATCGACCGAGCCCACGTGGTCACCGGACGGGAGGTGGATCACCTTCGCCAGAGGCTCCGCCTTGACGTTCAGAATTTATGCCATGCGACCCGACGGAAGTGACGTTGTCCAAATCACGAGAACGCAGAGTGATCAACCGAACTGGGGGGCCGCCCCGTAACCGGGGTGGTTCCGCCTCAGAAGTAGCGCACCAGCCGTAGCGTCAGGTGTCCGTCCCGGCGGAAGCCGTCGGCCAGACCATCCTCGTCGATCCCTGCGAACCACCGGCCTTCGAGCTCGACGGTCCACGACTCACCGATGCGCCGACCAGCCTCGAAGAACACGAAGACCTCGCCCTAGACATGTCTACACGCGAGAGAGAAAAACATCAGGTCCCCCTCAGTGAAACGCGGGGGTGGGTGGAACGATGGGTCATGTTTCCCACTTCCAACCCGGAAGCGAAAAATCCTCGAACCTAGACTCTCGGCTCCAAAGGACTCAACCTGGCGCTGGTCAGCGCTGATACGCGCTGGTTGTGCGAGAAATGAATACGTTGATCGCCGGTCAGCACCGACCAGTATCGGTGGGCATTGTCACCGTTAATGGCACCGCGGGCCCAATCCCGCCGCGTTGGAAACCTGCTTCCAGCCCATGTCCACCGAGTTCTTCTCATTAGCGGCTTCACGGGTGATCTGCACCGGAAAGGCAACCTTTTTATCTTGGTGAACCCATGACGCTTCGTCTCGGTATCCTCGCGCGCTGCATGGCCGGGGTTTCGCTCCTTCTCTCGGTCGCCTGCGACGGCTCCCAGGGGCCGACCGCCACTCTGCCTCCCGGCCCCACCCAAGGATACGTGGCTCTCGCTCTGGGTGTTCACCATAGCTGCGGGATCCGTGCGGGCGAGGGGACCTTCTGCCGTGGGCGAAATCGCTTCGGCGAGCTCGGCGACGGTACATCCCGGAATTCGGCGCGGGCTGTTCGTGTCGCGGGAGCACCGGCTTTCGTTTCTCTGAGCCTGGGTTCGAATCACTCCTGCGGCCTCACCGCCACCGGAGCCGCCTTTTGCTGGGGAGCGAATGGTGCGGGCGCGTTGGGTACGGGCGACACCGAACCCAGCTCTTCGCCGGTACCGGTCTCCGGTGGGATCATCTTTCTCGCCTTGAGCGCTGGCGGCGCTTCTACCTGCGGCCTCGACGCATCGGGGCGAGCCTGGTGCTGGGGAGCGAACCTCAACGGACAGCTAGGAAACGGCACGCGAGACAACTCTCTCGAGCCAAGTCTCGTGGCCACCGATGAAGAGTTCGGAGCGATCGATATTGGTGGTGCCCATGCATGCGCGCTGGATCGGGGCCGCCGGGCCTGGTGCTGGGGACGGAACTCGCACGGCGGCCTGGGCGACGGCACGACCGAGGATCACTCGCTTCCCGCGCAAGTCCAGGGTGGCGAAACCTTTGTCTCGCTCGCCCTCGGGATCGCACACACGTGCGGCCTAGCGGCGAATGGAACCGCCTGGTGCTGGGGGGAGAACGTCCTTGGCCAGCTTGGCGACGGCACGGGGACCGATCAATCTCGCCCCGTTCGGGTAGACTCTCCGGAGCCCTTTGTGCAGCTCGACGCCGGGGCCGCACACACCTGCGCGTTGGCCACGACTGGACGGGCGTACTGCTGGGGGTGGAACAGGGACGGCGGCCAGCTGGGGAATGGCACGAGGGAGGACCAACCCGTGCCGACTTTGGTTGCGACGGCGGAGCTGTTTGTGCGGATCGTCCTTGGCTCGGTTGCTGGGTGTGGGGTCCAGAGCGACGGGCAGGCTTGGTGCTGGGGAAACAACGAGTTTGGGGAGCTTGGAGGTAGCGGCGGTACGATCCAGTTGGTGCCTATCCCACTGGATTAAGCTGTAGTTGGTCTTGGTGCGCTACCGCTCGGTCGTTTTGGCTTTTAGCTGTTTCGTGCCTCTGCTAACCTGGCGGCTTCGGGAATCTCATCCGGGGGGAGACCCGATGCTGCCTCCAGTCGACCGCTGAAGTTAAAAAAGGAGACTAGGGCGGTTATCTCCCAGATCGCCCGCTTGCTCCAACCCGCTTCTCTCAGCAACCCGATATCATCTTCGCCCACCTGGCTCGGCGATTCGGTCAGCTTGCT
>JBDHFY010000132.1:0-12499 GCA_039590195.1 Gemmatimonadota bacterium | reverse complement strand
CCGCCTTACCGCCTTACCGCCTTACCGCCTTACCGCCCTACCGCCTACCGCCTGACCGCCCGTCGCTCACAAACGGCTTCTCCACGACGCTGGGATCGACTCCCTCTTTGGATGCCGCTACCATGCGCTCCACCTCTTCCATGAGGCGCGAGTTGTTGATTACGATACCGTCCTTGATCGTATGAACGATCCCGCGGCTCCGCTCCATCTCTCCCTGGGCGTTGAGGCGTAGTGCTCCGAACGAATACATGAAGCGCAGGTTGTAGGCCGGGTTGCCGTCGACGATGACGAGGTCTGCCAGGTACCCCGGCCGGACGAGGCCGAGCATCGGTTGCCGCAGCGTCTCGGCGCTGTTGTAGGTCGCGGCCTTCAACACCTCGAGGGGATGCAACCCCGACTCCCGAACGAGCTGCAGTTCCCGAATGTTCGAAAAGCCCGGTGTCGCCCAGATGTAGTTGTCGTCCGTGCCGTACGCGACCCGGCCACCCCGTTTATTGAACTCGTAGATCAGGTCGCCCCACAGGTCGAATGCCGTGTACCAGTAGTACTCGTCGTCGGAGGTCCAGTCGTAGTGATACGAACCGTGGTAGGAGGGGTTGGGCAGGTTCCAATTGATCAACGCCTGATGAGTGTACTTGTCGTGCCACGGCAAGCTCTGCGCCCGGATGATGTCCCGGTTGGCCTCGTACACGACCCGCGTGGGTAGCATCGTAACGCCATAGTGTACAAGAGAATCCGCGACTTCGCTGAGCAGCAGTTCCTTGTCGGTATCGACCCACACCTTCCCTGCGTGTCTGAACCGTTCGTTCTCGTTGTTGTAGTTGTATTCCCTGGGGAAGTCCTGCACGCTCGTCTCGAGCGCCGACTCTGCGTAGCCGTAGTGGTGCTCGATCATCGTGGCACCGAGGCGTGCGGCGTCCACGGCATGCACGACGGCGTTCGTTGACGGCGGGAGGTGGATCGTTGTGATGCCGCCCGCATCCCACACGGCCTTCGCCACGGCTCCGAACAGCTCTTCGCTCCAGGTGACGCTCCCGAGGCTCACGACATGGGCGCCCTGTGACGCCATCTCCCGGGCGATCTCGGGGGCCATCGCGGGGTCGTCCAGTTGCGTCTGCGGGAAGTCGGTGTTGCGGCCCCATCCCCAGATGGGGAACAGGCGCGGCGCCAGGATCTCGTTCCGCGCGCTCAACGCGGCTTGGGTCATCCCGCTGTCCAGCCCTCGGTCCGCCGCCGGCACCATTGTCGTCACACCGTGGGCGAGCTTGAGATAGTAGACGTACTCGATCTCCATGGGTTGCTGCCGAAGATGCATGTGGAGGTCGGTCATGCCCGGCATCACGTACATGCCCCCGGCGTCGATCTCCCGGTCGCCCGTGGCCCGCGCGGAATCTCCCCGCCTCTCTGCCGTCACGGGATCGAACGGGGTCATCTCGGTGATCATGTTCTGTTCGATCACGATATCGTACGGGCCGACCGGCGGGCCGCCGTGCCCGGGGATCACCATGGCGTTCCGGATCACGAGGCGGTCGTACGGACCGTCTGCCAAGTCGCCGAAGCGGTCGGTCTGGGCGAGCGCGTGACCGGCGAGCGCGGTGACCATGGCTGCCGTCAACACGATGGCCGACGCAGTCTTTGAGGCGAAGAGATTCATGACGGGACTCCTGTGGATGAACGCAGGCGATTTCCAGCTAGGGGTATAGCCGACTGGAGTAGTATCCGAAGCTCTGGGCTGTTCGCACGCATAGCGAACGAGGGCGAGATAGCGATAAACGGCGTGGACGAACTTCCCGTACGGCAACGTGAGAAAGAGGCCTGCCACCGTTCCGAGGTGCACGATCAACAGCGTGCCCATGGCCGCCGTTTCCCGAAACGCTAGCAACAACAAGCCCGTGAGGCTGGTGAGGAGGAGGAGCCACAGAAAGCCCAGGCTCAGGCCTCGTGATGTCGCGTCGCTGGGAGCGGTATCGCTTCGGCGTCTCAGCCACAGCAGGCCCGCCGTGCCTGCCACCAGGCCGATCCCGCCCACGGTTCCCAACACCACGGGAACGCTCCACAATGGGTAGGGCGCATGGTGTCCCAGCACGTGATGATAGAAAGCGGCGCTGGTCGTGCTGGCCAGGTCTAACAGGAAGCCGTACAGCACCAGATGATGCAGCCACCGCCGGGAGGTCGAAAAGGCGTCGTCGGGATAGTTGCATCCGTGACCGCCGCCACCGAGATAGGTGAGCTTCAACGCGTCCTTGGATGCCTGGAGCCATGCGGATAGGGTCACCGGTCCAGCACCCGCATTTCCACCCGTTCGCCAGAAGACCACACCGCTCAAAACCAGTGCCAGGGCCGCATACGCCGCGAGGATGATGGCCGGAACAACCATCACCGAATAGGGAACGATGACATCGAATGCGCCTTCGCCCGTCTGCCGCGTGAACAGGGCCGTCCGGTCACCGAGGAGTGCCGTCAGCAAACCGATGACGAAGACCGACCCGAGTGTCAATGCGGTGACAGTCAGACCGTTACGGGAGAAGAGTGGCGCGAGGACCCCCGGCCAGGCACAGTGTCGAAACGTCTCCTTGCGCAGGCGCTCGAAGGTGCTTGGCACGTTGACGGCGAATTCATGGGGCGGTGCATACTGGCAGGCGTAATAGCAGCCACGGCAGTTGTGGCAGAGGTTGGCGAGATACGTCAGGTCGCCATCGGAGAATTCCCGGTGTAACTCCATCGCCGGAAACACGGCGCAGAATCCCTCGCAATACCGGCAGGCATTGCAGATGGTCATGAGCCGTCGGGCTTCGTCAGTGGTTGTCGAGGGCATACTGTGCGGCGGCGTGTCCGGCGATACGGCCGAAGACGGTTCCCAAGGTCAAGCCGAGTCCGCCGACGTACCCTTGACCAAGAATGTTTCCAGCCATGATCTCGCCGGCGGCAAAGAGATTCGGTCGCGGCATATCGTCCTGCATGATGACCTGGGCGTGTTCGTTCACGGCGACGCCGAGATAGGTGAACGTAATGCCGGGGCGGAGCGGGTAACCGGCGAACGGTGGCGTGTCCAAAGGGAGTGCCCAGTGACTCTTGGCCGGTGCGATCCCGTCCGTGTGGCAATCGTCGAGGGAAGTGGGATCGAACGTGCCGGGCCGAACGGCGGCGTTGAACTCGGCCACCGTACGCGCGGTGACGTACGGATCGAGTTCGAGTCGCTGTGCAAGCTCTTCGATGGTGTTGGCCGTTATCGGTGGAAACACTGACGGCATGAATTGATCGGCCACCTTCGAGTCGATGAGGCAGTACGCCGTCTGCTCCGGCTGCCGTGCTATCAATCGCCCCCACACGGCGTACCTGCGGGGCCAGATGTCCTCACCCTCGTCTGCGAAACGCCTGCTCTCACGATTCACGACGATGCCGAACGGTATGCAGTCCAGTCTCGTCACGATACCGCCGTCGAACTTGGGTGCCCGCGCATCGACGGCGAGGGCGTGGCATTGGTCCGGCTCTCCCACGTCTCGGACGCCACGATCGAGCAGCACGCGCAGCACACGCCCAGTGTCGTAGGGGGTCCCCCGAATGATGAAGTTTTCGGCGGCTGGTCCCCAGTGTTCCGCGAGCCATGAGATGTTGGCCTGGTAACCACCGGACGCGACGACCGCGGCACGAGCCTGGAAACTACGGGCGGTTTCGCCGGTGCCAACGTCGACCGTGATGTTGGAATCGTCGAGGAAGCGCACATCGGTGACCTCGGCGTCGTAGAGAACTGTGACACCAAGCGTTTTGGCGGTGCGGTAATAGGCGTTCATCAGTGCCTTGCCGCCGCCGAAGAAGAAAGCGTTGGTTCTCGCGAGATGGAGTGTGCCTCGGAGCGGTGGTTGGAACCGACCACCGTGGTGTTCGATCCATTTGTGCAGATCGCGGGACTGACGAATGACGAGGCGTGCCAGGAGTTCGTCGGTCTTGCCACCGGTCACTCGTAGCAGATCGCTCCAGTACTCGGCTTCGTCGTACCGACCGGTCAGATAATCCGTCGCGGCGTCGTGGACGTAGCGCAGGTTGCGTGTATGGCGGCTATTGCCTCCCCGAAACTCGAAGGGCGCGCTCTCCAAAAGCAGGACACGCGCACCGGCGCGCGCGGCGGTCATCGCGGCGCACAACGCGGCGTTCCCACCGCCGACCACTAGTACATCGTAGCGTGAGCTAGCAGAAGCCGATGGAGAACGGCTCATTACGAAAAGGGTCTCATGGGCATCACGGGTCCCACCTTCGCCATCAATTCCTCGCCAGCGACCTTGCACAAACGGACGAACTCTGCTGAGTTCAGCTAAAACAGCTTTGCCGTCAGCGTAGGCTCCTTGTCCGTCCGCGTGCTGATCTTGAGGTGCGTCGAGATGCGGACTGTCCCTTCGGCGTGGAGCGTCTCGAGCACCTTCACCACGGCGACCAGGATCTCGTCCAGCTCTCCCTCAACGTTGGTGCCGTTTGCGTGTAGCTGGGCGGCGATCTCGAATTCCTGCAGAATCCCATGGGCTCGCTTGACTTCCTTGCGGACCGAAACGCCTGAGCCGATCGGGATCATCTGTATTTCGGCTGTTGCTTTCATTAGTCTGATCTCTCATTGGCCGCGGATGAACGCGGATGAACGCGGTTGTTTTGAGGTTCCCCACACCCTACACCCTAAACCCTACACCCCAAGTGGTGTGGTGGGGGGCGGTGCCCTACCGCCCTTCCGCCTGCCCTGAGGAGGACGCCGCCGCCCTTCGAGACGCCGTGGTCCTGAGGAGCACGGCGAAGGCGTGCGTCTCGAAGGGCACGGCTCCTCAGGACGGCGGTGGTGTCCGTCTGAAGGGCCCTACCGCCCTACCGGCCTCCCGCCTTACCGGCCTTCCGCCCTACCGCCTGACCGCCCTACCTCACCGGCTCCGCCACCAATCGCGCCAAGCGGCTCTGCACATCTCGCACCGTGGCCTGCAGCTCGGGATCGGCATTCCTCCACAGTTCCACGAACTTGTCGTAATACAATATTGCGCGCTCTCGGTCGCCGCGTTCTTCATACAACTCGCCGAGTCGCACGTACGCGGCGGGAAGAATGAAATAGTCGAGTTCGATCCGATCGGTCCAAGGGGTGGCGACATACCGTTCGTACAAAGCCAGTACCGAGTCCCCCTCGCCGGCCAGGTCGTAGGCACGAGCCAGTCCCGGCAGCGCGCAGATGGTGCATGGTCCGTCGTCTGCCTGCTCAAACTTTTCGACCGCCTCTTGTGGGCGCCCTTCGGCAAGGGCGAGGACACCCTGCGCGTGACCGTGCAACGCCCTGGTTCCTCGGTTGTACTCGGGTGTGCCCGTTGCTTCGTACTCGGCGAGAAGCTCTCGCGCTCGCGACAGCCGGTCCGCAATGGTGTAGAACGTTATCAAACCTGAGTAAGGCCGATCCAGGGTAGGAAGATTCTCGAGGGGGTAGCGTTGCAGGACCGCATCCACCTTGCGAACTGCCGCCTCCGCGTCACCTGTCACCAGGAGATCTGCTCGTGCTTGAGCGACCACCGTCTCGACGTACTCTCTGGCTAACCCCCGTTGCTCCGTGGCAGCGAGCGCATCGCGCCAATGCCTCGCGGCCTCCGAGGTCTTTCCCTGGAGAGTCGCAAGCTCCGCCATGCGCGCGTTGACTGCTGCCGTCCAGAAAAGACTTCCCCGCTCGGCTTCCTGAACAAGACGGAAACTGTTCTCGGCGTCCTCATAGCTGCCCTGTATGTGAGCCGACAGTCCGCGGAAGTACGTAGCGCCGGGGTTGTTAGGGGTCCACGCGGCATAGCGGTCCAGCGTCACAGCGACGTCGGCGAACTTTCCCTGTAAGACCTGCGACTCAGCGAGATTCCAATATGATGATGAATTAGACGAATCCAGCGCCAGAGCGCGGTGGGCAAGTTCTTCCACACGCACGTTATCGCGGAGCAGCCAGTGGGCGACTCCCAGGTTCGTCAGCGCATACACATCGTTGGGATACACATCCAGCAGCGTGCGATACGCGGTGATCGCCTGCTCCCACTCTTGCGTCACACCGAGCCTGTACATCCCCACCGCGCGGTATCGCTCCCGCTCGGACAGGCGATCGCGGTGCTCAAATGCCTTGGTCGTGGCTTCGACTCTCCGCGCCGGCTGCTCGCCCGTGTTGGCGAGAATGACGCCCAGTTTTCTATAGGCCATCGCGAAAGCCGTATCCACGGCCACGGCATCCTCGAGCAGCGCCGTCGCCCTCGTGAAGTCTCCCCCGTTCTCGGCCCGCAACGCCTGCGAGTAGAGGCGCAGCGCTCGGAGTGACCCTGTGGTCACCTGTTCGAGTGGCTCGTTGCGGCGGATCGTCCGCAGCGACTCGCCGATCCGCTCCCGGAGCTTGCCCGAGAGTCGATCCACTGCGGCGATGATGCCGTCGGCGCTCTCGGCACTCTCCTGCTGCGCGGTGAGAACCTCGCCGCTGTTAGAGACGACACGGGCCGACAGCGCGTAGCCACGACCGACGGAAATGATTTCGCCAACCACCACCGCCTTCACGCCTTCGCGCTCAGCAACCTCCATCGCCAAAGACCGGTCGAGAGGCGTTCCAGGATCCCGCTCCATCCGGGCCAGCACCCCGCCGATCTGTGTCGGTTCGAGCACATTCACAACGGGGGATTGTGCCAGGCCGACGCGAAAGAGTTGCGTCACGGTGCTGCCGAAGGTCGAATCAGACGTGCGATTCTCGAAGTCAGCCAGGATGAGCCGCTCGCGCTCTGCGAGGATCCCGGTGGCCATGAGCGTCGCCGGAGGGCCGATACCGAGGACGCGCATCGCCGTGTAGCCGGTTGCCGCGATTCCCAGCCCGGCAAAGGCCAATACGCCGCCCATGAGGGCGTTGCGCCGCGTCAGCCACCTCCCGAGAGCGTGCTCCGCTTGAGATGGTGGCCCACCGACGGCGCTAGCGCGCGCCCGGCGTTGCTCGGCCCGATCCGTCGCGATCATGATCGGTAGCCCGACCAGGAGCAGAACCGCGGCCACCGGCACAACCCAACTGGGCAACCCCAGCTGAACCATGAGTAGGTACACCACGCCAAGCAGTCCCAGCGACGCCAGCACAAACAGGCCGGCGACTCGTGCCGGGCCACTCTCTCCCCCGATCAAGCCGGCCCGGGTCGCCGTCACCCCGGTGCCGGCCACTGGGAATGCGAGCGCCTCGGCGAAATCCTCGGCGCGGCCGTAGCGATCCGCGGGTGTCTTTGCCAGAGCGTTGGAGAGAATACCAACTACCTCTGTCGGCACCGAGGGGCGAATGTTAGTGATGGTCGGCGGATCCGCCGCGATATGCTGCTGCACGACGCTCGCGACGGTGGGGCCGGAAAACGGCGGCTGGCCGGCAAGCATCTCATACAAGACACATCCCAGGCTGTACACGTCGCTCCGGCCATCAACTTCCCCACTCCCGGCTGCCTGCTCTGGGCTCATGTACGTCGGCGTACCGACGGCCATACCGGTTGTCGTGATCTTGTCTCCCCCAGCGGCACTGATGGCCCGTGCAATTCCGAAGTCGGCTACAGCTGCGTGACCCGACTCGAGCAAGATGTTCTCGGGCTTGATGTCTCGATGCACCACGTCCTGACCGTGAGCGTAGCTCAGGGCGTCGGCCACTTCGCGGGCGATCCGCAGGGCGTCGTTGAGCGGGAGTTGCTTGTCCCTGTTCAGCCGGTCCCTGAGCGACTCTCCCTCCACGAACGGCATCACGTAGTAGAGGAAGCCGTCGGCCTCGCCGGAATCATAGAGGGGAAGAATGTGCGGATGGTGCAGCCGGGCCGCGATCCTGATCTCTCGCAGAAAGCGTTCCGTTCCCAGAGCAGCCGCCAGCTCCGGCCGCAGCACCTTCACCGCCACCTTGCGCTCGTGCTTCAGGTCCTCGGCGAGATAGACGGTGGCCATGCCACCAGCGCCCAACTCCCGCTCGATGGCGTAGCGGTCGGCGAGCGCGTTCGCGAGTCGCTCTAGTGGATCAGTCATCTAGTTTCATCTGCGTGTGTCTGCCCACATCTGCGTGATCTGCGGCCCCGAGTTCTCGCTCGATGGCATACTGTTCGGAAAGAGCACTGATGAGTCGTTCGGTAACGTCAGTCACCGCACCCATTGGCCTTTGACTTGATCGCGTGACACCACATCATCGGTCGCCTACCTGCCTACCCGCCTACCTGCACCTATAAGCTACAAAGATGTGGCGTTGGATAGTATGCCGCGAGAGGGATCCTAGAAATACACCCGTCCCCTGAGAAACCCCCCGTGGTTATTGGCCCCAAATTCGCTGCCGTCGGGCCCAAGATACACCACACCGTTGAACAGGATGTCCACGTTCTCGGCAAAGGCGTACGCGACGGATGGAATGAGCACGCCGCTGCCGTCGCCGATGTTCGTGAGCCCGGACATGCCCAGGGTCAACAGTTGGCCAAACGGCCGGCTGACGTGGCTGTAGAGCATTCCCTTACCCAAGGATCGGTAGTCGCCGGAGAAACGCGCAAGCCACTGGCTCAGCGGGTACGGGTCGTCCCACTCACCCCGGCCGTTGTAGAAGCCCTCGAGCAAAAGAAGCGTGCCGTCCCGCAGCGTGTAGTTGCTGCCCACCGTTGCCTCCACCCACTGATCCCCCGCATGATCGGACCACGTGGCTTCTGCCCAGACACCGAGACCGAAAAGCTCTCCCGTTACATCTCCACCGACCGTGAAGCGTCGCTCCGAAGGTAAGGGGGGCGCGCCGATCTGAGCCGCAGCTGGGTTCTCGTGCACCTCCCCGACGAGCGCCGAGATGTCGAACCCCGCCAGATGATGGCGGGCTCGGAAGACCTTCCCGCTCTCAGCGAAGCCGCCATCCGGAACGAATGCGACCAGCACATCAGTTAGTGGTCCCAGCGGCACCTTGGCCGCAAGTGCGCCAATCCCCTCTCGCTCGTACGTTGGCTCGAAGAGCCTCTTGGGACGGAATAGCTCCGTGGGGTTGAAGACCCATGCTGCTCCCCAGGTGAGGTACTGCTTGCCGGCGATGATCTCGAACGGACCGGGTGCGAGAGCCACATAGGCGTGATTGAGGAAATGCTGGTCGTCGAGCTCGACGGATGCCGAGCCCGCCAGGGGGTCGAACTCGTCTGGGAGGAAATTTTGGAGCTCGACCTGTGTGTCGCCGCGATAGATCTGGTATACGACCGACGCCGAGAGGCGGGTACCTCGGCCCGCTCGGGCATTAAGGTCGACGCGGAGCCGATCGTAATCGATCGGACTCCAACCGCTGTCGGTGTTATTCGCGGCGAACTGATGCTCGAGATAACCGGTTAGCCGGACTCCCTGTTGGCCGGCGGCGGCAACAGGTCTACATACAAATAGAGCCAGCGCGAGCACTGCGGGGAAAAACCGCTCAGTCGCGCGCATGAATGCCTCCTCACATTCCGCTCTCCAGGTGACGGAGCGTGAACACATCCCCCGGCACGGCGACGTTGAACTCGAGTTCCAGCATTTGCAGTGACGTACGCGTATCTGTCTGCAGCGCGTTGTCCATATCGATACGGAACGGATACCAGCGGGCACCCACTTGCCTGACGTCACTGAGGGTGGCCGTCTTCAACAGCTTCCCGCTCTTGGCGAACCGCTCCTCCTTGAGTGGGATCCAGCGCTCCCTGTCCACCCATATACGCCTGGCGGGGTAGGCGAGATCGTCGCGCTTCGCCGTCAGATAAAGTACGTAGGTCGGACGACCCTCGAACGTTTCTTCGCCTTCGATCGTACCGTCGTAGTCATCGGTCATGCTGGGATTCTCGCTGGCATCACCATACGAGAAATCGCTTCCCATCAGACCCTGCCGCAGCATGTGTCCCTGGATCCGGACGCTCTTGCCGACCCGGGGGAGAAAGATCCACATGGCGTCGGCACGCCGGAGAAATCGGCTGCCGGCATCGCGGGCGGGCGAAGTGAATTCGAGGAACGATTGCTCGGTCCCCTCTGACCATGCGTCGTACACCAGGTTGCGGGTGTCGCCATCGCGATACGTGATCGTCATCCTGGCTTTCGTACGCGCCGTCCTAATCGTCATGTTTACATCCACGCGCGCTAGGATCTCCCGCGGCTCCGGCTGAGCTTCCGTCACTCGAGCCGTGGCCAAATTGAGTACTGCGGCCAGCAGGGGAGGACTCCAAACAGTGAATGCCCAGGTTCGCTTTATCTGCTCGTTCATGCTCTCAATGCCTCTGCCGGCGTGCGGTGCACCGCGCGCCAGGCCGGATAAATAGCCGCCAATCCAGCGGTGATCATGCCCGCCGCAGCGGCGGATAGAACATACGAGAACTTCCAGTCGGGATAGAGGATGCCCTGGAACGGCAGATCGATGGCGCGGGTTGCTCCCGCGATGTTGATGCCGGTGTACTCGAGCCAGAGTCCGACTCCGCTGCCTAGCGCGGCTCCGGCAATCGCGCCCAGCAAACCGATGGCGATGCCTTCAGCCAGGATCAGCTTCACGATGTCACTGCGCCGCATGCCGAGCGCTGCTTGCATACCGAATTCCTGGGTGCGCTCCATCACGGTCATCAGCATCGTGTTGATGATGATTAGACAGGCCATGAGCATGAGCAGGAAGAGAATCACACCCAGAACCGGCTTCACCATGTCGAGCATGCGAACGATCTCTCCCTGATCTCGCCAGGAGAGCACCTCGAGCTCGTTCCCTCCGCGTGCATCGAGTTCACCGCGAATGTGCTGTGCCAGTTCGTCCGCCCGTTCGGGGTCCGTCGCGAAGACGACGATTTCCGTCGTAGCATCCTGTAAATCGACCATGGCCTGCACCTGGTCGAGCGGCGCGATCAGAAACGTGTTGTCGAAATACGCCATGCCGGACACGATGAGGCCCGTCACTGTGAGCCGGGCGCCGCCCAACGAGCGGTACGCGGTCTGACCGAGCAGCGTGATGGTGTCACCGACGCTCACGGCCAACTCTTCGGCGAACTCCCTGCCCACCATGACCTCGGGACGGCCGGGCTCGGGCAAGCGGCCCACGCCCGCCATGGCCGATGGGTTGAGATAACCCTCCTCGCGAGCCAGGTCGATGCCGAGAAGCAACCCGGGACGATTCGAATTCGCTCCGTCAACGAGCACCGCCGTGCGTATTCTCGGCAGCGCTTCCTCTACACCGGGATTCGACCGGACCACCGGCAGCAGATCCGCTAGATGCTGAATGTTCAGGTGTAGAGGGAGGAACCGAGCCCGCTCGGTATAGCCGTCTTCACGAATGCGAATGTGACCGGACTCGGTTCTTGCGTATGTGTCGAGCACGTTGTTGAGCAGCCCATTGATGTGAGCTTGCCCGTAGGTCAGCGCTGCCACGGCCACCATCACGGCGGTGACCGTGAGGAGCGTGCGGCGCTTGTTCCTCAGTGTGTTGCGCCACGCCAAGCGACGCAGTGGGATTCTTCGTTGGCTGCTAGACATAGCGCAACGCCTCTACCGGATTCTGCCGGCTTGCGCGCGCCGCCGGGTAGACCGACGCTACGGCGGCGAGCACTCCGGTGAGTAGCCAGCTTATGATGAAGGCCCCCGTGTCCATGGCGGGATAGAGGATTCCCTTAACCGGATACCCGATGTCCATGTCGCCGTAGAGCGCCTGCAGGTCGATGCCCACGTCGCCGAGCCAGACGATGAGAACAAGCGCGGCGAGCGACCCCAAGGCCCCGCCCAGCAGGCCAAGCAGTGCTCCCTCGGCGAGGAAGAGCCTCCGGATACCCGAGCCCCGCAGCCCCATGGCCATCAGCATCCCGATCTCTCGAGTGCGCTCGTAAGCCGCCATCAAGATCGTGTTGGTGATGCCTACGAGGGCGAGGATCACGAAAATCCCAAGAAAGATCTGCTGGCCCGTCCGCTTCATCTGTGCGAACGCCAGGTAATCCTCCTCGGCGTCGCGCCAGCCTTTGACTTCCATGCCGTCCAAACCGGTGACCGCCTCCTCGAGGCGTACCAGCGTAGCGGACTCGCGCCTCATCGAGTTGAAGCGCACGGCCAATTCGGTCGCCTCGTCCTCCATGTCGAGCATGTTTCTCGCGGTTTCTAACGGGAGCAGAAACGTGTTCTGATCGATCAACGGGTTGCCGGTTCCCACGAGGCCGACGATTTGGAGATCCAACGCCTCGTAGGCCCCGGCTTTGGTTTTGGCCAGGGCGGTCAGCCAGTCGCCGGTCGACACATCAAAGAGCTCTGCCAGACCACTACCCAACAACACGCCGTCTTCGCCCGGCGTGAGATACTCACCCTCGATGATCGCCTGCGGGATGCGGAACACATCGGTGTCGCTTCCGGTCACCTCGATGCCCGTACCGAGGCACTGAACCAGATCGACGCCATTCGAGAGTTGGGCAGAAAACACCAGCCGTGGCGTTGTGGCTTCCACACCGTCGACGTCCTCGACGGCAGCCTGCACGGCCTGCAGGTCGCTCAGCGCATGATCGAGTGGCCACTCGTCGCGGTTCGGGAA
>JBDHFY010000131.1:0-10966 GCA_039590195.1 Gemmatimonadota bacterium | reverse complement strand
AGGGCGGGGCAGCGGCTGGGCCTGGAACCTTTCCCTCCCCACAGGTTACTACAGCTATAGCCATTTCAATCATAATGGGAGTCGCCTGGACCATGGCCGCCAAGCCCGTTCGCAACGTCGAAGGTCACCTGCCCCTGAAACCCGTTCATTTCCTGGTCCTCGTGGTGCTCTTAGAGGGGGATTGCCACGGCTACGGGCTTGTCAAAGAGATTGAGGAGCGGACTGAGGGAGGAATGCAGTTGGAGCCCGGCAACCTCTACCGTTTCATCCGAAAGCTCATGGACGTAGGGATGATCGCGGAATCGAGCCGGCGTCCCGCCCGAGATGCGGACGACGAGCGGCGACGCTATTACCGGATTACTCCGTTCGGTCGCGAGGTGGTGACGGCTGAAGCAGCGCGGATGAAGGCCCTCGTTCGGTTCGTCGAGCGGCATGGTCCCTCGCGACGTAAGGAGGTGGGGGCGTGACAGGCCTGGGGACGCGTGAAGCGATCGACCGGGCGGGCCGCCGCTACCGGGCTCTCCTCGGGCTGTATCCCGAAGAGTTCAGGCGCCGCGTGGGAGATTCCGCTGTCGAACTCTTTCGCGATCGCTATCGCGAAGCTGCTACGCGAGGGTGGCTCCCCATCGCCGCCCTCTGGGTGAAGACCTTCGTGAACGTCACCGTCAACGGCCCCCTCGAGCGCTGGACCGTCTTCCGGGAGGGACGGCCGCTTGCTTCGTTTGCGAACGATATCATGGCCGCGATCAGGGGAGCCCGGCGGTCGTGGAAGATGAACCTGGCCGCCGTGGCGTGCGTAGCCCTCGGTGTAGCGGCGGCGAGCGCGGTGCTCACACTCTATTCTTCCGTCGTTCTCCGGCCGCTTCCCTTTCCCGACGAGGACCGCCTAGTACGTGTCTGGTCGGCCAACCGGAGCGTGATCCGCCAAGGCAGGGGCGCGCTCTCGATCCCGGACGTCGCGGACATCGCCGAACAGGCGACAACACTCGACCGTTTCGTCGCCACCGCCCGGTCGCGGGTCATGTTCCTGGGCGACCGCGGAGCCCGGCGCGTGGAGGGAGAAGCGGTGACGCCGGGATATTTCGCACTCATCGACGTCGAGCCGTTCATCGGCAGGCTCTTCGCCCCAGAGGAATACCGGGAGAGTAGCGAGCCGGTGATGATACTCGCACACGGAACGTGGGTGACGGAATTCGGCGGTGACCCGGGCATCCTCGGCTCCACCGTCCGTACCGCCCTGCGGAATTACACGGTGGTGGGCGTTCTCCAACCGGATTTTCTGGGAACCATTGAGGAAGACATTCCCGACATCGAGTTCTGGGTCCCGCTGGTGCACGATCGCACGGCCGAACTGCGGGCCAACCGTAATGTCGCGGTGGCGTGGAGTATCGGCAGGCTCGGTCCGGGAGTGACCCTGTCCCAGGCCGACCAGGAGATCAACGCCATCGGCGAGCGCCTGTCACAGCTCTACCCTGACGTGCGCGGAGACCGGGGCTTGCGGATCGAGCGGATGGGGGAGAACTGGCGTCAAGGGTTGAGGTGGAGGAACTATCTGCTCTTGGGAGCCGCGGGCCTGCTGCTGGTCGTGGCGGCGGCGAACGTAGCCGGCCTGTTGGTGGCGCGGAGTCTCAATCGCCGTCGGGAGCTGGCCGTCCGGTCCGCCCTCGGCGCCGGGACGGGCCGTCTGGTTCGCCAGGTCTTCGCAGAGACAGCAGTCCTCGCTGCGGCGGGCGGAGCCGTCGGCATACTCATGGCACCGTGGGTGCTCGGTGCATTCCTGAGCTTGGCACCCGAGGAGGTTCCCGGTTATGTCGATGTTGTGCCTGACGGGTGGGCGCTCCTGCTTGCCACGGCAGTAGTGGCGCTGACGGCCCTCGTGGCCGGCTCCGCTCCCGCGTTCGTGAGCGCAAGTGTGAGTCCCGGCGCTGCGCTCAGATCGGGAGATCGGGGCAACACGGCGAGCCGTGCCGAGCGGTCGTGGAACCGCTGGCTCGTGGCGGGGGAAGTGGCGCTCACCACCGTGTTGATAGTCACCGCCGGCCTGCTGGTCAGATCGTACCGCGCTCTCTGGGAAACGGACCTCGGTTACCGAACCGAGAACCTCCTTCGCATGGCGATCTTCATTGATAACCGGGACGTCGAGCAAGAGAATGAGCTCTCGGCTTTCTACGAAAGGGTGCGAGAAACACTGCGGTCATATCCGGGTGTCGAAAAGGTGGGACTCGTGTGGCCCACCGTGCCACCGAGTTTTGGCGGAGACACGCACATCCGGTTCGGCGGGATGCCCGAGGAGGAAAGAGAGCATGGGCTCCAGGTCGTGAACCACATCGTCGATCCTGGGTTTCTTCCGTCGCTCGACATCCCCATCGTCGCAGGCCGCAACATCACGACGGCCGACGTGCCGGCGAACCGACCCGTTGCGCTAGTGAGTGAGTCGGTAGCGCAGCTCTTAGGCGGTACCGAGGCGGCACTGGGCCGCACGTTCGAGCGGAACGACACTCCGTTAGAGATCGTGGGGGTAGTACGTGACGTTCTCTACTTCGGTGCGCTCCGTCGTAGAGAGCGGGACTTCGATATCTACACGTCGCTCGAGCAGGAACCCCAACGCCTCATCTCCATTGCGATTCAGACGGCGGGCGATCCCGCAAATGTCATCGAGCCGCTGCGGCAGCGACTCATCACGCTGGCACCGAGTTCGCCCCTGGACTGGATCGACCCTATGCGCACGGTGCTCGGCAATGACTTCAGGGGCCCGCGGTTTTATATGTTGCTCCTCACTGCGTTCGCCACGAGTGCGCTCGTGCTCACCGCGGTGGGGCTCTTCGCGGTGCTCGCCAACCAGGTCGCGCGCCAGGCGACGGAGTTTGGGATCCGCCAGGCGTTGGGGGCCAAGCGGGGCAGCATCCTCCGGGGCGTTCTCGCCCAGGGGTTTGGACTCGCTGCAATCGGCCTCGTAGCCGGGGCACTCGCGGCAGTCGGTGTTGGCCGCGCGCTCGGTGCCACCCTCTACGGTGTGGGCGCGTTCGACCGCCCCACTTTCATCGCCACCGGGCTCGTCGTCCTCATTGTCGCGGCGGCGGCAAGCTATCTGCCGGCCGCCCGCGCGTCGCGTGTGAGTCCGATGGATGCGCTGCGGGAAGAGTGATTAGAAGGGGTCCCAGCCCCATTCCACACACCACCGGGGTATAGGGTGTAGGGTGAAGGGTGTGGGGCGAGTCTGTGCCAGCCCCGGTGCGCTAACCCGGGGCTCCTGTTGTTGGCCGCGGATGATCGCTGATCTCCACCCCAGGGTATTAGGGCTTGGGGCTTAGGGAGTGGGGGAGGATGACCGCGTCTCGGAGGGCGCGGCTGCGCGTTCAAGCTAACAGCTAACAGCTCGGCGGGGTCGGGCGGTGCGGGGCTACATCCCCAACTTCTCCAAAACCTCCGGCTCCCGTTCGCGCAACGCCAGAATCCGATGGCACGCCGTGCACTCCGCCGTGATCGATGTGCCGTCAGCCGTTTTGAGGCCGGCACCGTGGCAGCGAACGCAACCGATGAAATCGTTGTGTCCGCTATGATCCGGATACGTTCCCCAGGCCACGCCCATCTCCGGAAACACGTTCCTCTTATAGATGGCGAGGAGGCCGGCCGCGGAGTGCTCGATCGTTCGGAGGGAGTCGCGGTAGAGGTCCGGGTACTCCGTGCGGTAGAGCTCGTGGAGCGCGCTGGGAATCCGGCGTTCGGCATCGGCGGCGTCGACATAGTCTGCCAGGAGAATCTCCACGCCTCGGGTCTTGATCCACGGGAGCGTCGAGTCGACCGATCCCAAAGCCAATGCTTCATCGAGCGCCCGTTGTGGCAGACGGAACTTGTGCGACGGGCGCGTGTGGCAGTCGAGGCAATCCATGGTGCGAATCTCGTACGCTGGCCGCTCGGCGGAATGCCATGCATCCGCCGCGTACTCGGTTACGATGCCCTCCGGATTGGTGTACCGCACCCAGTAGATCTTTTCCCGTCGCTCGTCTGCAGCGTATTCGATGGTCACGCCGGGAGCGACGTGGAAGCCGTGAATGCCTTTGACCATGGGGCCGCCGCCGATCGCAAGCGCGAGCACCGTCTTGGTGTGCGTGTTCGCCGAGTCTTCGGCAAAGTGGTCGATGACCCGTAAGCGGATGCCGCTGAACTTCTGCGGCCAGTGACATGATTCGCAGATCTCCTGTGCCGGTCGTAGGTTATTGAGAGGAGTGGGTATGGGTCGCGGGTAACTGTTGAGCATCGTAACGCTGACCTGCCAGAGGCCGTTCAGCTTCGCGCGCACGTAAGCTCGGCGCCCCGGCCCGATGTGGCATTCCACGCACTCGACCTTCAGATGAGGCGAGTCCTGGTACGCCGCGTACTCGGGACTCATGCTGTGGCACGTTGCGCTGCAGAAGCCCGGTGAGTCCATGTAATCCACGGCAGCCTGGCTTAAGTAGCCACCCGCCAGCACGTTGATCCCCGTCGCAATGCCGAACAAGCTCGAGAGGTGGCGGAACTCGCGGTTTTGCCATCCCAACGGCGCGTATATTCGAGGCCGCGTTTCCCGCCGCGTGGCGCGGCGGTAGCGCAGGTAGATCCCGAGAGGGGTCAGGACGAGGCCGAGCAGAAAGACGAGCGGTAGGATACCGAGGAAGAAGACTAACAGGTACGGATGTTGTGCCGCCTCCCGCGTCATCACCGGGAGCACGAACAGCCAGATCACCGTCGCGGCGTTGAGGAGGAAGAGGCCCACCAGGGTCAGCAGGTTGTAGGAGAGATGGACGAGCGGCGGCAGCCAACTCTGCTCCACCGTGACGACGTTCATCGCGCTCAGACTGGCGCGTATTCCGGACCGTCGTCGCCGCGTTAGCTCGGCAGGATCGTCCATCGCATTGCCCCTGTACTAAAGCACAAGCTCGGAGCGGCACGTGACGGTGTTGCGGCTGTCTTGAAAGACAAGCCACAGGTGACGAGGACAGACATCGAGTAGCACAGGCTCTCTCCCTTCACAGCTGGCAACTGGCAGCTGCGGGGGGTGTCGTTATGGGGCGCGTGACCAGTGCCACTCCGGCCGTGCGTGCAAATACGTCAGTACTCCACTACGAAATCTGCCCAGACGCGTCTAAACAGAGTGTTAAGATCGTGTTAATCCGACGCGCAGGGTCAGTGTGTCCTGTGCTCCGGTGAGGAATGCAACACAAGACGGAAAATGAAAGGTGATGTGTCGGACAACCGCTGTGTTGATGCAACAGTGGCTGCGGATAAGCGCTGAAGCGAGTGAACCTACGATAATCCCGACTGCATGTCCTCTTGTTTCATCTCCTGTGCAAACCATCATGGCAGTGGTCAGACTGCTGACGGTCCCGACGGCTAGTTGCCAGAGCGAGGGCCTCCGCAGGACGCCGACCAGCGACGAGACCGGCGGACCACCGACGACCCTGGGTGCTGCGTCGGCATCGCACTCGAAAACACTGGGAGTTCATATGTCTAGGTTCGCTATGGCTGATGCCCGCGGATCTGTGGCCGTCATCGGCTTCGTGTCGCTATTGCTCTCGCTGAGTGGCAGTGTCCCCTCCGCTGCCGCTCAGGTCTATGGCGCCGATCAGTTGATTCGGCTGCCGGCTCCCTCTCTCGATGGTTCGACGTCGGTCGAGCAAGCGCTGGCCGAGCGGCGCTCGGTGAGAGAATTCTCCGACGCGGCGCCGTCACTCGAGGAGATTGGCCAGCTTCTGTGGGCGGCGCAGGGCATCACGGAGCCAGCAAAGCAACCACGACCGGGGTGGCGCGCGGAGTGGCAGTGGATGGGTGGGCTTCGCACCGCACCCTCGGCCGGTGCGCTCTATCCGCTGGAGCTGTACCTCGTAGCCGGGGAGGTCGCAGAGCTCAACGCGGGACTCTACCGCTACGTGCCGCAGGAACATGCGTTGACGCGGGTACGCGGAGGAGATTTGAGGGAGTCGCTCGCCGAGGCCTCACTGCGGCAGGCATCGATCACCGACGCGCCTGCCGTGTTTGTCATCGCCGGAGTTTTCCAACGCACCGCCGTCAAGTACGGCGATCGCGCCGAGCGCTACGTGCACATCGAGGTCGGTGCGGTCGCTCAGAACATCTACCTGCAGGCCGAAGCGCTTGACTTGGGAGTGGTATTGATGGGCGCGTTTCGGGACGAAGCGGTGCAAGAGTGCCTCGGCCTCCCGGAGGACCACGAGCCGCTCGGGATCATGCCGCTGGGGGTTCCCATGCGCTGAGACGCCCTTCGAGACGCCGTGCTTTGCAGGGCTCCTCAGGGACGCGGTCATCCCCCCCACTCCGTGAGCCCCCAGGGGTGGGGAGCTAACAGCTAACAGCTAACAGCTGGAAGGGCTGCGGTGGGGCTGGGCCTTCTCCCTTCTCCCTATCTCAGCCCCACCGACCCCTTCACCGACTCGATCAGGCGCTCGCTGTCGTAGGCGATTCCGTCTTTGAACACCATTTCCACGTTGCGGATGTCCGTGATGTCCGCGGAGGGATCCCCTTCGATGACGACCAGGTCTGCCACTTTGCCGACTTCCACCGTGCCGAGTTCGTCTTCGATCTGGAGATAGCGCGCGCCGTTTTGCGTGGAGACCTTAATCGCCTGCTCCGGGGTCAGACCGGCGTCGACCAGTAACTCGATTGCGCGCTGGTTGGCAAATCCCGCCACCACGCCGCCGTACCCGGTGGGATCGGTCCCCACGACCAGCAGTCCGCCGGCCTCGAAGAACGCCCGCTCGAGCGCCATGGCGCGCTGGAATAATTCGCGTGACTGTGGATTCGGGTTGGAGGCGATCGCGCCCCAGCGCCTGAGATAAATGTCCCGCGTCTGCGGCGCCATGGCGTCCAGCACCGTGTTGGGCGCGCGGGGCTGCCCGGGAACGCTCGTCTCGAACACCGTCAGCGTGGACGTGATCGCCACGCCCTTGTCCGCCAAGTGGCGGATCAGAGAAGTCGCTTCGGGACCGTGGGGATCCAGAGCAAGCAGGGACGCTCGCCCACCCGACGGACATCGGTCCGGCTCCTTGTCCGTCACGAAGTCGGTGGCGGCCATGAAGCCGTGCTCGAGGTTGTCGATGCCCAGCTCTGCCGCCTCCCGGTACGTGACCGAGCAGAGGTGGCCGGTGATCTTGAGCCCGCGGGTGTGGACCTCCTGGATGGCGGCGGCTAATTCGGCCCGGCTGATGTGCATGTACGCCTTGAACGACGTCACCCCTTCATCCGTCCAGTAGGCCACCATCCGCCGCGCGTCGTCGGGTCCGCGCAGGGATTTGACGAACCGAATGGGGAGTCCCGGACCGTTGAGATACGGCCCCGTAACGTGGATGCGCGGCCCCGGGATCAGGCCGGCGTCGATATCCCGCCTGAGGTTGAGATCGCCGTACGGCGAGATACTGCCTCCGGTTCGAATCGTTGTCGCACCGCCCGCGAGATACAGACGTGGAAAGCTGAAGTCCTGTTGGTTGTATGCGAGCTGTCCCACAGGATAGAACATGTGTTCGTGCAGCTGTACGAATCCCGGCAAGATCGTCTTCCCTGCCAGATCCAGCACGCGAGCGTCGTCGGGGAGCGACACAGTGCCATCCGCCCCCATCTCCGCTATGCGACCGCCCCGCACGACAATTGTCCGGTTCGAGAGCATCGCGCCCCCCGTCCCGTCGATGACACGCACGCCGGTCAGCGCGATGACCGGGTCATCGTGCGCCACGAACTGCCGGGTGACGTCGGAAAGCTCCGGTGCCTGCCCGAGTCCGGGCTGCGAGCAGATGCAGATGCTTGATGCGATCAGAGTAATACTGCGGAGGCTCCGGAGCATGGTGCGCGATCCTATTTGAATGCCTGGCGAGAGTAGCTGGGATGGGTCTGAAGATCAAGGAGGACGGACGCCGCTAGGAAATTTCCTCTTCCATCACCTCCCTGACTGTCGCCAACAGCTGCTCGGGCTCGACCGGCTTGGCCACGAACCGGCTCACCCGCCCGGGCACGCCCGGCCACGACACCCGTTCCCGCATGGAGTCGGAGAGGTAGACGACCCGGACGTCGGTGGCCGGTTGAGTGACGCGATCGACCATGGTGAATCCACTCGTACGCGGCATCACCACGCTGGTAACCAGCAATTCGATCGGTTCGTCCGGGTCGCTCAGCCGGCTGATGGCTTCTTCCGGACTCGCGGTCTCATGCACCTCATATCCATCTTCCCGCAACACACGGGCGATAGACTCCCGCACGTCGGGCTCGGCTTCCACGACCAGGATGCGCCGCCGCAGTGGGGTGGGAGCTTCCGTGAGAGAGGCTCGGGGTGCAGCGGGGACGTCGTCCCGCGCGACCTCGATGCGGTCCCGCCCGCCTTGCTTGGCGGCGTACAGCGCCCGGTCCGCAGCCGCCACCATGACCTGGTGGGACCCCATCCCCGGCCGGTACTGGGCTACGCCCACGCTCACAGTCACGGTTCCCCACTCCAGCCGCCGCGCCCTTATCGCTGCTCTCACTCGTTCGGCGAAGATCTTCATCCCTTCGAGATCGACGTCTGACACCACGGAGAGGAACTCCTCGCCGCCATACCGGGCAGATACGTTCTGCCGCCGGGTGAGGGTCCCCAGTACGTCGGCGAATTCCCGCAGAACCTCATCTCCCGCCGCGTGTCCGTGCCGGTCGTTGAACCGCTTGAAGTGATCGATGTCGTACACGGCGATGCCGATCTTCCGGCCCCTGAGGGCCGCCGCGAATTCCCGCGTGAGAGTCAACTCGGCGTAACGCCGGTTGGGCAGGCCCGTCAGGGAATCCATGAGCGCCAGCTGCTCGACCGCCCGGCGCTCCCGGTGGAGCAACTCCGCAAAGACCGCGATCCCCAGCGTGATCACGAGAAAGTTGGTGATGACGAGGAGGAGGAGGGACCAGTTGGGGGTCCCTAGATTCAGGGCCAGGGCGACTACTTGGGTGAGAGACAGCGCTGCCATCCCTGCCGCGAGCGCCACCGCCGCGCCGCGAAGGCCGCGGTGGTAGGCCAAGAGAAATGCGGGCACCAGCGCGGGGAGCCAAATGAGGAAGCCCGCGTTGTAGTCGGGGATGTCCGGGAAGGCGACCGTCGCCAGGACCGGTACCGCGAGAGCCCCCGCCGAGAGGGCCAGGGACCTGAACGGGATGGGTCCCCGGAAATCGTCAGCCGATAGCCTCTTTGCTGTCCTCATGCGAGTCGTCTCTCACCTCGAGTCATCCCAAGCATCCTAATCTCGTCCCCTGAGCGCCCGTCGCAAGCCGGCCGCCGGCCGCTGGCAGCTGGGGAGGGGCGGCGGGCTGGGAGCTAACAGCTAATAGCTAATAGCTGGGGTGGTTTGGGTGAGGGGGGGTTGGGGGGGATGAGTGTAACCTCCCTCACAGTTGCCCGTCTTCCCTTTCCTTTATTCTAGGGTACGTAAACCACGACCGCGTTCGAGCAATCCCGGCCTGGCCGTGGCCAGGGCGCCGGCAATGGGAGGTAGAGAGTCGGCATGTCGAAGCACGAAATGACCGTTCGGCTGGAACATCCCCCACATCGTGTGTTGGAAGCCATGAAGCAAGCCGCCGCGGAAGCCGGCCTGCTCGTGGAGCCACTCACGGCCCTTTGCATGCTCTTTGTGCCCCGCACCAACGGGGAGAGCTGGCCGATACGCATCAGGGCGACGGTGGCGAGTGGCGGGCGACGGGTGACGGTGAAGGTGGCCGGGTACGTGGATGAGGTCGACCCGCTGCAGGAAGTGATGCTCAAGAAGAAGATGACCGAGCTGGTGGCTGCCACGACGATCGCCCTGAGGGACGCGGCATGCACGGAGCCAGTTGGGGAAACGGCCGGCCCGGTGCCCCATCCGGTCGCTAGCGTGCGGACCGAAAGCACCCCTGCCCCTGACCGGCGAGACAGCGGAGGCATTCCCGTGGCAGATCTGTTGAAGCCCGAAGACCTGGAGCATCTGAGACGCCGGTTGACCGGCGCCGGCGCGCCGACTGGAGACCAACCGCGAGCGTCTCAGGGCGCACCGGTGCCCGCGGAAGCGGAGGCGGCGATTGCGCCCCCGATGGCGACCTCCCTGGATCCGGTCGCGTTCGAGCGGGAGCTGAAAGAGCGCTTCGACACCTTCGACGCCACGTTCACTCGGGCGTTCCGCGAGCTGGCAAACGGGATGTCCGCGGTTCACGAAACCGAGCTTCCCGAGATGCGCACGGACCAGGCGATCGCCGTGCTGGATCGGTTTGCTCCGGATCTCTGCAGGCTCGCCGATGGGGCGACCATGTCGCTCGCAGCGTCTCTCGGATCGCTGATCAGGAAGAACACGCGACGGCCTGACGTCAGGGCGGTGACCGAGCGCAGGATCGTCGACGCCCTGTTGGGCGATGCATTCAGTGAGTTCGAGACGCTCCACAGTGAGCTCGCTCGAGATTTGGGCACGTTGCAGGATAGATTGGCGCCGGAGCGCGAGCGTATCCGCGAAGAGATCCTAAAGTTGCTCGGCAAGCTGCCGGAGCTGCGCGCACAGGTCATCGATCAGACGTTTTCGATGATTGGGGGAGACGCGGTCGGCGCGGCGCGGACCAGCCGTTTCACTCAACATCTCGTGGCGGATGCCAGGAGGTTGGTGAACGAGTGGCGCGCGGGCCTCAAGACCGTCGACCAATACATTGCGAACACGGTCCCGCCTTCGCATCCCAGCTCGGCGCTCGGATGGTTCCTCATCGCGGTTCCGGGTACGGTTGCCGCCGGTTTGCTCCTGCATCTGGCTTTGAGCCTCGTTGGCTCGCTTGCAGGGGGCGCCGGCCTACAGCCGGTGGCTGCGTGGACGGCTTGGGGTGCCGAATTGCTCGAGGTCGCCCCCTTCAAGGCGGTGCTGATTATTGCCGGCGCGATTGCTGCAGCAGTGTTCCGGGCGCGGCTCAAGCGATGGAGAGCATATCTGGAACTGGAGCCCCATCACGCCACAGTCGT
>JBDHFY010000130.1:0-19031 GCA_039590195.1 Gemmatimonadota bacterium | reverse complement strand
GTTTCGGTTGGACACTATTCCGGACCGTTGCCCAAGGCTCACATAAAGCAAAATAGCCAGAAACCCTGTGCTGGCGATCTGGCGGAGGGCGTTGCGCCCGACGATCCATGTCGCGCACTCCCATGCGACGGTGTTGGTGCCCTCACGGTTTCCCCTGGGCGCCACTGGTGTTGGCAAAGACACGTATACGGAAGTCCACCAGGCCGGACGCAAACCCGCGACTTCGCTTCGGCCGAATGGGACGAACATCCGATAGGCGGAACGTCAAGGTGCGCGGCGCGGTCGTCGAGTCGGGCAGCAACCCGACCGGCGGGACGGTGCTACTGAGATCCCAGATCGCCCCAATGGTAGTGACACCGTTGTCTGCCCCAACGACCCTCGGCACTCCCAACTCCGAGGTTAAGGCGATAACACGCACCTTCACGGGCGCGCGCACGGTGTCCGTCGACGTGTTCCTGAGGCTCGCGGTCAGAGTGAGCGCCCCAGTGGCGCGGTCGTAGCTGGTGGAGCGCGGCTCGAGGGTCACTTCGTCGGTGATGTCGGGCAGCTCTGCCAGTTCCCTTGCACCATGCTTCTCGACCGTACCGTGTACGGTGACGGGGACGGTCCAGAGCTGCGATACACCGGTCCGATTATCGACCCACATTGCATGGAAGGTGCCGTCCGCGCCCACCGCCATCCCGTCGGTGTCGCCGCCACTTAGCAACCAGGGATGGATCGACATACCCACCGTAATCGGACGCCCTTTCGTGGCGCCGAGCCGCCGGGTGCCTCCACCAAAGACTCTGGGCGCCCCTTGGACCCACTCGGTCCGATCCGTGATCGCATTGGCCGCATCGGATACCGGCGTGTTCCGTGTGAACGTCACACCACCGTCGAGGGACGCGGCTGCCCAGACATTCCAACCCATGTTGTCGCCGCTCTCGCGCCGATCATACCAGGTTACCAGAATCACACCATCCTTGTTGACGCCGATCGCTGGAAGGAGGTGATCGGGCCCGCGGGATGGCTCCACGGGTGGGCGGTCATCATTCACCGTAATCGGCGCCGACCAGGTCTGCCCCTTGTCCGCGGAATAGGCGAAGCGGATGTCGATCCGACCGGAGGCCGCGTCAGGCCATACGACGTAGAGCCGGTCCTTGAAAAAGCGGCTTCCTGGGTCCACGGCGAGCTGCGCGAACTGGGCACCTGAAGAGCCCAAGTAGACGTCGCTCACCGTTACCCAGGGATTCAGCGATTCCCCGCCATCAGCAGAGGTCAGTAGCTGGAGTTGGGCATTGCCGGTGCGGGGCTTGTCCTCGTCGAACACGTTTAGTCTCCGATCTCTTTTGACGAGGAAGGTCGTAAAGGCGAGCGTTCCATCGGACAAGACGACGCTGGTGGAGGCACCGAGGAGCCCGTCCCCTTCGACGGTGGGGCGCTCGACCGGCCCCAAGAAGGTCGTGCCTCCGTCTGTCGACCTGTAGAGGAGCACGCTTGCCGGCCCGCCAGGCGCGTAGTACCCTTTGCTGACGCCGCTGATGTACACACGTCCAGCGTATTGCCCACGCGTCTTGTCGACCACGATGGCTTCGCGGTCAACGAACGGGAACATTGCGCAGCGCTGCCACGTCTTCCCGCCGTCGGCTGAGCGATAGACATCAAACCGGTTTTGCTCAACTGTAGGCCAGGGTGTGCGTCCGGCACCGGGGTTGGGGATGTATTCGTTTACGACAAACACCGTATCCCCGCGACCGTATGTCACGGCGGGATCGCTGTTGCGGGGTCCCTCGTCGAACTCAAGGACCGCCGTCCAAGTCTTTCCGTTGTCGAACGACACGTAGCAATGGTGTCCCTGCCCGGCCAGGTCCTCGTGCGCAACGGTGGAGCACGCAATGAGTCGCCCGAGATTGTCCGGATCGCCTGCGGCGAGGTTCTCGTAGTGCGGCAGGTTCGGAAACGGTGCGCTTACGCGGACACTCGGCCCGATCGAGATGACGGTGCCCGAACCCTCGTTGGGAGGTGCTGCACACTGCACCTGGACGGCTGATGCAGCCATGATCGTAAGGAACACTGGTGATCGCATGGCTTCTCCTTTGCTACCAAACCCATGACAGCCCCGTTTGACTGCAGTGACCGGTCAACCATTCATGTCATCGGGCACCCTGACATTTGCGGCCTTGTAGGCCACGTCCCTGGCGGCTCGTCGTCATGGGACCCGGTCGCAACATCGATGACGGACCTTGCTAGCGCAGAGAACTACTACTTCTTCTCAAACACGATGGGCGAGATGCTCATGTGCGCGTGTGAAACACTGTGCTTCGGCCCAAGGCAAGGTGTTCGAGCGAGACCCAGGAGACTCCCCGGCTTGGGCCCCACCACCGGGGCCCACTCGCAGGCGGGTTCTGCGACCGCGCCACCCTTAACAGAATCTCAACAGGTCGCGCCCGACCCCGGCAGAGCAGTCACTGGCCTCCGGGAAGCTCCCCGAGCGTAACCGTGTTGTGCCGTGAAGCGGGCTTCCGACTTCACGGACAGCTGGGGCAGGTTCCCTGATGGTACGGCCGGCTCCAGACTACCACGACGCCGTTACGACGAAAAGCCCGTTGCTTTGTCAGATCTCCCCACTCACCAAACACTGTCTCGCTGTCGAGCGGCCAACGTCCGGTGGGGCGGACTCGCTGCCGCACTGCCACCGCAAAACCACCTTAAAAGCGAAGCGGTCTTCCACCGTCATTACCGCTTCACTACGGGCAATCGGATCTGGGAGGGGTATCTTCGAGAGTGATGCACCGTGTTGTGTGCGACGAGCCCTTCGGTCTCATCGTAGTTGTTGCCACCCGTGTTGAGGTTGCGGTCGAACCTCGGGAAATTGCTGCTCGAAACCTCAATCCGGACCCGGTGCCCTGCGGCAAAGTAGTTGCTGGTCGACATTGGGCTAAGCCGAAGCTCGTAGACTCTACCTTCTTCCATGAAGACCTGCTTGCTGTAGCCGTCGCGATACCGGGCGCGGAGGATCGTCTCATCCAGATTGTAAGCTCTCCCGTCCGGGTAAACGTCGATGAGCTTGGCGGTGAAATCCGTATCTTTGGCGTTCGAGGATACATGAAGTGTGATCTCGACCGCTCCGCTAACCTCGATCCCTTCCTCTAGAGGCTTAGTGCTATAGACGAGAATATCGTGTCGAGCTTCCATTCTTCTCTGATCAAAAGAGCCGACCCTAACGACGCCACCGTCACAGCAGACGTTTCCACCATGAGAAGGAACAGGATTGAAGGGGTCATACGTGAAGGTGTCGGCATTGTCCTCAGTTCCGGGTTCGGTCGTCGTGAGCTCGCCGTCTCCAAAGAGGCTGTTTGCCTTTCCGCCACTATTCAGATAGTAGGTCACTATTTCGGCACCCTCAGGAGGCCACGTCGCTGACGCCTGCCATTTGTTCAAGCCCATGGTGTAGTACTGAACCTTGGGTGTCGTCTCAATAAACCGGTTCATCTCGCCCTTCAACCAATAATCGAACCAACCATGAATCAAAGCCTCATAGTCAAGGCGGGCGTCACCCATGTTGCGTTCCCCTACTATCGTTTCCTCAGAGGTCTCACGGAGGAATCTGCAATGGCCTACGGGCGCGATCACTGCGAATTGACTGTTGGCAACTTCGGCATCTGTCGCGTTGTGGGTCACATGATTGAACAATGCGAGGTTGGGGCTTATCGAGACATCATACCACGACATGAACCACAGGCTGGGTACTCCAAAGGGCATATCGTCATGATATAGACCGCCCCGGTACCAAGCCGGATCATCAGGCGTTCGTTGAATCATCCGGCCGCCGGTGGTGACAGGCACCGAATCCGCGTAAATGCCCGTTGGACCATCGACGAACCGCATTATGTCCACGAGGGGCAGATGGTTATACGCTTCCACCCAATCGACATCCGGCATTTCAGGTGCCAGATCGAAGTACCTTGACAGCCGTACGAGGTCTGCGCGGGATATGTTTCTAGGAAAATTCGGCCTCTGATTGTTCTGATTATGGTATAGCCAGCGGATAAACAACATTTGGACGGCGCCGCCGCGATACCAATTTCCTTGTTCGTAGAACGAACCGACGCGGCCTATGCCCGCGCCGAACCCTTGTGGTATCATAGCGGTGTGGGCGGGATGATCGAGGGCCGCCAGGCCCATCTGCCATTCCGCGGTTGAGGAACACCCGATGGTCCCTACCTTTCCATTGGACCACGGCTGCTCGGCAATCCACGTGAGAGCGTCATAGCCGTCGGTCCTCGGAGGGCCGAGGATGTCCCATTCGCCCTCTGAGAAGAACCTGCCGCGTTCGTTCTGATAGACGTACGCATATCCGCGCCTGACTGCTTCGTAGGCTGAGCGGATCTGCCGTGTTTGGAGTCTACCATCAACATATGAGTTGAAGTTGTAAGGTGTCCTCACAAAAATCGTCGGGATCGGCTCTCTTGCGTCCGCCGGACGATAGACATCTGTCGCGAGCCTCACTCCGTCACGCATCGGCACCATGATTTTTTCTTCAATGATCGCAACGGACTTCAGTGCCTTCAGATCATCCTGTTGTGCGGTAACAGGACCGATCGCCACGACGCCGGTGAACATTGAGATCATTTGAAGGACGACTTTTCTCATTTTGTCCCCCTACCGTTGGCGGTGTCGATGTCCCCCGGCGTGACCGGATACAGGGAGGCCGTCGGCGGCGCTCGCTCATTAAACCGCACAGAGGTCCTCGTTCGCGACGACCCTGACCTCGCGGGAAAACGGCAGGCTCTCAACGCTGCGGTGAGTACTGACCGGAGGCCCGTGACGGCAACATCGCGCTCGTATTTCTAAGCTTCGGCTCCTCGGGAAGTTTCATCGTGCCCCCCGACCGGCCAGCTTACACAGCGCACGGCGCGGAGCCTTGCCTCGACGTTCGAACGCCGTCTAGCCTCAGGCATCTGGATGGCCGTCGCTACTGCGCGACACGGCTCACCCGCTTCAACCACCGGTCGAAGGAGTCGGCGGCAGCCGTAAACGCTTCAAGCCAACTGGCGTAACGGAGAAAAGAATGCATCTCGTTCGCAAGAACAAGCTCCTCGACCTCTACGCCACGGTTGCATAGTCGGAGGCAAGGGCGATGGTCTGGAGAGTCGACGTTCCGGTCGTCGTCCCCACTCACCAAGCGCGCCCGCGGGCGCGCGTCACGTTTCGGGAGAAAGTCCCACTCGTTCGACTTGGGTGACCAGGTGGGATCGCGGTCGACCGAGCGCGACGGAGGACGGGGCACCTGCGCAAGGTGAGGCCTGGCCAACCATGACGCCTCAGGAATTCCGTGCGAAGTGGGTCGCCGAGGCGGAGGCTCCGTGTCATCGTGCAGCCTTGGTCAATGGTGCGGCGGATCTGGACGAGGTGCTCGCCGATTTCGCGTCCATCACCCACAAAGATGCGGATGTGCCGCTGAACCTGCAGCAAGCGTCCGACGAGTCGGGCTACTCGGCAGACCACCTTGGCCGCCTTGTGCGTGACGGCACCATCCCCAACGCCGGCCGCCCCAACGCGCCGAAGATCCGCCGCGGGGAACCTCCCCCGGAGAGCCGCTGGCTTGCGGAGGGCACAGGTCCCGGTCGGTCGCCTCGCCTCACGCATCTCGATCCGGAGCATCGCCTTCTTATACCGAGTCACCAAATCCCCGTGCGAGCCGGTGGACTACCGCGACCGACCGCGGCGGTGAGTCACCCTCCATCACTTGGAGCCGGGCAGCTCAAGCGTCGGCCGACCGCTCTGGTCCAGCAGCGTGAGGGAGGGTGTCGGGGTATCCGGTTTCACATCGATCCGTACACGCTCCGTCCCGGCGGTGTCGAACAGCACGAGACGTGTCATGGTGTCGAGCGCCGTGGTCCCCAGGAACGCCCGTGGGCGCCGGTTGCGACCATTCACACGCACGCCGGCCGACCCGTCGGGTCGCACCGCCAACGTCACGGCTTCACCGTTCTCATAGTCCAGGCCGAAGACCACCCGCCCGTTGTCCAGATACCCAAACCTGGCACGCTCATTCCCCTCCGGACCGTTGATCTGGATTCCGGACGCCGGGGCGATGCGCTTCGCCATCCGGCTGCCGACGACAACGCGATCCCGGCCGTTCTCCCCCAGAATCACCATCCCGTTTGCCACACTCTCCCGCGTGCCCGACCGGAGATCCGGAATCGGCGCCCCAAGCACGATGCGTTCCCGCCCCTCCTCGTCCAGCACGATGAGCGCGCGCACACGCACGATGTCCTCCTGCGAGATCTGCGGTGCGCGCCCGGCACCGAGCAGCAGGGCTGCAGCACTCACGGCCCAGCCGACCACCATGAGTCTGAACCACCGCTCGAAGCGGGTCACCCGAGTCTGGAGCTGGGGTTCACTCTGATCTGCTGACTGCTCCATCATGTCTCTCCTTTTCGAATCACCTCACCGCGCGCTGCAGCTATTGGCCGGGCGACTGTGGCTGCACCGGCCGTCCCTGCGCGTCCAGCATCTCGAAGACGGTGGCCCCTCGGGCGGGGGCACCGAAGCGCGTACGGGGAGTCCCCGACCGATCAAACAGCTGCAGGAGCGACAGGCTGTCCGCCCTGACGACCCCAAAGACCACCCGTAACCGACTGCTGCGACCGGGGCCGGCCACTCGGAGCCGAGTGCCCCCCTCAGGTCGAACAGCCATCGTGAGCGCCTCCGGACCATCCCAGTCGAGTCCCAGCGTGACCCGGCCGTTCGCCAGGTAGCCAAAGCCCCCGCGCTCGTTGCCTTCGAAGTTGTTGATCTGAATCCCGGTCGACGGACTGATCCGCCGCGCCTGCAGACTGTTGATCTGGGGGTCGGGTTTCGGTGCGCCCACCGCGACACGGTTCCGCCCGCGCTCGTCCACGATCAACAGCCCGTTGGCCGGACGGCCCCGGGCAAGCCCCACCATCCCCACCGCCAGATCGGGAATCGGCGCGCCCAACACGACTCGCTCCCGGCCCACCTCGTCCACCACGATCAACGCCCGCACTCGTAACTGCTCGACCGTCAGCCCCGACCCAGGGCGCCCGGCGAAGAAGGCCACCCCCACGGTCATAATCCACCCCACGAGTGCGAGCTGCAGTCGCCGCTCTAACAGCCGCAGCCGTTCGGCCAAAGTTTGCCGCTGTGGCAGCTTCATCGGGCGGAGTGCGATACCATCGATTCGTGCCCTTCCCGGTCAGCGCTCGAAGTGCGTCACCGGCCGGTCGTCGGTCCGGAGCACGTCGGGATCGACCCAGTAGTACTCCCCGAAGGGGATCTCCCTCGGCCACAGCTCATCGAGCGTCTCACCGTTCCACAGCCGGCCGCCCTTCATCACGTAGCGGATATCGACGGTGTTGCGAATGTCCTCCAGGGGATTCGCGTTCAGCACCACGAGATCGGCCAGCTTGCCAACCTCGATGGAGCCGATGTCCCGCTCCGCTCCGAGGAAGTACGCCCCGTGCAGCGACGCCACCTCGAGCGCGCCCATCGGTCCCAGCGCCGTCGCCGCCATCCACACCTCCCAGTGCGGCGCGATGCCGTGCTGCTGACCGTGGGAGCCAATGGCCCCGTAGCCGCCCTCGGCGATCATATCGGCCAGGGTCTGCGCCAGGAACGGGTGCCCGTAGTCCGTCGGCGGCCGCAGCGTTCGCCGCCGGAGATGGGGAATGAGCTTGCGCCAGGGCGTGAAGCGGCGGAGCTTCTCGTCCTTCCAGACGTCCCGCTCCTGGATGAAGTAGTCCTCGTCCCACCACCGCCCACCCCCGCCGACCACGAACGTGGGCGAGTACACCGTTTTGGCTCGCCCAAAAAACTTTGCGACGTCGCCATACGTAATGAGGTAGGTCAGCGCGTGTTCCCATCCCGTGTGACCATCCATGATCAGGCCCAAGTTGAAGGGCAGGCTGCCGCCCTCGGCCGTGAGGGTCAGCCCCCGCTTGCGGGCGACATCCGCGATCCACTGGCGTTGGCCTGGTGATCTCGTTCCAGTGGGTGCCGTCGCGGCGGTGCAGCGGATCGCCGGTGCCGAAGGCGCGCGGGCCGATCACCTTGCCGGCTTCGATCAGCTCTGCCGTGGGGAACACGTTCTGCGCCCAGGCGGCGGGGTCCAGATCGGTGGTGACGCCGTACGCCAAGTAGATCGCGGTCTCGTAGTTGTGGGGCGGGACGATCCCGTGGTGCTCGCTGTAGTGATGGGCATGCATATCCACGAAGCCGGGAATGATCGTGGTCCCTGTCACGTCCACGACCCGATCAACGCTCGAGAGGTCGCAGTCACCGACGCATGCGATGCGGCTCCCCCGTACGAGCACTGCCCCGCGCTCGATCACCCGGCGTTGGTCAAGCGTGACGATCCGCGCCCCGCTGAGGGCGATGGTCCCGGTGGGGAGGTCCCGGGGGATCGAGAGGTGGATCGCCAACGTATCGGTGGCCTGGGCCTGCACGTCGTACGTGTAGAACCGCACGCCGCTCCCGAATCCGAGCGTTGAGGCGTCGATCCAAGTGGGGTAAAGCCCCCCTTCCCGACTCACGCGCCGAACGGGTAGCGTGCCGCCGCTCTTCTCAACGTGTACGGGATCGGATCCCGTCTTCATCCATGGGAAGGGCACCAGGTAGACGTTGTCTCCCTCCACAAACGCCACGAACTCCCCGTCGGGCGATGTCACGATGTCGTCGGCATACGGAAAGGTCAGGTGGACGCGCTTGTCCGTCCCGTCGGGGGCGACGGAGGAGAGCGCGATCGCCCCGTCTGCCACATCCTCGCCGGACCAGCGCTCAGGATAGAACACCCGCCCGTCGGGTCCATAGGACGGGCGCAGCGCGTGTCTGCGAGTGCCGAAGAAGGCGACCCCCTCGGTGGAAGTCGCTTCTCTTACAATGAAGGTTGCCGGCCCGCCCCCGGCCGGCACCCGCACGAGATCGAACCACGGACTGCGCCTCCAAGTACGGCCGCGAGCCGTGCCCCCGGCCCCCCGGGCAACCACCAGGTCGCTCCCATCGGGACTCCACACCGGGTGGATATATTCCCCCGCCTGCTCGGTGAGCTGCTGGGGACGACCCCCGCCGGCCCGGACCTTCCAGAGGTGGCCGCGCTCGCGCTCGTCCCAGGTGGTGAACGCCACCCACCGCCCGTCGCGTGACCAGGCCGGGGAGAACTCGAAAGGCGCAAACGTCTCGTCAGTCAAACGCCGCGGGCGGCCGGCCGACCGACGAGCGGCCCAGATTTTCCCCACCGCCTGAAACAGCACCACCCGCCCGTCCGGCGACGATGTGTACCACCGGAGAAACTTCGCCTCGAAGGGGCCGTCGGTGATCGGCGTCGAGCCGCGGGCCTGTTCCGAGATGGTGCGTCGAACGCGAGCCCGAAACGGGATTGTTGCCACCTCGCCGGTCTCGACGTCGAGCCGCCGGAGCTTGCCGCCCTGTGTCAGCACGATCGACCGGCCGTCCGGAGTCCACGCGGAGCCCGGCAACGCCCGCAACCGCTTGCCGGTCTCCGTCATATCCACTTCGATCGGATCGATCGCAAGGCGATCGGCACCCGTCTCCAGATCCCGTAGCCAGAGCGCCGTGCGCGGGCCGAACCGATGGCCCTTGTAGGAGATCGTCCCATCGGGAATGCGACGGGCGAAGGCGAGCCGTCGGCCGTCGGGCGAGACCTCCGGCGCGTACGCCCCGCCGCTCGAGGCGTGATTCTGCCGACCCTCGGCACCGGCCGTCACCGCGACGATCGCCCCTGTCGTGAACTCGTAGCGCCGGAGCTGCCGGGCACCACGCACCGCATCGGCGTACCGGCTGAGGGCCTCATCCACCGCGTGGTAATAGAGGTACCGCCCGTCGGCGCTCACCGAGGGCCAGGAGGGCCGCGCGGGGCCCGCCGGGAGGAGCTCGACGCCCGTTCCCCCGTCCACGTGATACATCCACAGGCCCCAGACGAAGCCCGGCTCGGCCAGCACCTGTCGCTCGACCACGATGTACCGGCCGTCGGGCGCCCATACGGGGTGCATCAGGCGTAGGGCGTCGTCCAGAAGGACCGGGCGCGGGCTCGATCCGTCCGCCTCCATGACCCACAGGTTCTCCTGCCCCCGCCGGTCCGAGATGAACGCGATGAAACGTCCATCCGGCGAGACCCGCGGGTGGTAGTTCACCGCGATCCCGCTCTCCTGGGTCAGCACCTGCGCTTCTCCGCCCGCCGCGGGCACGCGGTAGATGTGTCCCAGGAGATCGAACACGATCCACCGCCCGTCAGGCGACACGTCCAGCGACATCCAGGTGCCCTCGTCGGTGGTGAAGTCGATTTCGCGGGTCTCGCCGCGCGGCTGGGTGACATCCCACCCCTCAACCTCCGTCTGCGCCGAGGCCGGCGTGGTGACCGCCATGACCCCCCAGAGGCAGCACCACGGGAATCGGCGGGACATCAGTGTCGCGATCATCGTGTCATCCTCTCTACGGCTCTGCCGCGTGACGAACCGGCCGTCCCTGTGTCCCCAACCGGGTCCCGAGCGTCTGCGTTACGAAGCGCGCGGGGAGAGGCTACCTGGCTTTCTGCCCCAGGCGCCGCACTTGCGGGAGACCGAACCGCATCACGGAATCGAGGCCCTGCTCCGACCAATCGAGGAACTCGAGCCACGCCCGGCCCTCGCGGTCGGTCGAGAGCCGCGCCTTCACGCGCGTGTGGTTATCCATAACGTGGAGACTGGCCGTGCCGACGGGGCTGACGGCGATGTACAGCCGTTCGCGGTTCCGCCGGTCGCCGACTCCCACGGGAGCGTCGAATCCCATCCCCATCAAGCCGTCGTCAGCGATCCCCACCCCGAACCGTTCATGGCCCTTGGTGTCGTTGATCATGATGCCCATCTGGGGACTGCGCCGCTGCCCAGGCGCCCTGCCGATCAGGATGCGCTCTTCACCGACGCCGTCGACCACGATGACGCCACGGGTGCGGATGACGTCCTGCACCTGGCCCACGTGTACCGCCGGTACCGCCCGGGCGCCTCGCAGCGTCGTGGTGACTGCGACCGCGCCACCCGCGAGGGCTAGCACGACTATCCCGATGTGGGCGTGGCGGAGACGTCTCTCGAGCGCCTCGACACGGCTGCCGACCTCAGCATTAGTCATGGTCAGCGACTCCCAGCAAAAGGGGTTGACCCATGGGATGCGGAATTCGATACGACCCGGTGGATTGGTCGATACTATTACAGTCGGTGCGCTCTCAAGTGGCCACCAACTGTTCACGGGTTCACGTGCAGGTGCTCGATAGCAGGCTCTTGCCTGAAAGGCCGCCAGGTCGCATCTCGACCGCCTCGGCGCAAGCGCAATTACCCGAGACGCCCCCACGCGCCCTACTACCGTGACGATGACGATTGCGTTTCGTGCACAACAAGTCTCGCGCCGTGCTCTACTACTCTGACTGAGGTAAGTCGGACATCAGGAACTCGTGGCGTGGGCGTCGGGCCCGGGTACCGCTCAGTCGTTCGGGGCAAGGGGGAAGAGGACGAAGAACGGGCGAGGTGCGCGACGCCCTCCGGCTTCAGCGCAACTCCTGCTTCCTCAACACGCCCTACGGCAGACGAGAGACCACGTTCCCCGTCTCGTCCAGGAACTCCACCGCCGGGGCGCCAGTCGAGTCCACCCGCAGGACGAGCCGCGGCCGGCCTTTGGGATCGGCCAGTTCAACCACCGTTGCCTTGTCAACATTCTTGCCCGCGAAGAATCGGACGGCGCTCACTTCGCCACGCTCCGCCCGCCGGCGGCGGAATTCCTCCATCCGCTGGGTCTTATCTGGACCATCCGGCAGCTGTCTGATCGCCATGACTGTATCCAGGATCGGCGCCAGGGGTACGTCAGCTCGGTCGTAGACCCGCACCCCGGCCACGCGTTGCCCGTTCACGTCGCTGTGTGAAATCTGCACCACCTGATCCTGCTTGTGTTGGTCGAACGTCAGGCTGCCACTAGCGTGATACCCGTTCCCGTTTGCCGAGTCGATGCCGGAGAAGATCAACCCTCCGGTCTCATCCCCCCTGTCATTGAAGAAGATTAGGCCGGCTGCCCGTGGCCCCGACCGGATCGGGTAGGTCATGCCATTCAAGATCGGATCGGGAAGGCGGGCGCTGTTCGAGATCGTCATCCTGATCGTGCCGTCGCTCTCGACGACGTTGATGCGCTCGACGTCGAGCACTTCCACGTTGCCGCCGGTTGGGGTACGGGTGAACGCGGTCACGCCAAGTGCCGCGACCACCAGAGTCATGAAAACGGCGTACATCTTCAACCATCGCACGTCCCGCGCGACCTTGTTGCTGGGCTTCGCATCCATAGTCTTGTGTCCCTCGTGGTCGGTGCCCGATAACCGATCATATGAGTGTCTGGCCCACTTCACTTATCGGATATCCCTGGGCAGTTCATGCGTCACGTTCCCACTTTCGTCCAGGAACTCCACTCTCGGCGTGCCGAGCGAATCCACTGAGATGCGCAGGCGTTCGCGGCCCTTTGGATCGGAAAGCGACACGATCGCGGCCTTGTCGCGATCGCGGGCGACGTATAGCCGCGTGGCGCCCACCTCACCGCGCCGCTCGAGGTTCTCGCGGAGCTGCTTCAACCGTTGCGTCTTCTCCGGCCCGTCCTGGAGGCGTTGGATCACCAGCAGGCTCTCCGCCACGGGCTGAATCGATACGTTGGGCTGGTCCAGGACTGTCAAACCCGCGCTGCGCCGTCCGTTCTGGTCCACATATCCCAGGCCGATGGCTTCGTTCTGATTGTACTGATCGAAGGTGAGTAGCCCAACGGCGCGATGCCCTCCGTGCGCCGTCTGACGTCCGGACCAGCCGAACCCACCCATTTCCGTCCCCTCGTCGTTGAAGTAGATCATCCCGGCAATTCCCGGCGCATTCCCGCCACGAATACCCGGATACTCCTTCCCATAGAACATCGGCGGAGAAAGGCGCTCGCGGTTCGAGATCGCGAGGCGTAGCCTGCCGCCGTTCTCCACGACGTTCAGGCGCTCCACGTCGATCTCGGTAAAGCGCGTGCGCCCCGCTTGGTGGAACGCTGCGAGCGCGCCTACTAGCAGGAGCAGCGTCATGCCTGCGGCATACCACTTCAGCCGCTGGACGTCGCGCTCGAGTCTGTGAATCTGATGGTCCATGAACCTAGTTTCCTCGAGTAGATGTTGAGCTCCCACACGCCACGCGTTATTGGGCGCCCGGGAGGCGGCGAGTGACCGTGCCATTCTCATCCAGGAACTCGAGGCGGGGCGCTCCGAGTGAATCGACCGACATGCGAAGCCGGGGACGCCCCTGGGGATCGGCAAGCGTGACAACCGCCGCCTTGCTCCGATCCCTCCCAGCATAGACCCGGCGAGCGCCGGTCTCGCCGCGCTCGCGCCGTTCGTCGGCGAGTTCTCTCCGTCGCCGCGTTCTCTCGGGGCCATCCGGCAGCTGCGCGATTTCGTAGAGACGCTCGATTACCGGCTGCAACGAGACGTTGGGTCGATCGTAGATCGTGAGACCCGCGCTTCGACGCCCGTTTTCGTCTACATAGGTCAGCGCCATCACCTCGTTTTGATTGTACTGATCGAAGGTGAGCAACCCGACGGCACGATGCCCCCCGTCGTCCGTCTTGCCACCCGACCACCCGAACCCACCCATTTCCGTCCCCTCATCGTTGAAGTAGATCATGCCGGCGATGCCGGGATTGCCGGGAGCGACGCCACCGCGAATTCCCGGGTACTCCTTGCCGTAAAACGTCGGCGCCGGGAGCCGCTCCGGGTTTGCAATCGCGAGACGGAGCGTGCCGTCCTTCTCGATCACGTTGAGGCGCTCCACGTCGATCTCGCTGAAGCGCGTGCGCCCCGCTTGATGGAAAGCTGCGAGCGAGATCGTGCCGAGCAGCAACAGTACCGCCAGCACGTACCCCTTGAGGAGTCGTACCTCGCGCTTCAGCCGATTGATGTGTTCCTCCATTCAAGACCTCCCGTATTCACAATTAACCCTGTCAAGATCGACGGTTACCGCCGCTACCTCTTCACGGCTCGCTTCGAGTGCTCTCGCCGCTGGCGGGCGGCTTTCTTAGGGTGGGGGATGGTATAGTCATCAAATCGCATCGATTGGGCGAGCCGTGCCGAGAACCGCCGGCATGTTCGCGGACTCATGGACCGACGCGCCGAAAGAGGTTCCAAAGCCCGGAGGGCTGGCCCATCGGTCATACCTGTCACATCTCATCGCACCCTCACAGATCAGTCAGCTTGTTCAGCTCTCGGGAACGCGGTGCACGACGCGACCGCCCTCATCCAAGAACTCAATACGCGCATTGCCGAGCGAATCGACCGCGAGGCGGAGTCGAGACTTACCGGCCGGGTCATGAAGGTCTACAACGGACGCCTTCTCCGGAGTCCGGCCGACGTACAACCGCGTGACCCCGCCGCCGATGCCTCCCGTATATTCCTGGAATTCCTTGGTTGCTTCGTCTCTGGCGGCGCCCGCCGGCATGTCCCGGATGGCCTCGATGCGGTCGATCATCTCCCAGACGGGCACTGCCGGACGGTCGAGGATCTGCAAGCCCTGGCGTCGCCGTCCGTTGTTGTCGATATGCTGCAGTGCCACGACCTGATCCTGGTTGAACTGATCGAACGTGAGACTGCCAGTGGACGAGTAGTTGCCGCCCCCGTCTTCCTTCCCGGTGAAAACTAGTCCGCCGCTCTCCGTACCCTCGTCGTTATAGAATATCATCCCGGCGCGCCTGCCGGGGCCGTAGGCGAACGGCGTGCCGTGGTGTATTGGCCCCGGGGTGCGCTCCCGGTTCGCGATGACCATGCGCTGCCGACCATCCTTCTCGACGACGTTGATTCGCTCGACGTCGATCTCGGAGAAGCGAGCCCGCTCGACCGCCGGCTGAAAGCCGGTCACGAACAAGAGGCCGAGCAGCCCCACACCGCCGATTGTGCACCATCTGAGGGCCCGGACTTCGCGCCGAAGTCGGTTAATCTCTTCATGCATTGCTGCGCTCCCTCACGGTCTTGAGTCCGGGTCGTACGCGATGTCGTGCATATCGCGCGGAGTGCCGGTCAATACCTCCATGCTTCCGTGGTTTCTCCAGGCGGCGCGTGCTTTTTCACCATCGCTGCCACGGAGCGCACCATCCCGGCCCAGGTGAACTCGTGCCACGAATGCCCCTTCATGGGGCGGCCGTACGTGAACTCACCTTCGTAATGCGGATTCGTCGTCCCCTTCAGGAACTCCTGGAATTCGTACACGGCCAAATTGAGATAGAAGTCGTCCATGTCGCCGGTGAAGAAGTGCAGCTTGCCGACGAGCTTTGGGCCCACGGTGGACCAGTTTCGCTCGGCGTACTCGCGCAAATCGTAACCGTGATCGCGCATGTAGTCCGCGACCTCGCGATCGATCTCGCCGGTGAGCTTGTCCCAAAGGGGTTTCGGGTACCCATCCGGGCCCACGGGACCGTACACGGCTTCCCAGGCATTCAGCTGATACCCCGAGCGTCCGCGGCTTCCCAGCACCGCCTCGTACAGACTGGCCTGCCGGATGGTCCACATGACCTGGCCCTCGACGGTCCGCCGAAACGGCCGTTCCGCTGACAGATACCGTCCCGTCGAGACGGAGAACGCGTTCTCGTCCTCGTAGATGTTGACCAGCTGATACCAGCGGAAATCGATCGGGTCGGGTTGCAGGATCCAGGCGCCGCCGAAGAAATCGGGGTTACGCAGTTGCAGCGCCAGCGTTTGCCAACCGCTCGTCGACGCGCCTTCCAGCTGACGGGCGTACGGCTTGCGGATGATACGAAAACGCTCTTCGAGGTACGGGATCACCTCTTCCACGATCGCGTCGCCATACGGGCCGTTGTTGGCCGAGTTCACGGAGTAGGAGTCGGGAAAGTACGGCGTCTGCTGCTCGAAGGTGATGGCGATGAGGCGGGGGAACCCGTCCGAGGTCCAGGACTTGTAGAAGTCGTAGCCCCTCTCCAGGCCTGTAATCGGATTGATCCGCCCCACGTCCCTGGCCAAGGTCGAATCCACGGTGAAGCGGAACGGTGTCCGGTGACCCAGAGTGTACAGACTTGGGTAATAGACGTCCGGGTGGTTCGCATATCCCTTTGGGAGGAGCACGGTCGCATGGACGTAGATTGGGCGCCCCCAGAACCGCGTGAGCTTTCGGCTCTGGATCCAGACGCGCTTCACCCACTCCGTATCGGCAGGACGCGGCGTGGATGGGATGACATGGGTGACCGCGATCCGTACGGTGCCACCGTTGCCTATCCGGACACGCTGCACGTCGCTGTATAGGTTGTCGGTCGCTGCGGTGAACCATTCCATGGTGCCATCGTTCATGGGCACCCAGATCGTGTGACCGTCGGCCCGGTCAACCTGTTCGTACCTGTTGATGACTGCCTGTGTATAGTAGTCACCCGGAGGTAGGTCGGCCGCCTGCACGGGGTAGCCGAGCGCCCCGTCGTCGATGACGGCCGGTTGGCCGGGTTGCAACTGCTCCAGGTCGATCCCGAAAATCGCGGGACCGTGGGGGGACACTGTTCGCCGCGGCTCCGGGTCGTCCTTCGTCGCGAGAATCAGTATCAGTCTTCCGGTAACCAGGCCCGTGTCGACAGTGGATGGCACGGTGACCTCAAAGCGAGGGAACCGCCCCCGTTCACGAGTCTCGTGTTCGACGAGACTGATTCTGGTGTCGTCGATGTTACCGGATGGGCGCACGAGCTGGTCTGCGCGAGGGCTCCCCGAAACCATGAGCGCGATCGCCACGGTGACCACGCCAGCATGCGTCCTAGGGAAGCTGGAGATCGGATGACCACGGTGCATTCTGTATCAGTCTCCGCGAGAACGTAGGTCGTGAGAATCGGGAGGTTTCACCGTCCGTTGACGCAGTCCGGGCGATTCTGACCAACCCGAATTGCCAACGCGTCACGTTTTGAAACGCGATCCCTGCGCAACGATGCGCTGCACGCCACGGCGACGAATGGATCGACATGTCCACACAAGTGATCGAGCCTTGTTGAGCAACTTGAGAGGGCTGTCTCTTATCATCGTTGCTTCGCCGAGGCGCTGAGCCGCTGGCAGGCACGGACAAAGTCTACAGATGGGCAGAACCCGTCCACGGCGCTCGATGCGCACGACCGTTCCAGCGGCAGCCGAACGGCGGCTTTGACAACAGGTCGGTCCCGGTTACTTGGGCGCCGCAGGTTTCGCCCGATGAAAGCAGTTGCATTTCTACAACAAGCCTCCCACCGTGTTCTACTATCCTCTCTGGGCCAAGTAGGACATCGGAAAGTGGCGGCGCGTGGTGGCCTGGCCCGTCGCCGGGCTGTAGAAACTCATCCATCGCGCAACCGCCGGGCCACGGGCAGCTCGATGAGGTCATTCGGGAGTTTCCCTAACCATTCGGCGCTGGAAAGTCTAAGGTACTCTAGGCGCCTCGCGCCCTGAGATCGCCAGTTCGGTGCGCCCCCATGTCACCCACTCTGAGCGTGTGCCCGGTCAGCGCGCACCACGCCTCCGGCTGAGGTGTCGGGTCCATCCCGGCCAGCTCGGAGGTATGCCCCGAGGTGTGCAGAACTCGCAGTTCGACGTTCTCGAGCTCAAGGCAACCTGCACCGGTCGCGGTACCGACGGGGCAACGTTGTGCCAACTCGAGGCGCGGTTGGGTCTCGACTGCCTCCGCCAAACCGCCGACCGCCCGCGACGTGATCGGCAGCCAAGCCAAGTCTCACCCTTACCGATCCGGCAGTCTGACCGACGCCACTATTGCTGCCAGTGCACCGACGAGATCGACTCCCCTATCCTCAAGAGGACCGTGTCCTCAGGCGTCGGCAGCCTGTTCACGACAAACTCGGCATGCACGATGTGAAGGCAACATTCAACACCATGTATCCTGCCCCCGGGACATCGTTCCTGTGCTTCGGGCATTTGCCAGCACGACGGCTTCTCATGGTCGCAGGGCCGGCAGCTTTCCCGTTTGAGCCGCGCCGGGCCGATCCAGCGATCCGGGCCAAGTTTGAGACGCAATGCCATCGACACCCAGTCCCTCACTTGTCGGCGAGGGGATTCAATCTGCAATTCCAGCACAGCCACAGCCCGTATTTTGGAGTCCGCGGTATCGAACGCAATCCACCCACTGCCAACGGTCCCGAGTAGGGCGGGGTGCAGAATAGGCCGTTCGTCGACGTCAAATAGCGTTGGCAGGCCGCACGAGACTGTTGCCAGGCCACCCAGCCATGCGCAGGCTCCGAGAGTTCGGTGCAGGCCACGACTGAACGCTGTACGAACACCGTCAAATGGGTACAGATCTCCCGAGGACGAAGTTCTTCGTGTCTCAAGGTGGACTCTGACAGGAGGGTCGTGGACGCCCACCAACTGGAGTGTCGTGCGTATGATGTGCCTCCAGCGTGCCATACGGCAACATGGCTGTGGCATGGCGGGTGAGCGGCTGACCGCCTCCGCAGCATCAAGGGATGCTCGCCGGTGGTGTGTCACGCCATCGCCGACCCCCACGCACCCTCTAACGGCACCGGGATTGCCGCATACATCGTGCGGCGGGCCGAAGACTCCACTGCGCCGGGGATGGCGCAAGGGCATCGATCCGACGCCGCCCGGTGTGTTGCAGAAGCAGAAGACCTTCCGGCTTGCGCTAGCCGCCGGGGTGCGCATCTGCTTCGGCAGCGACGTGGGGCCGTTTCCGCACGGCGACAATGCCCGAGAGCTCGAGCTCATGGTCGAGTACGGCATGAACCAGCTCGACGTGCTCCGCGCCGCCACGTCGGGCAACGCCCGCATCCTCGGACTGGACAACCAGCTGGGCATCGTGCAGGAGGGACTCCTAGCCGACCTCATTGCCGTCGAGGGTGACCCTGTCCAGGACATCCCGAGACGTGCGGTTCGTAATGAAGGCAGGGGTAGATTCAACAGGTCGGTGCAACACCCGATATGGTTTCCTGGATTGGGAGGGTGTTGCTCATGGCACGGATCGGACGTCCTGGCCTCTCTGCGACGCAGAAGGCGGAGTTGT
>JBDHFY010000129.1:0-12130 GCA_039590195.1 Gemmatimonadota bacterium | reverse complement strand
TATCGTATCGAGCAACAGCGGAAGCGACTGAACAACGAACAGCGGGAGGCGCTTGAGTTGTTGTTGAAGGAGGTCGGCGGCCGGTAAAGGCCACACGTTTGTCACTGTTTCTGACACTGACCTCCGGTAACATCCTGACACTACGTAGCCCCGCAACGCGCAATGCACTGCGGGGCTTTCACTTGGGAAGTGGGCGGTACTGGATTCGAACCAGTGACCTCCGGTATGTGAGACCGGCGCTCTAACCAACTGAGCTAACCACCCGAAAAAATCGGCCCCGACACGGGGCCTGCCGGAAAGCTTAACCCAAGGGTGCCTTCGGGCGCAACGCTCAAACACCTCCAACCCGGATACTTTCAACGCCAAGCCAATTGTCCTACATTGCCACTTGGGTGTCAGAGCAAGCATCCAGCAAGGAGGACTCGTGACAGGCCCAGAGCCCGTGGCGCCGGATCAAGAGCTGCACCGCCGCGTCGAGAACCTCGAGGCCCGCCTGGCCGAGCTTGCGGAACACATCGCGCAGCTCTCAAAGCGCGTAGGGAAGCTCGACAAGCTCTCGGAGAAGGTGGGGGATCTGAGACGCGAAGTGGAGGAGTACCAGCAGTACTGAAGGTGCCGGCACCGTAACGCCCGCAAACTCTCCAAGCTCGCCGGCTGACGTCCCCGAGACGGACCCGGCGCATACAACTCCTACGCCCCACCGCGTTACGCCCAAGCCCCAAGCCCAGCCCCACACCCCACACATGCTGTTAGCTGCCAGCTATTAGCTACCCCACCCATCCACCACACCGGGCTGCGCCATTAGCCGTGAGACACTGCACCCCACACCCTTCCCCCGCCCCGCAGCGGCCGGCTACCGGCTTCCACCCATCTCACTTCTCCCTTCTCACTCCCTAAGCCCCAACCCCCTAAGCCCTGTTTATTTACCCTTTCACCACCCCCAGCGGCCTCAGCCTCGCAACCTTCCTCGCGAGCCCGGCTTCGTGCACCACGTCCACCACGCGGTCCACGTCCTTGTAGGCGATTGGCGCCTCCTCGGCCAACTCGCTGGCCCGACCACAACGCACCTGGCCCGGCCACAACGCACCACGATGTCCTGCGCCTCGAGATCCCGACGAACCTCCTGGCCGGTCTGCGCCCGCTTTGCCGCCCTTCGGCTCATGGCCCTTCCGGCCCCGTGACAGGTGCTGCCGAAGCTCAAATCGGCCGCCGCATCGGCGCCCACCAAGACATAGGAAGCCGTCCCCATGCTCCCGGGGATGAAAACCGGTTGGCCCACCGCGCGATAACACTCCGGGGTCTCGGGGTTGCCGGGGCCGAAAGCCCTGGTCGCGCCCTTGCGGTGCACCAATACCTCTTCGCCACCGTACTCCTCGCGCTTTGCCATGTTGTGCGCCACATCGTACACCATGCGAAGTCGACCGGCGTCGCCGAACTTCCGCGCAAAGACGGCCCGCGCCCTATAGGTCACTACCTGGCGGTTGGAGAAAGCAAAGTTGGCTGCGGCACACATGGCGCCGAAATACTGCTGGCCTTCGCGTGACCGGAACGGAGCACAGGCAAGCTCGCGATCGGGCAGAACGATCTCGTAGCGGGCCATGACCTCGTCCATGCGCCTGACGTAATCCGTGCACACCTGGTGGCCGAGGCCGCGGGAGCCCGTGTGAATGAGGATGGTGACCTGCCCCGTCGAGAGACCCAATGCCTCGGCCGCCGCCTCATCGAACACTCGCTCCACCACCTGCACCTCAACAAAGTGATTCCCGGAGCCGATGGTGCCCAGCTGATTCAGCCCCCGCTGTTTGGCACGCTGGGAGACGGCAGCCGGGTCAGCCGCCGCCAGACTCCCCTCGGCCTCGATGACCGCAAGGTCTTCTGCGAGAGCGATGTTTCGCTCCGCGAGATAGCGGCACCCCTCCTGCAAGACGCGATCGAGCTCGGCGGTTGTGAGCCCGAGTCGACCGCCCTTGTCAACCGGGCCTCCACCACCCGAGCGTCCCACCCCGGCGGGGATCGTGCGGCTCAGATCGTGAACCGCATCCTCGAGGCTCGGACGGATCTCATCCGCAGCGAGATCGGAGGCCAGGAGCCTGACACCACAGTTGATGTCGTACCCCACGCCCCCGGGGGAAATGATCCCGTCCTCCGCCCGAGTGGCGGCGACGCCGCCTACGGGGAAACCGTACCCCAGGTGCACATCGGGCATGGCGTAGACGGCGTCCGTGACACCTGGGAGCGTGGCCACGTTGACGAGCTGCTCGAGGGAGCGGTCTTGCGAGATCTGGCTCCACAGGTCGTCGTCCGCATACACGCGCGCGGCGACCCGCATGTCTTCACGGGCGGATGCGGGAATCTCGTACAGGTACGGACCCCGCTTCATCGCCATAGCCACTGCCGCGCTTTCGGTCATACGTCCAGCACCACCTCGGCTTCGAACCCGTCAGTCACCTGCTCGATCCGCAGTTCATGAAATGTGGCGGCTTTGACGAGCCCGGGCGACTCCTCTACCGGCACCGCTCCGACGCGGGCCGCGAGGGAGGTCCCGCTCACCTGCACGACATCGAAATCCACTGCCACCGCGAGTTCCGCCTCAGCGCGAAAAATCAGCTCATTGAGCCAGTCGACGAACAGAGCGCCTTGGTCTCGTGCCTCGATGTGTATTTCCCACCATGCTTTCGCGGGTCCGTGCTTCCGACCCTGCAACTGAAGCGTGCCGAGTGCCCGACCGGCCTCAGCAAAAACATCGGTGAGTGAGCCGCCACACACCCTGAGTTTCACCTCGCCCGTGTGTTCGAGGAACTCGTGGGAGCTCGATTCAGTCACAGCGTCCACTCCACCTGTCTGCCCTCGCTCTGGGCTAAGTGAATGATCGGTGTTTGCTCCTAGTCTGCCAGTGTCCACCAACCTGAAGTCGCCTTCATCCCGAGATCACATTTCCCTTGGGCGGTTCACCCCAAGATAGGGAAGTCGAGAACTTTCAGCTCCGGCAACCAGGGGGCGATCATGACTCCGGATCGGCGGATGTTTTTGCTGGGTGGCCTCGTGAGCGGGCTCATCGGTTACGGTACGGTGGTGGTTGTCATGGCGGTATTGAACCTCGCCATGGCCCGCTCGCCGTTCTACACGGCTGCGCTTTTCGGCAGCACGCTCTTCTATGGCTTGGAGGATCCGCAACTGCTGCAAATCGCTCCGGGACCCGTGCTCGCCTACAACGGCGCCCACGTTCTGGCGTTCCTCGTGCTGGGAATGGTGTGTTCCTGGGCCGTCTACATCGGCGAGCGGTACCCCGTGGCACAGTGGGCCATGGTGTGTGCATTGATCTTCGTGGGATTCCACGTGTTTGCCGCGCTCGTGCTCTTCGCCCAACCGCTCCTCGGCACGTCGGCATGGTGGCAAATCGGGGTCGCGAGCTTATGTGCGGCCGTCGCTATGGGGTTTTACTTCTGGCGTACGCACCCGGTACTACGCAAAGAGCTGAGCGAGATTCAGATGGGGGAAGTGCCGGGAGGGTAAGAAGTAAGAGGCGAGAAGTGAGAGGACCCTGTCCATCCACCCCGGTGCGGAGGGGCGCGAGGCCTTCTCCCATCTCCGCTCTCCCTAATCCTGCGACGGTCTCGGAACCGGCACCGTCAATAGGTCGCCCAGCTATCCACCCACGTGCTGGGCATTGGACGGAAGCCCTTCCATCGTTCCACAGCCCGGCTGACGTTACACGAGTTGTACCGGACGAGAACCGGGTCAGCGTCGAAAGTGGTTCTGGAGGCGCTGCCGCCGATGAGGGTGTTCAAACCCATGACCAGCATGCCGTTGATCACGGTGGAGTCCGTGGCGTCCGCATCCAGAATGCCGCCGAGGAGGACAATGCCGTCCCACACGAAGTATCGGTGCGACGATGAGTTCCCTGTGTCCAATTCACCGGTAATGATGAGCAGTCCCGTTCCCGCGATGTTCTCGCCGTCCACCTCACTCGCATCGATGAGATAGGTCTTGAACGTCGTATCGTTCGGGACAAAAGAGGTGTAGTCCGGGTCGATAGCCCCCCCGTTCACGATGGCGTCCCAATCGATGCCGGTCTCCGCCGCAACGGTACTCTGGGTTCCGCCAACCAGGTTATTCCGATTTGTGGCGTCGGGGTTGGTGGACCACAGACCACTGCTCGTGTAGGTCCGCACGCCGGGAATCGCGGGCTTCACCCCGCAGTCGTCGGCGCCGTCGACCGTGAAGGGATCGGCCCCGCCATGGTCGTCCAGAGCGGGGTGGTTGCCTACGGCGGTGACAGCGCCAAGTTGCCGAATGTTTCCGGTCTGCCACATGGCGAATTGAGCCACCGTCCGCCTGGCTACCGGCTCCGGCCCCTCGTTCGGGGCGATGACATAGCCGGTTGACCGGACCACGAACGTCCTGGGTAAGGTCACATCCACGGGTTGCTGAATGATATTGGGAACAACCCAGGCATATCCCCCGGTCACATTGATGCGGACTGAATCGCCGTTCGGCGGTTCACTGTCCTGCACGCTGAAATAAGTTTGGAGACCGCTCTGGGCGACCGCCAGGGAAGTGACCGTGGCTTCCGTGCCGTCGGCCATTCTCCGGTCCGCCGATACTCTAGCGAACGCCGCCGAGAGCATGACCGTCAGCATGGCGACGATTAGGATGGTCATGGGGAGCGCAAAGCCGCGTTCGGTGGACGGCTCGCGCACAGGCGCATCGAGGATTAATCGGACCACGGCATTATCCAAAACGACCTAGCGATGTGGACCTCCTTTAATTATACACAAGCGCCCGTCTGGTGCGGGCGTGAGCTAGGCGTCTGGCTATATACGAGCGGACAACAAGTACAAACCTGATCACTGCGCCTCCAACGAGCAATTCTCGTGCCCGAGCCTGGACTCATCCCCTCACAAGCATCGTGCCCGGGCCGGTCATCACCCCACGGCGCCATCCCCTACTGTGGTTGATGGTAACACTACGAGATGTGATGTCTGTCACGATGCGACCGATCGACTCAAAACGCCCGGGGTGGCTCAAAACGTAGCAAAGCGGCAGAACAGCCCGCGACGGCTCGCCGAGCCCCATTCGCCGACAGGTGGTCAAGCCCCCCGTCTTCCCTGTCACTCTTTTGATCGCGTCTCCGCTTCGCGGTCGCGTTCCTGTCGAAGGTAGGCGACCCAATAGACGCCAGCGACGAGGACGGTACCTCCGAGGATGTTCCCGAGGCTCACGCTTGCCAGGTTTCTGAGGGCACCCACGACGGATACCGCACCTTCCGCATCCAACGCGATACCGAATGGTAGAAAGAACCAATTCGCGATGGAGTGCTCGAAGCCCACCGTCACGAACGCCGCGATCGGGAAGATGATCGCCATGATCTTGTCGGTCACCGTGCGCCCCCCCATGGCAAGCCAAACAGCGAGGCACACGAGCGCGTTGCAGAGGATGCCACGGGCAAATGCTTCACCCACGGAGAGGCCGGCCTTGGCGCTCGCGATGCTGATCGCCGTTTCTCCTACCGCACCCCCACCCAGGCCGGCGATGTCACCCCACAGCACGAGTACCACGGTTCCGAGGCAGCCGATGACGTTGCCCACGTACACGATGACCCAGTTGCGGACGACACCGGCCGTGCTGACGCGCCGGCTCGCCCACGCCATGGCCACGAGATTGTTGCCCGTGAAGAGCTCGGCCCCGGCAACAACCACGAGGATCAGACCCAGACAGAAGGCTACGCCACCCAGGAGCCGACTGACGCCGAAGCTCAAGCTGGATTGGGTGACGACCACGGTGAAGAAAAGGGCGCCCATCGAGATGAACGCGCCGGCCAGCACTGCCAGCACACCCATTGTGAGGGCGTCGCTGCCTGCCTTGACGACGCCCAGCTCTTCCACTTTGAGGGCGATCTGCCGGGGCGGATACGCATCCGCGAAGGAGAGCCGTCGCTCCATGGCTGCCTAACATATCGCACGGGCCCCGAGGGGGTAGGCCCTGACCCGGTCCGATTCGCCGATCAGGGCCCGTTGCGGAGGCTGTTTGCCAGAGCGATGTTACGGCTTCGGGCCCTTAGCTCAGTTGGTTAGAGCAGCGGACTCATAATCCGTCGGTCGCAGGTTCGAGTCCTGCAGGGCCCATTCGGCTACTCATATGGAGCGCTACGGCGTGACAGTGAGTTGCGGCGTTTGCTCGTCGACTGGAGCGGTGTGCAAAGAGCCCCGGAAGGGGCTCTCGCGATCAACTGTGACACTCTCTCTCGAAGCGGCGTGGTCAACGGGCCACACTCCCGCCCTGCCCCCCATTCTACGGTTCCCAACACGGATCGCCCGCTGAGCGACTGCAGCTCGCCGTCAAGTTGCCGTCGATATCCCGAATCGCCATGCCGTCCCACTGGAACGCCACGAGGAGCCCAAGGAGATCGATTGGCACCAACGACACGCCACCTTCGTTCGGGTTCGCTGTCAGGAGTGGTTCCTGCCGAGCAACAGTTGCCCAATTGCTGTCCCCTCCCCCGATCAATTGGCATTCGGCAGTCGGATCACTCTTGAAGCAGCCTGTCGTCTTGAGCGTGAAAAACGCTTCGATCCCAGGTGGGTCGCCGTCCAGGAACGTATAACTGAAGTCACGGGCCAGTCGCGTCGATCTCGACGGCAGATCCCAACGTATGCTGTGGAGCACAGCGGTCACGCAGGACCGCTCTTCGGAAGTCAAGCAGAACGTCTTGGTCGTGTTGGGTCCACCAAGCTGGATGATCGCATCGGCGGCCAGGTCGATCATCAACTGCCCTATGTCGGCCGGGATCAATCCTTCCTCCACCCGCTGCTCGATCCACTCGATGGTGTTCTCGAAACCCGCGATCGCCAGGCCGTCGTCTCCCTCCTGCAGCGCGACGTTTGCCCAGACAATGGGGTAGAGGATGGCAAGCGCCTGGTCGTCACGGAGGAACGAGTTCTCATAGAGCCACAGGACCGTGATGTAGAGAATCACGGTCGTTTCCATCGGCGTCCAGGCGTTGATGAACGCCGGCCCCGATTGCGGCCCCGGTGGCGCGCGCGCTCCGTCGCGAACCTGATTGAGCATCTGGTCGACAGCCCGAAGTTGGCTCGAGTCCAACGAACTCAGATCCATCAGCATTTCCTCGGGGATCAGAACCCACTCCCGCTCTTGGCCGACGGGTTCCAACGGCCCGTCAGTCGTGCACGCTGCCAGGGCCACCAGAGCGAGCACGGCGCAAAGCGAGAGTCTCGGGCGGAAGTTCATGCCTTGTCTCCGTTGGGGTTCTGAGGGTAGCCAACCAAGGTGCGCATTTGGTCTGTTGGGAGCTATAGTGGCAGTCCCGCAACACCAGCGATTCGGCTTCGGACCGAGTCGTCGCACTATATGTGCCAGCCGACACAGTCCGGAAGTTGCGGCACTTTTCAGGGTGTGAACGTGTGCCATCGAGCAGGTCCTGCTCTTCTGAGGCAGCGTGGCAACGACCTGTCCGCCAAGATCTCGAGGCCGAGGCAACGGCTTCGAAAGTCAACTGGCAGACTCTGGAGTGGGATGACGGCGCGTGCTTGCCCTGCCTCCCTCGCAGCTGCTGACATCCTCTGCGTCGTCTTGGGCCGTGAAGACGGCGAAGCCGCATTCCTGCTCTCAGCAAACTCCAATTGGGAAAGCTCAAATCGGTGGGCGGCGCGTCGATTTGGATCCCCTCATCGCGCAGCTATGCAATCCCGACCTGATGGGCTGAATACGATAGTCCCAGCGCCGAATGGTGGTCCAGCATCGGCGCCCGCTGCAATCACGGGGAGCGGGCTACCATCAACTCCTCGCACAGTTCCAGATGGGCCGCGACCATGCGTTGGAGCGTGAATCGCTCTTCGACCCGGCGACGCCCGGCAGACCCGAGCTTGCGGCGGAGATCCTCGTCTCCTACCAGTCGTTGCATTGCCGCCCTTAGCTGCTCGTGATGCGCGGGAGCCACAACCAGCCCGGTCACGCCGTCCACATTTACCTCCCGGACTCCGCTCGACAACGCCGTGGAAATGACCGGCTTGCCGCACGCCATGGCCTCCACCATCGCCACGCCGAACATCTCCGCAGGCGAGGTGCTCGGTAAGACGAAGTAGTCGGCCGCCTGGAAGTACGCCGGAAGATCAGACTCGGACACCTCCCCGGCGAGCACAACCTGCCCGCCGAGCGCTCGGCGTTCTACTTCGGCTGCGAGTTCGGCCCGGAGAGGGCCATCTCCAACAAGTACCATCCGCAACGCCGTACCCGAGACCGCCTCGAGCAGGATGTCGAGCCCTTTGTAGGAAACGAGGCGGCCCACGAACAGCCCCGTCGGTGCCCGCTTGCCTTCGGTGAACGGCTTCGGTGTCTCGGCGGGCCTGCCAGGCGTGAAGCGCGTCTCGTCAACGCCGAAGGGGATCACTCGGGCCATCGCTCGACCGGCCGCACCGAGATCGTCGGCGTGAGCGAGGTTGGCCTTGGCCCCCACCACCGCCGCTCGTGCCCGCCGCGCCACCGCGTGCCCAAGGGGTCGATAGAGCTTTCTGACCGACCGCTGACGCTGGATATCGGAGTGGTGGAAGATGATGAGGGCCCCGGCCCGAACGAAAAGGGCCGCCAGATCCGCCAGTGGGTGCGGTCGATGGAGGTACACCACATCAGCCGGCCAACGGGCGGCGGTGAGGTACCCCGGCGTCAATGGCTGGGACCAGATCACTCCATGCGTTCGGAGCCGGACGACCGTCACCCCACCACTTTTCGCAAGGGTCGGCCGGGGTGCATGCGGCCCGCGCCAGGAGGAACCCTGGGCGCACACCACCCGCACGTCGTGCCCCCGCCCCGCGGCCCCTTCCGCCAGGCGTGCCACGATGTGCTCCAGGCCCCCAGGATCGGGAGGATAGAACTTGCTAAGGTGCAGAATTCTCAAGACGTTCGAGGGAGAGCCATCTCGATCCGCCGTGCGGCCCAACCCAAGGCAGGTTGGACGATTTCGAGGAGAAGATTCAGATCGAGAAGCAATGAGCGCCGACCGAGGCGCCGTCGCAACTTCAGCTCACCGGTCCAGTTGGTGCCTTCAAACGGACACACCACCTCCCATTCGTCGGCCAGCCGCTCCGGGCAACCTGGCCGAAACGCACCGTCCTCGAGACACCACGACTGGCTCGCGCCTCGCCGTTCATCGCCTGGCGTGACACTCAGCGCCACCTGATCGAACTCCGACCCGTGGAACAGGATGGCCAGCGCGTCCTGCAAATCCTCTAGGTTCTTCACGCCCTCCAAACGCTCTGCAGCCCGCCGCAGCTGAACGTTCATGGCGATCGACCGCGGCTGCAGCGCCCCTCGCCGCGCCAGCCTGGCAAGCTCGTTGATCTCGTGAAGTCTCAGGTAGCGAACCGCCATCCAAAACGCCACTCCCAGAACGATGAGAACGACGCCCACCGAGCGCACTCCCGGGTTGATGAACAGCATGGCGGCAAGGGCGAACGCGGCACTTGCCGTATACAGCACGCCCGCCACCTGTCTCGGTGAGAAGCCCGCGCTGAGCAGGCGGTGATGCAGATGTTCCTGGTCGCGCTCGAAGATGGGGCGGCCTCGCACCAGCCGCCGAATGAGTGTTATCGTCGTGTCGAACAAGGGTACGCCAAACGCCACCACGGGTACCGCAATCGCCACCATGGTCGGCCCTTTGGTGGACCCCTCGACGGCGAGGCCGGCAAGCAAAAAACCTGTGAACATGCTGCCAGAGTCGCCCAAGAACGCCCTTGCCGGAGGAAAGTTGAACGGAAGAAACCCGAGGAACGCGCCAGCCAATGCGGCGGCCACCAAGCCGATGGCCGGGTGACCCAGTATGACTGACATGATGAAAACGGCGGTCGCGGCAAAGAACGCCGAGCCTGAAGCAATCCCGTCGGCTCCGTCGAGTAAGTTGAACGCATTTGAGACGCCGACGAGCCACAAGATGGTGAAAACGGCGCCGATCAGCGGGCCCAGCTCGAGACTGCCAAACGGGTACGAAACAACCTCGATCCGAACGCCCAGGGAGTAGACGGCAGCCGAAACGAGAATCTGGATGACAAATTTGACGGATGCCGGCAGGGGGTGGATGTCGTCAACGCTTCCGGCCAGCAGGATGGCGAAGGCGCCGAGCGTCACGGGCCCAACCGATTTGGACATCGCAAGGAGCGTTGCCCCAGTGGGACCGAAGAATCCTCCGACGAGGGTCAGGGCCGCGGCCGAACCGAGGATCAACGCCCAGCCCCCAACTCTGGGCACTGGGGGCTCGCGCGTGTTGTCGAGCGCGCCGAGGCGAACACCCAGCCACATCAATACGGGCATTAGCGCCGCGGCCGAAGCGGCACCGACGAAGAAGACTAGGAGATACGAACCCACGTCTTGGCTTTCACACGCTTTTGGTTGGGCTGAAACACTGCCCGCGATTTCCGCATTGTCAACCGGGCGGAACGCCCTAGGCCCCTCATCGCCGTGAGTTCCGTGGCAATCCTGTCGCCGGGCTATCCCGACGTTCCCGGTGGCGTTACCGACCACACGGGACGGTTGGCGGCCAGTTGGGAAGCGAGCGGGCACCAGGTGAACGTGATAGGGGGGATCGCCCACGACCCTACTGCGGCGGCGGAGCGTCTCGCACAGCAGCGTGTAGAGGCGCTGTTGATCCAGTACGTTCCGTTTCTCTATGGCCGGCGTGGTGTCTCCGCCTTTCCGGAACGAATCGCGAAGGCAGCAGCGGCCTTGGGTGTCCGAGTAACGGTTTTCGTGCACGAGCCATGGGTGCCGCCCACGCGGCCGGCGTGGGTCGTGCTCTCACCCATCCAGCGACGCCAACTTCGGCATCTCCTCGCCTGTAGCGACGCATGCGTGACGGCCGTGCCGGCTTGGGGCGAGCTCCTTGACGCGCAGGCTGAGCTGGTGTACGTAGGCAACACGCTGGGGGAGTTGCCGGCCGACGTGCCGTCCGAGCCGGACCTTCCGGCTCCCGTGGTCTTCTCGCCTTTTGCCTCGGGGTTGAATTGGCCCTGGATCACTGAGGCAGCGGCCGCCATAGGCACTCCACCTGGCCTCATGGTCATCGGAGCTGACGCCCCGGCGGCCCGTGCGCACCATGTCGTCCGTCGTTGGTTCACCCCATCGTGGGACTGGGCGGGGCGGCTCCCGGCTGAAAATGTGATCAGGTTGCTTGCGCGGGCTCGTCTGGTGCTGGCACCGTTCGTGGACGGTGTGAGCGGGCGGCGAACGTCGGTGGCGGCAGCACTCAGCGTCGGCGCGAAGACGCTGACCTCGACGGGTCCGCTGTTTGACCAGGCGTTTACCGAAAGCCCTCTCGCGATCGCTAAAACGGGCAAGCAGTTCGTCCAGCGCGCGGCCGAGCTTTGGAACGCCAAGGATCCGGCAGACGATCGTCGTGTGCGCCTTGATTGGTATCGGAGGCACCTTGATCCACAAACGCTCGACGCTCACTTGCTTTCCATCATGACGGCAGCTCAATGACCTTCCTCGTTCTCCTAGCTCCCTTTGGAGCCGCGGCCATTGCCCTGGCGGTGAAAGACCGGGTCACGGCGATCCTTGTCTTCCTCTGCTATCTGTCCATCGAGGGGTTGTTGAAACTGCTTTCCGGCTACCATCCGATCGTGCATATCGGAGCGGATATCGTCTTGTGGACTCTTGTGGCCGTTTGGGCCGCGGCGGCGGTGTTGCAGGGGCGTCCCCGGCTTCCCCACGTCCCATTCTTCGTTCTCGTGGTGTTGCATGTCGTGTGGGTAGCCCTGCTCGTGTTCAGCCCCTATACCCCGAGCCTGTTCGCGGGCGCTGCCTCGCTCAAGATCCACTTGTCGATGATCCCGCTGTACATCATCGGGTTCGGGTTAGCCGCTGAGCCGGACGCCCCCCGCCGGGTGATGCGCACGCTGTGTATTTTCTGGTGCGGGGCCTTTCTGCTGACAATCCTCCAATACATGAGCGGCCCCAACAGCCTACTTGATTTCGGCGGGGTATATATGTCGCGCCTGGTCGGCTTTCACGAATGGCGACCCTTCGGCACGACAGCCGTGCCCGGTGGCGAAGCGATCTTCGCGCTCATGGCTCTGCCCTTTGCGCTCTGTCTCGTGCTGCGCGGTGATTACCAGCTACGCGA
>JBDHFY010000128.1:0-17748 GCA_039590195.1 Gemmatimonadota bacterium | reverse complement strand
GTCGTCGCAAGCATTGTCGAAGGGTACGCTCTCGGCACGACTCCCCAGTTCCGCCGTCACCTAAGGATCGCCATGGGTTCCGCTGCCGAAGTGGAATGCCTCTTAGATCTGGCTGAAGACGTCGCGTATTTGCCAACGGACGTTTGCGCCGTATTGCTGGAGGCCGTCGGAGAGACTATGCGTGTAACGTTCGGCCTGATCCGAAAGATGCAACGCCCTAGGAGATAGCGTCGATGTCGCCAGGACGGCCCCGATGGAAGCCTTCTCCCTTCTCCCTTTACGTCCCCGCCGGCTCCAGCTCCTCCACGGGTCGCGATTTTACACTGAAGGCAAGCAACGTGACAAACGCGACCACGCCGGATGCCAGGAAGAAGGGCACGGAGACGCCGAGTCCCTGATAGACCATGGTTGACCAGATCGGTGCCACGACCCGAGAGATTCCTCCGAACGCCTGTTGCACGCCGAGGGTCTGACCTACTTCGTACTTCCGCGCTCGGTGTGAGACCATGGCGGAGACCGACGGAAACAGGAGCGCCGTTCCCACCGGCACCAGGCCCATGGCGACGCCCACGGCGATGACATAATCCGGAAGGGGGATCAAGAACAGCCCCAACGTCAGGAAGACGGCCCCGATCCGCATCACCTTGGTCTCACCGAAGCGGTCCACCAGTCGTCCCAACACAATCGCCCGCATCAGAACTGATAGAAAGCCGATGAAGACAAAGAACGCCCCAATGGTTTCCGCCGTGACACCGAACGCGTCGTCCAAGTAGAGAGGAATGATCGCCGTCATCGACATGAAACCGAGCATGCCCACCGCGTAAATCCAGATCAGCCGGGAGATCTCTCCCCCCGGCTTCCGTATGACTTCCCACGCAAAGCTTCGGATGGAGCGGCGTTGCCCGACATCGGGGTGTCTCGCCGCGGCCCGGTCGCTCGATTCCGGCAGCCACTTCCACGCAAAGATGACGTTGGCCAGGCAGAGGAACGCCGCCACCAGACCGGGCATCTCTGCGCCAAAGCGAAATGCTAACGAGCCGATAGCCGGACCGATCATGACTCCGGCACTCGTCCCGGCCGAAAGCCACCCCAGAGTCTTGGCCCGATCTCTCGGCAGACTCGCATCAGTTGCGTATGCATGCACCACCCCGATCGTGCCCCCCCCGATGCCTTGGACCAGGCGCGTCACAAAGAGCAACCAGATCGTGTTGGCGAAGGCGAAGACCGTGAAGGCAATCGCGGACATCGCAAGCCCGAACAACAGCGCCGGTCGCCGACCGTAGCGATCTGAGAACCGACCCCACAGCGGAGACACCGCCAGCTGCGCAATCGCAAACATCGCGATCAACCACCCAATCACCCAGGCATCGGCATTGAACTCCCTGGCGTAGAACGGCAACAGCGGGGCCACGATCGCAAAGCCGATCATGTCCACGAACACGGTGGCCATGAGGACGGCGATGCGTCTGACGCGCTTCATCGCCGGGTTCCCACGGCCATGGCCGCCGTAGACACCAGCATCAACACGACGCCGTAGGACGCCGCGACGCCGATGTCGAAGTCCCGCAGGACCGCGAGGATCTCGATGGAGACAGGGCGGGTCTCGAACGTATAGAGGACAATCGAGGTCACAAAGTCTCCCACGGCGGTGGCAAACGCCAGTGCCCCACCCGCGAGGAGCGCTGGTCTGAGGAGGGGTATGGTCACTCGGCGCAGCGTGCGCCAACGGCTGGCGCCCAACGACGCCGCGGCTTCTTCCAGGGCCGGGTCGAGTTGGCGGAAACCCGCAATGACTGACCCCGCCGTGATTGGAATGTTCCGAATGAAGTACGCGAGCGGCAGAATCACGATCGTTCCGATCAACACCCACCGCCCCACCCACGGCGCCTTGATACTGAACGTTACCGACAGGGCAATGGCCAATACCGTTCCGGGCACCGCCCACGGGACGTTGAGAAGTCCGTCGATGGTGTCTTTGAGCTTGGCCCTGCGTTGTACGATCGTTCGGCCTGCCCACAGGGCCACCGCCAGCGCGGCAAACGTCGCGGCCGCGGCCATCCAGATCGAGTTCACCAATGGTCGTAGCCGCTCCGGTTCGCTAATGAGCTGTGCGTAGTTGCCCAGAGTGTACTCCGGAGGGAAAAGTTGTGTCGTCCATGTGCCGATCGGCACGAACGACACAAGTACGAGCGTGAGGTGCGGCAGCAGCAAGAAGGTGCCGAAAGCCCATCCAACAACCGCAGCGGACCACCTTGCGAAGGGCGTTCTGAGGATTCGAGCCGCAGAGGCGGTTCCCTTCCCCACGCCCACCACCGATCGACTCCCCCTGGTGCGCCGTAGAATGACCAAGCCAACGAACGCGACGGCCGCGAGGGCCACGGTCTGAGCCATGGCCGCACCGACGTCACCGTTGAGTTTCGACGTTACGATCTGCGTCGTCATGACGCGAAACCCACCCCCAAAGATGTAGGGTGCACTGAACGAGCCCAACGAAGTCATGAAGGTGAGAATCGCCGCGGCACCGAGTTGTGGGCGAAGCAGCGGGAGGGTGACCCGCCGGACCGTCTGCACGGGGCCGCATCCGAGAGACTGCGCAGCCTCGATCATCGAAGCATCGACCTTGGCCAGCCCAGCGCGAGTGAACAAGTAGAAATACACGTACATCGAGTAAGCGTGGACCAGCAGGATGGCCCCCGCTCCCTGGAGACGCCACGGCGAGCGTTCGAGACCGAAAACCAGACCGATGAGTCGCGCGATGAAGCCGCTCTCACCGTAGAGAAAGAGAAACGCAATGACGCCGACGAGCGGTGGAAGCACAGCGGGGAGCGCGACGAGGGCACCAAGCGCTCTCCTCCCGGGGAACTCGAACCGCTCGAACAGGAATCCCACTGGCACGCCGATCATACCGGCAAGCGCCACGCTCGCCAACGAGATCCACACGCTTCCCCATAGTGCTGCCCAATCCTGTGGCTGCAGCACGAATTCGATCACGTACTGGAGAGTCCACCGTCCGGGCCCGCCAACGCTTTCCAGCATGACGAGCGCTATCGGATAGGCGACGAGCCACGTCAAGAGCAACGTCAGCCCGACACCCATTGGCCTGCGCGTCACGATGTCTCCTCGGGGAACGCGAACACCGCCTCGGCAGCCAGACGCACGCGGTCGCCGACGCTCGCCTCGTGCGCCGAGGCCTCGAATTCCACCATACCGGTAGCCGTCTCGACCTCGAAGTGGGACCGCGCCCCCGTGTAACGGCATTCCCTGACGACACCTTCCATTCCACCTTCAAGCACCAGTTTCACGACCTCCGGCCTTACCGCCAGCAACACGGGAGTCTCCGGCGCAATTGGGTGGGATGACGTGACCGTCCACTCCACTCCTGGAGCGACCCGTGCGCGGTGGGCATCCACCATCACACCCCGCAGGACCGAAGCGCGGCCGACAAATGTGGCCACGAACGGCGTGAGAGGGTTCTCGTAGAGCTCGGGCGCAGGCGCCATTTGTTCCAACACACCGTCGCGCAAGACCGCCACCACATCGCCCAGGGCGAACGCCTCCTCCTGCTCGTGCGTCACGAAGACGGTCGTGACGCCAATCGTGTCGATCGCGTCTCTCAACTCTCGCCGCGTCCGCTCCCGCAAAGAGGGGTCGAGGTTCGAGAGGGGCTCATCGAAGAGGAGAACCGGTGGCCTCGGTGCCACGGCCCTGGCCACGGCGACACGCTGTTGCTGCCCCCCCGACAACTCCGTCACCTGTCGTGCCTCAAACCCCGCGAGGTCCACGAGCGCCAGGGCTTCAGCGACCCGACCCTTGCGTTCTTCGACCGAGAGATCGCTCAACCCAAACCCCACGTTCTCCGCAACATCGAGGTGAGGAAACAGAGCGTAGTGCTGGAACACCATGCCGAAGCGACGTTGCGCCGGCGCCAAGTTCGTCACGTCCCTCCCCGCCACCACTACGGTTCCTTCGTCTGGCTTCTCAAATCCGGCGATGAGGCGCAGCGTCGTCGTCTTGCCGCTTCCGCTCGGCCCCAGCAGGACCAGCACACTCCCTTGCGGCACGGTCAGGGAAAGATCGCGTACCGCCACGTGGCCTTCGAACCGCTTTGTAAGTCCGGAGAGAACGAGTCCGGCTTCAGGCATCACCACGCGCCAGGCCGCGTGGTACCGCGCCCGCGCACATTGCGATCCCAATAGGTCATCCACTCGCCACCCCGCTCGGCGAGCATGGCCCAATCCATATCTTCCACTCGGAGGTTTTCCATCACGTACTGCGCCCAATCAGGGAGGGAATCGATGGCGAGGTCGGTCCGCGCCGGGAGTCGGAAGGTTCTCCAGCTCGCCAGCAGCTGGGCTTCCTTCGAGCCCGCCCACTCGACGAACCGGCGAGCGAGCTCCGGGCGCTTCGCCCCGCGCACGACCGCGATCGCGTCTTCGATCACCGGAGTTCCACTGCTCGGGAGCACGTACGCAAAAGGCTGCCCTTTGCGCTGCTCCACCAAGATGTCCGGAAGACCCCACAGGGTAATCACGCCCTCCTGGCGCAGCAGCTTTTGGTGAAGCAAAGCGGCGTTCATGGGATAGTCGGCCGTCTGGACGTCCAGGCGACGAAGCCAATCGAATCCGGCCGCCGTATCGCCCGTGGCCTCGAGACCTCGCAGCATCACCATACCGAAAATGGCGCGCATAGTACCAGAGGCCACCGGATTCCGAATGACGACCTGCCCCCTCCACCTCGGGGCCAACACATCATCCCAATCCCTGGGGGCCTCCGACGGTGCGAGCGCCGAGTCGTTGTACGCGATGATCGCGGGTGTTTGGTACACCGAGAAAAACAGGTCGCGAGCACCGCGCCCTCGCTCCGGGATATCGTCTGCCCATTGCGGTCGGTAGGGCTCCAGTAGCGAATCGGCAGCCGCCCTGGCAAAAAGGCTGGACGGACCACCAAACCACACATCCGCCTGCGGATTGGCGCGCTCGGAGCGAATCCGGTCCAACGCCTCCTGCGATCCCATGTCCAGTGTGCGTACGTCCACGCCGGGGTTTGCCGCCTCAAATTCTTCTTCGGCGAGCTTCAGCAGATCCCGACCGTGGGGTGAGTACACCACCAGGGGGACGCGGCCCCCATCGCCGCAACCCGCGGTGGCAACCGCGGCTGCAAAGACCGCCAGCCGACATCTCGGCAAACGCAACATGCTGATCAAGACCTTGCCTGGGCTGAAGTGGAGCGGAAGGAACTCAGGAGACATGCTCCGGCTTCAGACTGAGCAGATTGAGGAAGAGCCGGATGGCGCCCGGCGTGCCGGCTGGCAACGCACGGAAGAAACTCAGGCCGGTGTACACATACGTGCCCGCACCGTAGCGGGCGACCAACAGGCCGCCGCGCAGGGGCTCGCGCCCCGGATCGTTCATCTCGAGCAGCGGGCGATAGGCCTCGTCCCACGTCTCGGCAAAATAGAGCCCCCGCTCCTGAGGCCAGCCCTCCCAATCTTGGAGTGTGATGCGGTTGGGCCCGGTGAACACCATGTGATCCGGGTTGAGCACCCGCACCGGAGCCATTTCGTCGGTCACCCGTCCGTGAGGGCGTCCGATGGTGAGCGGATGCGGTGCGTAGCCTCCACGAACGAACGCGTATTGCTGATACTGAACCACAAGGAGCCCGCCGCTGCCGGCATACTCGAGGAATCGTCCATTGTGCCGAGTGAGCGCCGGATTGCTTTCGTAAGCCCGACTCCCAATCACGATCACGTCGAATTGACCCAGGTCGGCTTCGGCAATCTGCTCCTCGGTCAACACGTCGACGGGGAGGCCGATCTGTCCCAGGGCCTCCGGAACCCGATCGGCCGCGCCCCGCACATACCCCACGCGGGAAACCGTCGGCATCGCGACAGAAAGAACGGACACATCGCTCTGCGCCGGGCGTATCCGGGCCGTGACCCGCACGTGCGGGTAGACCACGAGTTCGATCCCGTCTGCGAACCCTCTCCCGTCGCCACCGGTGGCCACCGCCCGGACCACTACCGATGCACTGCGAGATTGCTCGGGACGCCTGACGGAGAACCTGAATCGAGCTGATTCACCGGATCGCTCAAACGAGAACCGCTGGGGATCCGGATCCGGCCATCCGTCGATCTCCAAGCCCACCTCGCCGTCGTAGTCACCGGATCCATTGTACGTGAGCGTCACGGTAAAGGGCCGCTCCGTTGCTCCATCAGCCGGCCACACGACCTTTCCCGGCTCGAGGCTGATATCGAGGGCCGGAACGACCCGCACCTCCCGGCGCACTTCACCAAGCGCTTGGTCCCGGTACCGATACGACACCTCGCGCTCGGCTTTGGCCTGCCCGCCCAGCACGGACAGCCAGGACCTCACGCGCAGCACAGGCAACTGGAACGGCCTCCCTCGAACATCGGGGGGCGTCGCACTCCAATCGTACAGCGATCCGATAAGCGGGCGCTCGAGGAAATAGGGTTGCGTAGCTCGGGCATCCAACGGTGGGGTGACCGTGAATTCCGGCGACACCAAGACCCCCGGCGCAAGGGTCCGTTCGTTCGACGGATCGGCGACCGCCCCCCACCCCGGCGGCGTCAGGACGGCGATCGAATCGAGTGAGACCTCATGCGGCCCGCCGTTGTACACATTGACTGTCACGTTCACAGCCTGTCCGGGGACCACCTCGTCGTCGGAAGCCACCGCGTCGATCACTACACCTGCCGAAATCATCAGGGCCTGCTCCAGGAGGTCAACCTGCTCCGAGTCTGATTCGGATGCCGACCGGGCTCGTTGAAGCTCCGCCGCGATCCTAGGGGTCAGTTCCGCCGCCGAGGTAGGATCCAAGACCCGACGGATCTGACGCGCGAACCGCGCGAACCCCGAGGTGTCCGCAGGGATGCCTGCAAACAGACCGTCTTCCCCGCTGCCGTCGGTTGCCGGATCCGTGCGGTCGCGCAGCAGTCGCAAGCGAGTGCGGCGTGGTCCGATCGCCTGCACCTGCCCCATGTCCTGGCTTCGGTGGCGGCTCCGGCTCGCCATGGCGATCTGGTGGTACGAACGGCCGAGCCAAGGATCGAGCGCACCGGTTGGCAGCGAGACGGTCGTCTCCGTGGTGTCGAATCGGGTGGAGCGAACCAGCTTGAGCGGGGTCCAAGCCTCCAGTCCTTCTTCCGACGCAAGCTCCGGGAATCGCGCTGGATCGGCGGCGGCATCGAAGGCGGCGATCGCCGCCACGCCGGAGGCCTGGTGCTGGCCATGCCTGTCTCTCGGCGTTCCCGACCAGGTGGACACGATCACGTGCGGGCGGAAGGCGCGCACGACGCGAACGACATCCTTCAGGATCGAGTCCGGCAACCAGTGCTCCGAGGTTTCGTCGAGGGACCGGGTATAGCCGAAATCGAAGGCCCTCGTGAAGAACTGATGGGCACCATCCACTTGCCGCGCCGCCAACAGCTCGCGGGAGCGCAGTAGACCGAGTCCGGCGCCCAGCTCATCGCCGATCAGGTTTTGACCACCCTCGCCGCGGGAGAGGGAGAGATACGCCGCCTCCGCACCGTATCCCAACGCGAGGAGCGCCAGGAGGCTGGTGTCCTCGTCGTCGGGGTGCGCGCCGACCACCAGGACTCGTCGATGTTCCGACAGACGGTTGAGCAGACGATCCAGGGCGACGATGCCGCCGCTGGAGGGAGGGCCTAACTGCGCCGCGCCCGGAGCCGCGGCCACCACCAGGGCAGCCAGAATGAGCGCTGAGCTACGCGGCCTGGCGAGCCACAACAATGCTGCGCAACCTTTCGGCGCCAGGGTCCTGGGGGTCGCCGAACGGACGGGGGTGCCCCGCGGGATCCATGAGGACGCTGGGACAAGAAAACTCCAAACGACGTGCCAGGATACGCTCCTGGACGGCCCGCGTGGACACAGCGGCCGCCACCACCAGATGGGAGGGCTTCAATTGGAGTGCTGCTTCGGCGGCGGCCAAGAGTTTCCATGGGCTCGTCACGTGCCCGTCGACGATGAACACCGTATGGCCTTCCACGGAGCGCAGCGGCCGCTGGCCCCGAAAGAGCAACCGCTCAGTTTTGATGGCCCGTCGGGACCGGTCCAGGGCTTCATCGAGCAGCTCTATGAGGTCGAATTTGGGCTTGAAACCCGGGTCCAGCACCGCATCGAAATCTTCGGCCATCGCGCCGACCACCCCAACATCCGGTAGCCGGACGTGAGCCCCGATCACCACATCGAAACCGCAGTCCAGCGCCTGCGACGCGCTCGCAGCTAACTCAACGCCCGTCGGCGCCAGACCCCAGACGATCGTCGGCGGCCGGTTCCGCTGGTTGAGCTGGCGCCCGAGCATCGCGCCGGCCGCCGAACGGCTAGGGAACAACGGCTTTTGAGGAGGTGTTGAGGTCATTGAGGAAGCGAGTATAGGGCCAAGGGCGAATAACAGGGAACCGAATTGACCGAATGTCGACGGTGATATCGATCACACCGCGGTTCATGATCAGCCGCGATCGTTATTAAGTGGCGAGGGCGAGCATCAGGCCACCTCTTCGTGACATGATTCCGGCCCGCCGAATCTTGGCAGCCTTCAGTCAAAGACGCAACCACGAGGGTGGATGAACAGCGTGAACGAGCCAAGAGCGTTCGTGGTGGCAACCCCCTCAAGGGCAAGGTAAATTTAGGTATGGCTACAACTACAGCGAAGCCCCCTTCGGGGCCGCAGAAAAAGAAAGAAGAGGTCACCGAACACGACGCCCGGGCAGTGGCAGAAGCGGCAAGAGAAAAAGAATGGGTAGCTCCGAGCTTCGTTCGCGAACTCTTCGACGGCAAATTTAGAATCGACCTCATCCATCCGTTCCCCACCATCGACCCCAAAGAACTCGAACGCGCTCAGCCTTTCCTCGACAAGCTCGTCGAATTGGTGAAGAACAAAGTCGACCCCGTGGAGGTCGAGCGCAATTCGAAGATCCCCGAAGAGGTCGTCCAGGGATTGAAGGACATCGGTGCGTTCGGCATCAAGATCCCCGAGGAGTATGGTGGGCTGGGCCTCTCGCAGGCGATGTACGGGCGGGCCGTGTCACTGGCGGCGAGCTGGGAAAGCTCCATCGGCGTGCTGCTGTCGGCTCACCAGTCGATTGGCGTGCCCCAGCCGCTCAAGCTCTTCGGCACGCCCGAGCAGAAGAAGAAGTATCTCCCACGCCTCGCCCGCGGAGAGGTCAGCGCATTTGCGCTCACGGAGCCGGACGCCGGGAGCGATCCGGCGCGCATGCAAACCACAGCCGAGCTCACCGAGGACGGAGAGGCCTATCTGCTGAACGGGGAGAAGCTCTGGTGCACCAATGGGACCATCGCGGACATCATGGTAGTGATGGCGCGCACCGGCGAGCGGCGGATCTCCGCCTTCATCGTGGAAGCAGACTCGCCCGGCATCGAGGTCACCCATCGTTGTCATTTCATGGGTCTCAAGGGAATCGAGAACGCCGCCATGCGGTTCACGAATGTCCGGGTACCCAAGGAAAACCTTCTCTTGGGCGAAGGACGCGGGCTCAAGCTGGCGCTCGTCACCCTCAATACCGGGCGCCTCACCGTTCCGGCCACGTCGGCGGCCGCAGCGAAAATGTGTCTCGACATCGCACGACGGTTCAGCCAGGAACGGGTGCAGTGGGGACGGGCCGTCGGCAAGCACGACGCCGTCGCGCAGAAGCTCGGGCGCATGGCAGCCACGACGTTCGCCATGGAAGCTGTCGCCGAGCTGGCATCTCTCATGGCCGATAGGGGCGGCTACGACATCCGCCTCGAAGCGGCGATGGCGAAGATGTGGAACACCGAGCATGGCTGGCAGATCATCGACGACACGTTGCAGATTCGAGGCGGGCGCGGATACGAGACCGAGGCAAGCCTCAAGGCAAGGGGCGAGGAACCCGAGCCGGTCGAGCGACTGATGCGGGACTTCCGCATCAACCTGATTTTTGAAGGGTCGAGCGAGATCATGAGACTGTTCATCGCCCGGGAGGCGTTGGACACACACCTCAAAGTGGCGGGTGCGCTCGTTGACCCGAAAGCAAGCCTGGGTGCGAAGCTTCCGGCCCTCATCAGAACCGGCCTGCACTATGCGCTGTGGTACCCCGGTCGGTGGATCGGGTGGGGATGGTGGCCACGTTACGCGGAGTTTGGCCGGTTGGCCAAGCACTTGCGGTACGTCAACCGGAGCTCGCGGCGGCTTGCGCGGACCCTGTTCCATGCGATGGTTAGGCTTGGCGCGGGACTCGAGAAGCGGCAGTTGGTCCTCGCGCGTCTGGTGGAGATAGGGGCGGAGCTGCTCGCCATGAGCGCGGCGTGCTCCAGGGCCCAGATGCTTCGTACCAGCCGGTCGCCGGAGGACCGATCCAAGGCTGCCTCTGCAACTCAGTTGGCCGACGTTTTCTGTCGCCAGGCTCGTCGCCGGGTGCAGCAGCGATTTCGGGCGGTGTTCCGCAACGACGACGTATCCACCTATAAGGCCGCTCAGCGGGTGCTGGCCAACGAGATGGTCTGGCTCGAGGAGGGGGTCATCAAACGACCGTAGAGGCGAAGTAGGGGCGTAGCATGCTACGCCCCTAATGCTACGCCCCTACGGTCTCCGGCAAGAGGAAGGGCGGCCACCGGCCGCTCTTCCTCTTGTCTGCCTAGAACGGCTTGAACCCCGGCGACCCAAACGTCTGCATGCTCAGGTGGTTCCACAGCGGATACGCGTAAGCGATGATGACCAACACCACCGCGATCGCGACCCATATCCCCAAACGATCGAAGATGGAGGGCATGGGCGGCCCACCCACTGGCTCCGCAAACTCCACCAGCTGAGAGGCGCCCTTCCGGCCCGCAAGCACGGTGGCCAGCATGACCATGAGAAAGAACGCCGCACTGATGAAGAGGAAAAGTCCGCCGAGCGCCGAGACCAACGTCAGTCCCTCCCACGCCTGAGCTGCCGCTGCCCCGCCATACCGGTGATGTGGTTGCTGATGGAGAACAGCACCATGCCCACAAACCAGAGATAGGGCTGCACCTTGGCCAGAAGGTCCAACTCGAGCTCGCGGCCCGTCAGCTTGGGGACGAGCCAGTACGCCGTACCCATGAAGGTCAGGGCGACTGCGCTCCCCACGGTGAGGTGGAAGTGCCCCTGAATCCACGCCGTGTTGTGCACCATCGAGTTCAGTTGGTAGGCGGCGTTGATCGCTCCCCCGAAGCCTCCGACCATGAACAGAATCATGCTCAGCAGTACACTCGCCACGAGGGGATCGCCCCACGGCAGTTTGGCGATCCAGTCGAACAACCCAGTTGCCCCACGGGCGCGGCCCGCGATCTCCAGCGAAGCGGCGATGGTGAACGCCGTGACGAAGCTCGGGAAGAGAATCGCCATGGTGTTCACCGTGTGCAACATCTTCCACCCGGCGCTAATGCCGGGATCCATGAATTGATGGTGGAACCCGACCGGCGTCGAGAAGACGATGAACAAGGCAAACACCATACGTGCTAATGGATCACTGAAGAGCTTGCCGCCGGCGACTTTCGGGAGGACCGTGTACCACACGACATACGCCGGCAGCAACCAGAAGTACACGAGCGGGTGGCCGAAGTACCAGAACAGCATTCGGGCAAGCAGGGGATCGACGGTTGCTTTCCAACCAAGCGACCACGGGATGAGCTGCAACAGCATCTCCGCGGCAACGCCGATGGTGGCGAGCACCCAGACGATGATCGTCGCCAGCATGCCGTACACAGGAAGCGGAATCGCCGCGCCGGCGTTTTCTTTGCGCCACCCGAGGAACGTTCCAACGAGCACCGCGCACCAGATCCACGAACCGACGACCACCACCGTCAGGCCGATGTAAAAGGCCGGGTGCGCCTGCATCGGCGGGTAGAACGTGTAGAGGACCGTCGCCTTCCCCCACAGGATCGCCCATGCGGCCGCCCCCGTACCGGCTACAGCCAGCCAAAAGCCGGTCCATGCCGTACGCGGAAGCCGTAACGGACGGTCCAGGCATCGCGTGGCGATCACGACCCCCAAGCCCATGATGAAGAAAGTCGTAAAGACCAGGGCCATCAGGGTGCCGTGCGCCGTGACGGAGAGGTAGTACATCTTCGCGGTTCGCCAGGGAAGATCGAGCGCGGCCCTTGAAAGTGCCTGCATGAGGGCCATGGCCGATGCGATTGCGAACGCCCCGACGGCGACACCGAGGTTGGCAGCAGCGAGCCGGTTGTCGCTGGTCATTGGCCGCCCTCCACGATGAGCGTGGCCGACATGCTGTGATGACCGAGCCCGCAGTACTCGTTGCAGACAATCAGGTACTCACCGGGTGTCTCAAAAACCGTGGTGAACTCGCTGACGTAGCCCGGAATGATCATCGTGTTGGCATTCGTCCCGACGATCTGAAAGCCGTGCGTTACGTCCGGACTCGTGAGCCGGAACGTCACCGGGCGACCCGCAGGCACACGCACCTCGTTCGGCAGGAACGCGAACATGAGTCCGACCATGGTCACGGTCACACCGCCGTCCGCGTCGGTCGTCACGCCCTGACTCGCAAAGCGCGGATCCTCGAAGACGCTTCTCGGATCGATGGTTTCCACGTGGCTCGGCGGCTGGGCGCCCTGCACGATCATCGCGTAGCCGATGGTACCCAGGAACACGACGCTGATAGCGGCCGCACCCCACATCCAGAACTTCTCGTAGATGTTGACGTGCATGTGCACCTACCTCGTGACGAGCCCGCGCGGGACGAACACGAAGAAGTAGAAGGCAAGCCAGCCGAGAAGAAACACCACCCCAAAGAGAACCACGAACGCGAGGGTTCCCCGCGGATGTTCCTCAGGGCCGGGGCCGCCGGGGCGATTTGGCTGTTCCGGCATCATATCTCCATGATGTGTCGAGGGAACGGGGAATGATCGCCGCAAGAATAACCGAAGATCGGACCCAGGTGAATGCCGAATCAAATAAATGGCTTAGCTCAGCCGTTACACAGCTTCCAAGGCCTGCTCGAGGTCCGCCAGGATGTCCTCGTAGTGCTCCACACCCACGGACAGCCTGACCATTCCGGGGGTGATACCCATCCCCGCCTGCTGCTCCGGCGGCACGTCGGAGTGGGTCATGGAGGCCGGGTGCTCCGCCAACGACTCGGTCCCTCCCAGGCTGACGGCGAGCTTGACCATCTTGAGCGCGTTCAGGAACCGGAACGCCCCAGGCTCTCCGCCTTTGACCTCAAATGAGAGCAGCGACCCAGGCCCTGAGCACTGGCGACGGTAGACGCTGTACATGGGGTGATCTTCGGTCAACAGCCCCAAGTAGTGGACGTCTTGCACCCTGGGGTGATCATCCAGGAAGTCCGCCACGTAGCGGGCGTTCTTTGTTTGTGCCGTCATCCGCATCTTCAAGGTCTCGAGGCTCCGCAACAACAGCCATCCGGTCCATGCGTCCGCCATCGATCCCACGAACGTTCGCAGCTCTCGGACTGGCCCCATCATCTCCTTTGAACCCACGCACGCCCCGGCGATGACGTCCGAATGACCGCCGAGGAACTTCGTCGCGGAGTAAAGCACGAGATCGGCCCCGTGCTCGAGGGGATGCTGGTAGATGGGTCCGAGAAACGTGTTGTCGACCATGATCACCGGCTTCCGCGGCCCCGAGTTGAGATCTCGGACGAGCCGAGCCACGCCGGCGATGTCGACGAGGGCGATCGTAGGATTGGCAGGGGTCTCAATCAAGAGACCACCGATCTGCTTGCCCTCAACGCGGGCTTCGAGATCCTCCGCCACATTCGCCGCCGGAACACCCGCACAGAAGCCGACGGGTTCGATCCCGAACTGTGGCAAGACGTTGTTGAGCAAGTACTCCGAGCCACCGTACAGCGGGTCGCTGTGGACCAACACATCGCCCGGACGGAGAAAGGCAAGCAAACTGGTCGCGATGGCCCCCATGCCGCTCTGGAACACCGCTCCGCTCTCGGCCTCGTCCCACAGCGTGAGTCGATCTTCGAGAATTTCCAGGTCGGGGTTGTTCAAGCGGCTGTAGATGAGGCCTGTCTTCTCCTCCGGTCTTTGCTCACGCAGGCCGTACGCCACCTCGAAGAACGCCTTCCCTGCCTCAGCATTCTCGAAAACGAAGGTCGAGGTTTGAAAGATGGGACATTTGACGGCCCCTTCGGAAAGCCTCGGGTCGTAGCCGTAGCTCATCATGAGCGACTCGGGCCGCAGTCGGTGCTGGCCGAGATACCGCTCCTTCTCGATGGTCATGCCTGAACCCTCCGGGTCTGATTTGTGCTTCCGTGACCCTCTATGATCTCCGGCACCGCGTGAAGAGCGCATGAAGGGTGTTTCACCGATTGTTCACGCTGGCAACCCGACCCGGGCACCGGTAAATCGCCACGCTCACCCGTTATCTTAATCGCTGCGGCGGCGCACTGCGGACCTCTGTCCGCCGGGGGGGGGGAGTCGCTTCTCCGGGAGTGCCTCCGAAACAGGCGGTCCCACGTCCTCGCGGCGGAGTCGGTTGGCAAGAGGGCGACGGTTTGCAGCATCTGAGAGGTTTGGTCGGAGGGAATTCGCAGCATGGCACACGTCACACTGGCTTGTCAGTTCTGTAGCACCTCCAACAATGTCGACCTAGCCGAGGCCGCAAACGCTCCCAAATGCTCGGAGTGCCAGCGGCCATTTCGGCTCGACCGGCCAATCAAGGTGCTGGAGGAGGACTTCGACACCACCGTCCTCGGAGCGGAGGTGCCCGTGCTGGTGGATTTTTATGCCGACTGGTGCGGGCCGTGTGTCATGATGGCGCCGATCCTGGACGAGATCGCCAGCGAGATGATGGGCGAGGTTCTGGTCGCCAAAGTGAACACCGATACCGCACCCACAGTCAGCCAGCGCTACGGCGTTCAATCGATCCCGTTCTTTGCGCGCTTTGAACAGGGAGAAGTCGTCAACAAGGCCGTCGGGGCCGTGAGCCGCGAAGCCCTCAGGGAACTGGCAGGAGCCTGAGAGATAGGGGGGAGGGAGGTGGGAGGAGTATTCAGGGAGAAGGTCCTCCCCATCCGTGGGTGGACGGTGGGGCCTGGTCAGAACTTGTGAAAGAATCGCTGCGCCTTCGGGTTCGAGCAGAGAACAGACCAATCGAGGTTGGCGTGGCGCGCGCGTGAGGGAGGTCGCGCCTCAAGTCCTCGCCTTTGGCCGGGACCGGACCCCCGACAGCCGAGGCGCCCGCGACCGGGGCGTCTCCACGGTGCGATCTCCCCCCGCGCGCGCCATGAAACGACATCTCCCGAGGCAAATCGGGGAATTCGTTCACAAGCTCTCACTTCTCACCTCTGACGTCTCACCGCTCCTCCCTTGTCCCTTCTCCCTAACTCAAGCCGGCAGCCCTTTTTTCACCACCGTCTCGACCGTCTCGAGTGCCTCGATGAACGTGTCCACTTCGTCGAGGGTCGTGTACACGTTCGGCGTGACGCGAAGTCCAGTGCACGACGGGTGCCCGATCGGTACCACGATGATCCGCTTGGTTTCCCAGAGGTGGCGCGCGATCTCACCCTGATCCACTCCTTCGATCCCGATATTCGCCAGACCGCACGACATGGCCGGATCGAAGCTCGTGTGGAGCCGGACGCCCGGCATCCCTTCAAAGTGCCGCATCCACCGGTCGCGGAGATACCGCAGCCTGGCCGCTTTCCGCTCCACGCCGATTCCCTGATGGAAGGTCATCGCCTCGGCAATGGCGTTGTGGTTCGCCGCCGGGTGGGTGCCGATTTCCTCGAACTTCCTGATGTTGTCATCCATCCGCTCAGGAGCCGCCATGAGGGGCCAGAGATCCTTGATCTTGTCCTTGCGTACATAGAGGAAACCCGTCCCATGGGGAGCGAACAGCCACTTGTGGAGTGACGTGCCATAATAATCACATTCGAGATCATCGCGCTTGAACGGAAAATGCGCGTAGGCGTGGGCACCATCGACGATGGTATGAATTCCACGCACCCTCGCCAAACGGCAGATGTCCTTCACCGGAAAGATCTGCCCCGTGAGGTTGGTGATATGGCAGAAGTGGATCACCCTGGTCCTGGGCGTAATGGCACGCTCGAACCGATCCACCAGGTCCTGCATGCTTGGGGGCGGTACCGGGAACGGGATCTTGGTAAGCACGACCCCGTCACGACGGACCCGTTGCTCCCAAGTAGTCAACATGCGCCCGTAGTCCTGGTTGGTGGTGAGTATCTCGTCACCGGGCTCGAGTTCGATCCCAAACTCGCAGATCTCCAGCGCCTCGCTGGCATTCCGGGTGATGGCCATCTCTTCGGGATCGCAGCCGAAATCCTCGGCGAGCCGGCGGCGCACGCTTTCGATGTGTGGCTCGAGAATCTGCCACATCGTGTAGACTGGGGCCTGGTTTGAGAATTCCACGTACCGACGCATGGCATCCTGCACGATACGTGGACTGGGGCTAACGCCCCCGTTGTTGAGATTGATGATACTGCGATCAACCGTGAACGCGTGTTGTATTTCGAACCAATAATCCTCATCAGCAGCTACTTCTTCTGGTGACCGGTCGGCCACCGCCGAGCTGGCAGACAGGATGCGGGGGATCCCGTTATTGCTGAGGGCCGGCAGCGTAGCAGCCGCCCCCATCATCGAATGGAGGAAGTCTCTCCGTGTGGTCATCTGGTGGCTCCTTGTTTCGGCAATCGTGCCTTCATTGCGATACTGCCCGTAACCCCGAGATGTCAATAGCCCGAGGCGGATTCCCGTGGCGGGATTCGAGTGGCCTTCGCTTCCGTCACGAGGAGAGCTATCGTCCCCACGACCGCAATCGTGGCAAACACAAACCATTGAACGGCGTAGGAGAGATGGGGTCCGCGCGTCAGCTCCGGTAGCGGAATCGGGCGCAAGCCGGGCGTGGGGTCGGTGGACCAATCGGTCCGTCGCAGGATCCAGGGATGCAGTGGATATGGAAAGAGGGGCCCGAGCACCAATGGGTCCGCGAATCGCACCGACAGCGGCCACTCGACGCTCTTCGGCATTGCTCCCGTACGGGGCGCGAGCAACACGCCGCGAACATCGACTGTGTCGTTTCCCCGCACCATCGATTCTCCCAAGCTCATCGCATCCGGCGATGGACTCCAGCCAGCCTCGACCAAGACCGCATGGCCGTCGGCGAGACGCAAGGGAAGCACGACGTAAACGGCGGGAACGGTGTTGACCGCCCGTCCGACCTCGACCACCACCCGGGTGGTGTCGACGATCCCAATGGCCCGCACGCGACGGTACTCTACGGAGTCGACGGTCAGGTCATCCAGGGGGGAGACCGGCAACAGTGCCAGCCTTCCCGCGATGGCCGCGTTTCGCTCGCGTCGCCCCTCATGCCGTGCCAGCTGCCAGATCCCGAGCCTCACGCACACGGCAGCGACCAAGAGCGCAACAGTCAACAACGCAAGCCGCTTCAGCACGCCCCGAGACGCCGCGTGGAGGGGCGTCACGACACCGGCCGGGAGGGAGTACGGGCGAGAAAGTCCTTGCGCAATGGACCATTAGGGTGGAGCTTTGCCGGATTGTCCGCCGTCTTGTCCCTGAGGGGGAAGTGATGCCCAAGCTTCGCGTAGCCGTCCTCGACCTTGTCACCAAGGGACCATCCCGGGCCCTGTACGCCCGCGTGATGAACCCCAACCTGGCGAGCATCATGCCCCAGGTCGTGGCAAGCTGGTGCGAGCAGGCTGGTCATGATGTAAAGTTCGTCTGCTATACAGGCTTTGAG
>JBDHFY010000127.1:0-16190 GCA_039590195.1 Gemmatimonadota bacterium | reverse complement strand
CCGGTTAAAGCGGTACGCGAGCTGGGTTCAGAACGTCGTGAGACAGTTCGGTCTGTATCCGTCGTGGGCGTTGGAGTGTTGAGGGAGGCCGACCCTAGTACGAGAGGACCGGGTTGGACTGACCGCTCGTGTCCCGGTTGTCACGCCAGTGGCAGCGCCGGTTAGCGATGTCAGGCAGGGATAACCGCTGAAAGCATCTAAGTGGGAAACCCGTCCCAAGATTAGCACTCCTGGACCTCAAGGTCCCTAAAGGGCCGTGGGAGACTACCACGTTGATAGGCGGCAGGTGTAAGCGGCGTAAGCCGTTGAGCCGAGCCGTACTAATCGCCCGTGAAGCTTGATCTCTTCCTCTTGCAACATCTCGAACCCCACCATTCACGGGTCCGTCCTTTGAATTTTGGCGCAATGCACAAACCGTTGCTCGCTACCAGCAACCAGCGGCCGGCTGTGAAAGGCCGGTAGCCGGTAGCTGGCAGCCCGCAGCCAATTTGGCTGGTGGCTAGCGCGACAGGGACACACCCGTTCCCATCCCGAACACGGAAGTTAAGTCTGTCAGCGCCGATGGTACTGCGAGGGTGACCTCGTGGGAGAGTAGGCCGTCGCCAGCCTCCTCAAGTCAAGCCCACTCCATGAACTATGGAGTGGGCTTTCTTGTTCTCCCCCACGCAAGCCCGCTGCAGACCAGCTCCCGCAAAGGCGAACCGCCAATCCTAACTCACTACTGCAAAACAGCTTAGGTAACGCTTGCGCCATTATCTAACCTGGTTAACTTGCTGTTGAAAATTGTGAAATATTTCACAAATCCTCACCTTTCTGCCGCTCTGGGCCGACACCACCTCGATCGAAGGACCTAGGGCAGCAAATAGGAAGTGGCACATGGTGCAGAACAACCCCAACGAACTCATCGAAGACTTCCTGGGAAGCATCCAGATCTTCTCGTCTGCCGTGAACGACCTGCTGACAGGCCAGCTGCGAGAAATCACCGACAACCAGCTCACGTTCTCCCAGTGGAAACTCCTCAAGCTGATTGCCCTGACCGAAGGCCACAGCGTCAGCGCCGTCGCGTCCTTTCTCGGCGTGAGTAACGCCGCCGCCAGCAAAGCCGTGGATCGCTTGGTGCGCCGCAATTTGCTGCACCGGGCGGAGGCCGAATCCGATCGCCGCGCGGTGGAACTGTCTGTCACACCGGAGGGACACCGTCTCCTGACGATGTTCGACGAGCTCGGGAGCAAACCGCTCCACGAGGCCTTGGGCCGAATGCCTCCCAAACAACTCCGCGAGATTACGGCGATACTTGACCAACTCTCCCTCGGCTTTGTCGACCGCAACAACGGGGCGAAACGGCTCTGTTTTCGGTGCGGTATCCACTTCCGAAACCGGTGTTTACTGCGGCAGCGGGGAGGCGAGTGCTACTTCCAACTCCACAAGAAAACAACGGGTCAGCAGGACGGTCTCTTAACGTCAGCAGACAACGAACCCACAGGGTGAACCACCGGCATAATCGGCGCCAGCGGTACGCTGGGCGCGAAGGAAACACCAGATGTTGCCGAGGCCTAATCCGAGGGAAATAGACCGAAGGAACCGACTGGCAATGTCGGCCGTACCGCTTCCGAGCCAAGACCCTTCGGCTCGAACGGCAAACTTCGACGAAGTATACTTGCAACTCGACGAAAATTCCGCACGAGTGGAAGCGCGCCGGTGCATCCAATGCCCCGACGCCGTTTGCACCAAAGCCTGTCCGCTGCATAACGACATCCCGCTGGCTCTCTGGCAGCTGGAACATGGGCACGTCAACGACGCCGCCAAGATCTTTCACGCCACGAGTACGATGCCGGAAGTATGCGGGCGGGTGTGTCCGCAGACCGTCCTGTGCGAAGGGGTGTGCGTCCTCCACAAAAAGAAAAAGCCTCCAGTCGCCATCGGGCGTCTCGAGGCATTCGTGGCCGACCACCATCAAAGACACCGCCCCCCGGCGACGGACTGCGAACCGCCCACTGGTCATCGCGCTGCCGTCGTGGGTGCCGGACCGGCAGGCCTGACGGTCGCCGAGCTATTGGCAGAGAAGGGACACTCCGTCACCGTCTACGACGCCTGGCCCAGTGCCGGTGGGATCATGCGCTACGGCATCCCGAAGTTCAAAATGAGTCACGCAATCTGTGACGACATCACGACACATCTTCGAAAACTTGGCGTCGAGTTTGTTTTCAACACCAGTATCGGGCGGGACCTGACGATCCAGGAACTGTTCGAGGTGGGACATGGGGCCATCTTCCTCGGCGTTGGCGCAGGCCGTGCTATGGAGTTGCAGGTTCCGGGCGGCGACCTTCACGGCGTCCACAGCGCTACACCGTTTCTCGTGCGCGCCAACGTGGATCCCGACAAGCGACCGCCTAGCCTCAAGGATCCTCCAGAAGTGGGAGAGCGAGTCGCCGTGATCGGGGGCGGTGACACCGCCATGGACGCCCTACGCACCGCTGTCAGGCTTGGCGCCAACGAGGCGATGTGTGTGTACCGGCGTACAGAAGCAGAGATGCCTGGAAACGAAAAGGATCGTGCGCTGGCGAAGGAGGAGGGAGTACAGTTTCAATGGCTCACCCAACCCGTCGAATTCCTTGGAGACGATCGCGGACATGTGGTGGCCATGAGATGTATCGAGATGGAGTTGGGAGAACCGGACGAGTCCGGCCGTCGGCGCCCGATTCCCATCGATGCGTCCGAATTCACCACGCCCGTGGACAATGTGATTTCGGCCCTCGGCTACGGAGCAGACCCACTCATCGCCGAGCGCACGCCGGGCCTCGAAACGGATAGGCAGGGGCTCATCACGGCTGACCCCCCAACCGGTGCCACGAGCATGGAGGGGGTCTTTGCCGGTGGTGACGACGTGCTGGGACCTAAGCTCGTCGTCACCGCCCTCGCGCAGGCACGCATCGCCGCGGAGGCGATGCACCAACAACTGATGCAAGCATAGGCCGTCACACCCCGTCAACATAGGCGGTGAGTCCGTCACGGCTTATCTTGTCGGCATGGCAAACGAGCCCCCTCGTGCCGACGCCACACGCTGTGGCACGATTGCGATCCTTGGCCCGCCGAACGCGGGGAAATCCTCACTCCTGAACGCGATCGTCGGGCAGAAACTCGCCATCACGAGCAGCAAACCCCAATCCACGAGACAGCCGGTCGTCGGTATCTGGACGGAGGGAGACACTCAACTCATCTTCGTCGACCAGCCAGGCCTTCTCGCCCCGCAATATCCCCTGCAAGAAGCCATGTGCGCTTTTGTGGAAACCTGGACGAAAAAGGCCGATACGATCCTCTATGTACACGCCGTGACGCACGGTCCCCCCCCGTCCCGCAACAGCATCGATGCCAAGCTAGGCCAGGTGAACTCGCCTCTGGCGATCGTGCTGACCAATGCCGATCGCGTGAACTACCGCTCCCCGGCACGGCCTCACGACGATGACACGCCCGTCTTTCTCGTATCCTCCACAACCGGTCACGGTCTCGCTGAACTCCTGTCCTGGTGTCGTCGCCAAGCTCCCCCCCGCTTGTTTCTCCACGATCCGGAACACGTCAGCACGCAGCCACTGCGATTCTTTGCTTCCGAATTGGTTCGTGAGGCCGCCTTCGAGTTGCTGGATGAGGAGTTGCCCTACGCGATGGCAACCGAAACCGAGGAATTTCGAGAGCAATCCGACCCCGTGTACATCCGGGTGACGCTTTACGTCGAAAGGGAGTCCCAGCGCCGAATGGTGATCGGAAAGGGAGGGCGTACGATCAGAGCTCTCGGCGCCACGGCCCGCCGGAACATCGAAGTACTTCTCGGTGCGCGAGTGTACCTCGACCTTTGGGTAAAGGTTCTTCCCAAGTGGCGCTCGAGGCCGCACGCCCTTGGCCGGCTCGGCTTTCCGGTGAACAAGGGTGGTGGAAAGCAAGCCGAGACTCCCTGACGTCACGGAAGTCTCGGTCAACCGGCTCACTCACGTTTGCCGGAATGCCCTCTCGGAATTTCGCTAGCCCGAGTTCATCTTCTGCCACGTCATATCCTGTTGATTCTCGAACTGGATGCTGCCGCGCGGTGGGTTCGTGTAAAAGAACGAGAACTCGTACGCCTCGCCGAGGTTGACGTACTCAACGGTGTACAGAGTGGCGTTATTGAAGGCTACCGATGAGACTCCCGTGATGAGATGGGTGGTAAACGTCGACTCCCCACTATAGAAAGTGACGGACGTCTTTGTGATTTCGAAGGCCCGGTCGGCATAGGCTGGTGTCTCCGTGGTCCACGTCCCGACGATCTCGTCGGGAATGACGGCGCTCGCCTCAGGCCAAACTTTGGTGGCGATTATTGTGAGCCACATTCCAACCAAAATCAGGCTCAGCCGGTGAGTCAGCGTGAGCTGCCGCGGCATCAAACGGCGAAGGCCCCGGCGGGGGTCGGCTCGCTCCGCACTGGCAAGTTCGTCCGCCTTCTTGATCTCGACTACCTCGGTGACGATATCGCGCACGAGTTTGCGCAGCTCGGGATCCTTCATCGGGGGGTGGGAAGAAGCATCAGAATCCTGGGGGGTCATCTCTTTTCCTCGCTTGATGCGTTTCCAATCTCATGCCCGCTCTCGTGACCGGTGGGCATAACATCGGTCATCACGCTTTAGTCATTACGCTTTGGCAGCGGGCGTGACAAGCACCGGCTCGTCGCGCGATTCTTTCTCCAGTTGTGTAGCCATGACCCGCTCAAACGCCTCCACCAAGTCCGGATCAAAGTGCAGACCGGAAGCCTTCGTGATGACATCTACGGCCTTCGCGGCCGGCCACCCCGGTCGATATGGCCGATCCGAATGAATCGCATCGAAGACGTCGGGGACAGTCAGAAGGCGGGCGAAAAACGGTATGTTCTCACCCTTCAACCCCGCAGGGTAACCGGTGCCATCAAACCGTTCATGGTGATACAGCACCAGTGGAATCACATCGGCATAGGCCTTGATCGGCGCCAGGATGCGAGCGCCGATCTCCGGATGCTGGCGCATCATGTCGCGCTCTTCTTCATCCAACTGGCCGGGCTTGTCGAGCACCCGAGCGGGGATGCCGATCTTCCCGATGTCATGGAGCAATCCTCCCCGGTGGAGGATATCCATGTCTTCGGCCGACAATCGTATCTCTCGACCGATGGCCAGGGCAAGATTCGTCACCCGCTCCGAATGACCAGCGGTCCATCGAGATTTCGCGTCGATCGTCCGGGCCAGTGCCGTAAGCGCTCCCCAATTCAACTCGTCCAATTCCTCGACCAATCGACTGTTCGATAAAGCCACCGCGACCTGATCGGCCAGCTGTCGGGCCTGGACCACGTCGTCTTCTCCGTAGGTCGACGCATCGACGTAGCCAAGCGCGATCAGTCCCGACAGCTCCCTCTTGAGGAAGATGGGAAGTACCAGGAATGAGTTCATTCCCCGCGCTGTGAAGGGTTTGAGGTCAAGGTAGCCGCGTGCACCCTGATCGCCATCGATCGTGACATGCTCCGGATGATCGAGGAGTTCGCGGATCTCCTCCGCGCTGAGGCGGATGTCCTGAGCCATCTTTTCGTTTTGCGCCGTGTCCAGCGCTACCAGCTTCCAGGGAGCGTCGGCACCTTCCGTCGAAGCCAGGCTCACGACTACTCCGTCGCAGGCCAGTACGTCGCGGGTGCGCAAGAGCACGGTATCGATGATCTTCTCGGTGTCCAAGGCGGACAACACAGCTCGGTCGATCTCGTTGATCGCCGTTAGGGCGTTGAACTGTCGTCCCAAGCGTCGCGACATGTTGTTGAACGACGCCGCCAGATCCTCGAACTCGTCGCCGCTCTTCACGGCGACCGGGGTGTCGAATTCCTTCCTGGCAATACGGCGTGTTCCTTCCTGCAGCTTGATGAGCGGATCCATGCTCCGGCGGATCTGCACGTTGCTGAGGAGGAATACGACCCAAAACATCAGGAGGATAGCAAGGGGAAATGTGCGTCGGAAGTTGGCCATAGGTGCGAGAACCGTTGCCTTCGATGCCGTGAACACCACCATCCAACTCTCCGCCGCATACAGAGATTCCAGAAAGACCGATCTGTACCCCGCAACGTATTCCTCATTATCGTCACGCCACTCGAAATCCCCCGAGTGCAGCGGCGTGACGCCGGCCACCAATCCGTCCAGCACGTAAGATGGGTTCGGAAGCATGCAATCGAGGGGAACGTAAGATGGGTCGAATATGCAAACGTGCGTATCCGTCGGCGTGGCTGCCTCAACATCGCCACCGCTCCACAGATACTGAGCGTCGAGCTCCGCCCACAGAACTCCTCGGCTCGCGTCTGTTGGGTCGACCGCCTTCCCCATGTGAATGGCGGGCCGCGGGGCGCCGTGAACGGACATAACGGAAGCCCCACTAGCCAAACGCGCACTGTCTTCTTCCGTAAGCGTCGGTGGATCCCGCATGTCGTTGAAGAGAACGACCCGTCTTCCATCGTCTTGGAAAAGGGCAAGGCCCACGAGCGATCGCCCGAGTGTCGCCTCCCACTCTGCCGTTCGCACGCCGTTGGCGAGAATGGCTACGACATTGCTGAGCTCGCCGTCGATGAAGCTGAGTCGCTCGTGGATTGCCATCCCTGTCGCCCCGCTCGCCTGCTTTAGCCGCTCCCGGGCTTGATCATTCAGCTGACCGCTGACATGGACGTACGAGAGCACCGCACCCACGCTGATCGGAAGGAGGGCGCAGACGAAGAAGAGGCCGAAGATCCGGCGGGCCACCCTCGTTCGCAGAAACGTGCGTTCAAGAAAGTTCACGGCCACCGTCCGGCTCAGTACTGCGCCGCCAACCCGATGAACCCACCATCGTTGGCACGGACGATGTCATCGCGGCTGGCCTTCGCCGTCAAGGGTGCGGCACTGCTCCCGTCTTCACCCATGCTGTACAAGTCGTATGTCGAATTGATGGGGACCAGGAAGCGATCCTTCCGTGCTCCCGCGGGAGCTTTCCCCCCACCTCCGTTTCCCCCGCCCCCACCACCGTTGCCGAAGTTGAGGTACTGATACGGATTCCCCCACGGGTCATCGAAACTCTGCCGGCCAACCTCCGCCAGGCTCGGCGGCAACACCCCATCGACGTCGAATGGTGCCAGTTCCATCTGAATGGCTTCGATATCGCCAACCGCCTTCGCAACTCTCGCCCGAGTCACTGCATCCCGAAATGCCGGTAACGCGATGGCGAGCAATGTCCCAAAAATCACCACCACCAGCATCATTTCGATCATCGTCCAACCGGCCGGCCGCTCACGAAGGCGCTCCACGGATGAACCGCACCGTCGAACCACGACGAGCCGAGCAGCTCGCCGGGTGAGACTGGCGCTCCCTTGAAAGACGATTCTCACCCCGGATTGCGACTCCCCTCGATTGCTGATTGAACAAAACTCACCCACAAGCCACTCAGCGTGTGCGATCGTTCCCCATCCAGGGAAGAGCCCGCAAAATACACTAAGATGTCGGAGCTACCTTACGCTGTCCCGCGGGCACAAAAACGCTCCCGGGCCAAACCCCATGTCCCGAGGCCATCGGAAAAGCCACTGGCAGCAACGAGTTGTGGGCAAATATCGTGACTGCTTGCCACTTTTCGCGGTGATGGCGGTCAACCGCCGGGGGTGAGGGTGGTCACGGCCCCTCCGAGATGGTCGCTCCCGGCTATCCGCGCGCTCGGCCAATCGGGCCATGTCGATCCTACAATTGGCCGGGCATTTTGTCCACGTCCGAAAGGGATCATGACATCCCGCTGCCGAAAGCCAGCCCGGCCAAGCTACGCTTTCCGGTAGGCGGTTGCGGGCTGGTCAACCCGGCCCACCCGGCCGGACTCTACCGAGTGCCGAGCGCTTGGCTGCACCGGAATCAGGCCACCCGACCAACCCCGTGTTCCGGCATGGGACCAAATCGGTGTATATTCGGGTAAGTGGTGAGGGCCACACTCCGCAGTCGGACCGGCCCACGAAACGACTTAGCCGGGTCGCCGATGAGAGGTATTACTGCTCCATGAGTATTGCATCCGACCTTCTCGATATCCTGGTTTGCCCGAAGTGCAAGGGCGAACTCAAGTACCGCACCGAGCCGAAGGAGCAGCTGGTGTGCCACGCATGCCGTCTGGTATATACCGTGGAAGATGACATCCCCATCATGCTCATCGATGAGGCAGATCCGCTGTAGCCTGACGGCAGGCGCGTTGACGCTGGTGCTGGGAACGCCAGCGCTCGCTCAAGGCGGCGATCCCGAGCAAGGTGGGGCCGCTTTTTTGTTGTTCCCCGTGGGTGGCCGCGCTGCTGCGCTCGGGCAGGCGGCGATGGCGGATGGTGGGAGTAGCGAGGCCGCTTTCTGGAATCCGGCAGGCTTGGCGCTGATGGAGCGGGGCGAGGTGGCCGCTCACCATGCCCAAACATTCGTCTCCAACAACACCGCACTGTCGGTCTTTTTCGCCTCGCCCCGAATTGGCGCCTTCGGGGTCTCGGCGTACCTGGTCGACTTTGGCTCCCAGGGAGTCCGCCCTCCCGACGGCCCCGTGACCGGCGAGTTCTCGCCGAAGAATATCGAGTTGCTCGCTTCGTATGGCACCCATCTCACCGGATCTCTTGCCTTCGGGCTGAACTACAAACTGATCCAGTTCAGGCAGGATTGCTCGGGGGATTGTGGAATCTTTCCGACCCAGGTCGGCACGACCCATGGTGTGGACCTGGGGCTGCAATATGGCTTCGGCGCCGACTCCCCATTTCGCATCGGCGTCGCCATCAAGCATGTCGGATTCAAGCTCCAGATCGAAAACAGCGATCAGGCAGACCCGCTGCCCACCCGCTTGCAGTTTGGCATGAGCTATCGTGTTGAGTTTCCGCCGCCAACCCCCGGGGCGCAGCCCCTCGACGCCAGGATTCTCCTGGATCTTCAGCATAGGTGGCACGATCTCGACAAGGCCGACGCCCGTGTGGGCTTGGAACTCGGTTATGGAAAACTAGTCCGGTTGCGGACCGGATACGCGTTCCTCGAGGGAGAAACGCGCGGCCCGTCCGTGGGACTGGGTGTGCGGATCGGGAGAGTCGCCGTCGACTTCTCCAGGATCTTCTTCGTGTCCTCGAACTTCGATGAGCCAGTCTACATCAGCCTTCGAGCCGATCTCTAGATTCGCCTGGATCGTCACGTTGCTCGTGGCCGGGGGGAGCCCCGCTTTGTCCCCGCTGCTCGCCGCTCAGAGCTCCGACCGACCGGGAAGCAGCCCACCGTTCTTGGACCGGATCCCCGATGTCGCCGCTGACACGGCGATGGGCCCTCCCGGGTGGGTTCGGCCGTTGGCGTCGGCCGTTGTGCCTGGTTCGGGTCAATTCCTAGCCGGAGCCCCTCGGGGAGCGATCTATCTCGTGGTTGAGGCGTTTCTGATCACGAAATACGTCAACTCGCGCAGCGAGGCGCACCGAGAGCAGGACCAGTATCTCGATCTCGCGTTTGAAGTGGCCAGGGACGCCTTTACCCCATCCATCCGGGACACAGCCTTCGGGTATTTCGAGCAAATGACCAAGTTCGTCGACAGTGGCCCCTTTGACGCCGACCCCGGTCCCGGCTTCGCCCCACCCGTCGACGAAGAGAGTTTCAACGGAAACGTTTGGAAACTTGCCCGCCAAACGTTCTTTGAGGACCCGGAATCCCCCCCGGATCCGTCATCCGCGGAATACCAGCGCGCCGTCCAGTTCTACCAAGGCCGCGCTGTCGGACCAAACTTCACCTGGTCCTGGCGGAACACCCGTCTTGAGCACGATGAGTTCCGGCAGGCCATCCGCCGAAGCGACGACGCCTTTCAGCGAAGTACCGGCCAGCTCGGCCTCGTGCTGGCGAATCACCTCCTGAGCGCTATGGACGCCTTCATTTCAGAGCGGCTCTCCGCCGGTGGACGGCGAGCGCAGCTGCGAACGGTCTTCACACAACGGGCAGAGGCCCTGGGGGGGGCCACGCTTTCCTGGAGGGTGATCGTTGCCTTCTGACTTCGTCCTCCCGCTCAGGAGTGTGATGCAGATCATTTGACTTCGCACCCCTAGGACAGCTATGTTAATGCGCTATAGCACTTTACGAGAGGAGGCCGGTGCGGAAGCGTCCGACGGTCATCTACTTTTCTCCGGCCGAGCGGCCGGCACCTGACGCCGTTGCCAGCTGGATCGCTGACAAGGGCTTTTCGCTAATCCATCACCACGAGCGAGCAGCGATTGAGCAGTTCGCGGTGCAGAGCCTTCCAACTCTCGTTGTGGTCGATGCTGATGAGGCTGGCGAGAGTGGACTGGCGCTCTGCAAGAAGCTGAAAACCGACCCCTACACGGCCGTGGTTCCGGTAGTATTCGTCGCCGGGCGCCACGTGGGCAAGGAAGTGGGGGAGTGGTTTGACGCCGGGGCCGACGAAGTCATCACTCCCCTGTTTGAATGGGCAGAACAATGCGGCCGACTCGACGGGCTGCTGGTGCGCACCGAACGGAACGTTGCCGTCCATCCCTCCACCCGATTGCCCGGCACGACGGAGATCGAACGCGAGATTCGGCGCCGTCTCGACCGGTCCGAGCGGTTCGCCGTGTGCTACGCGGATCTGGATCACTTCAAGGAATACAACGATCGCTACAGCTATCGCGACGGCGATCGCGTTATCTTTTTGTTATCGAGGATCCTGAGCGATGTGGTGAAGGGCATGGGTCCTGACGGAAGCTTCGTCGGGCATATTGGCGGAGATGATTTCATCGTCGTCCTGACGGTCGATGACGTCCCGGACATCTGCGGCGAGATCATCACTGTGTTCGATACACTGATTCCCTTCCAATACAACGCTCAAGACCGTCGCGCAGGGTACTTCTTCGGCAAGGACCGTCGCGGGCAACTTTACCGGGTTCCGCTCATGACCCTGTCAATCGGCATCGTGACGAACGAACGCTCGGTATTCGTGGTCGATCGGCGGCGCGACCTCGACGAGGGCAGTGATTCGGCGTAGGAGAGCCAAACATGAACGTGCACTGTCCATCTTGCAGCACGGTATATCGAGTCGATCCCACCAAGGTTCCAGCCTCGGGGGTCAGGGCTCGGTGCACGATCTGCTCACAGGTACTCTCGGTGACGCCTCAGGGCGGCGTCAGTCCTCCTCAACCGATGCCTGCGACCATCGGTATGGCGAGCCCGTCGGCAGCAATGCCGGAACCCGCCCCGGCCACTCCCACCACGCCGGCTCCCGCATCCGAGCCCGTCCCTTCGCTGGGAGGGGGTCTTGGCCCAATGCCCGGACAGGTGCCGGCGGAACCCCCGGCGGTCTTCGGCCAGCCGTCGCTCCTGGACCTTGGAGGACCAACCGCGGCGACTCCAGTGGGAGGCGAGTCCTCCCCGGCCCCCGCGCCGCCTAGACCCAGCTTAGAGATGGTCCCGCCGACTCCGGAGATTCCTTCCCCGGAGTCGACCACCGAGCCACCGCCCTCACCACCGGTCGCTGAGGTCCCCCCCCCAACGGGGGTGGATGTGGGCCCCGTTGCGCCCCCATCGGGCGCAACCCCGCGACCAGCGATCGGACCGGCACCGCCAGTGCCCTCCGGAACTGCGGGCATGGGAGAGGTGCCAAAGGCCCGACCGCCCGCTCCGGGGCTCGTGCGCCCCTTCTCGCGCCCCGGGTCGGCGGGCGTCCCGGCAGCACCTCCCGCGCCGAGGCCGAGACCGTCTGCCCCAGTATTTCGACCGACCCCCGGGCAGCCGATCCAGCCCCCGCCGGTTCCACCCGAGGCGCCTCCCGCAGCCATCGAGGCGACTGGGGCACCGGTTTTGCAGCCTCCGGCGTTCGAGCCGGCACAGCCCGTGGCACCCCCGCCTCAGCCTCCACCACAGCCACCAGCGCCCCAAAGCGCTCCAGCCCCGTCGAGGCCGGCTGGGCGGCCCGTGAACCCGTTCTTGTCCAAGAACCCGGAGCAGAAGGCCCGCCGCCTGGCCCGCGCGCTGGTTTCGGACATGATTGTGTACCAGCCGAAGAAACGGGAGGAGGCTCTGCAGCAGGGCAATATCAAGGAGGCCTTCGAACAGGAGATCAAGAAGAGCTGGGAGGAGTACGTCGAGCAGGTGGGAGATGACGTGGCTAAGTCCACGCCTTATTTCAACCAGGCCCTCAATGAGATCCTGGCCGGGGGCCAACAGGTCTTCTAGACTGGCTTTAAACCTCAGTCACGCGTAGATTTACAGTTGTTCACGAGCCGTCGCCCCGGATGGGGGGCCGACGGCTCGAATCGTGCATTGCCACTATTCCGGAGATATGACGTGAGCGAGGTGATCGAGCGACTCAAAGACATCGATCGGCGTTTGCAGGAACTCAGAGGTTTTCTTTGACCTCGATACCAAGCTCTCCCACCTGCGGTCTTTGGAGTCCTCTATGGCAACGCCGGGGTTTTGGGATGACCCGGAGCACGCGCGAGCCGTAGTCGACGAGATTCGTCAGCTCAAACGTTGGACAGATCCCTTCACAGCCCTCGCCGAAGGCACACGCGAGGCGCTGGAGCTTGCGGCGTTACTGGAAGACGAGTCTGATCCGGAGGTCGAGCAAGGCCTGGAGCAGGAACTGCTCACGCTCGACCACGAACTCGGGCAACTCGAATTGCAGAACATGCTTCAGGGCCCCGACGATCGACGCTCAGCCATTCTCACGATACATCCCGGCGCAGGTGGAACCGAATCGCAGGACTGGGCCGAGATGCTCATGCGCATGTATACGCGTTGGGCCGAGCGCGCCGGATACACCGTCGAAATATTAGATCTGCTGCCCGGTGACGAAGCCGGCATTAAGTCGGTGGCCATGGAGGTTCGCGGCGAGCGCGCCTACGGCTATCTCAAGGCGGAGAAGGGCGTTCACCGGCTGGTTCGGATCTCTCCGTTCGACGCGCAAGCCCGGCGCCACACCTCCTTTGCCTCAGTGTTCGTCTACCCGATGGTCGATGACAGCATCGAGATCGATCTGCGCGAAGAGGACATCGAGATGGAGGTGTTCCGGGCGTCCGGGGCCGGCGGACAGCACGTCAACAAGACGTCATCCGCTGTCCGGCTACGGCACACGCCCACCGGCATCGCGGTATCGTGTCAGCAGGAACGGAGCCAATTCAAGAACCGGGCAACCGCACTGAAGATGCTGAAGGCGGCGTTGTACCAGCGCGCTTTGGAGGAGCAGGAGCAGAAAAAGGCGGAGATTGAGGCCACGAAGACGGAAATTGGTTGGGGCAACCAGATCCGATCGTACGTGTTCCAACCGTACACAATGGTCAATGACCATCGAACCGAACTCAAGATCGGCGATGTGCAATCGGTCATGGACGGAGACCTGGATCGGTTCATCCACGCATACCTCAAACGTTTCGGTAACCGAGCGGCATGAGTGTCATCCAGGAGCGGTCGTTCGTCGAGGTGGCTCGTCGCGAGAAGCTCCAAGCCCTGATCGAGCGCGGCGTCACGCCGTACGCCTATCGGTTCGAGCGCACACACACCACGGCTCAGGCGTTGGAGGCGTTCCAGCAAGAGGAAACTGAGAGCCTCGTGCGCGTCGCCGGTCGCATCGTGTCGCTCCGCGGTCACGGCAAAACCGTATTCATGCACCTCGGCGATCAAGCCGGCCGGATACAGCTGTATTTCAAGCGCGACGACCTGGGACCAGATCAATACGAACTACTGAAGCTCCTGGATCATGGTGACTTTCTGGGCGTGAGCGGTGCGTTGTTCCGCACCAGAACTGGCGAGATCACGATCCGCGTTTCGGAGCTCGAGCTTCTCGCCAAAGCTCTTCGTCCGCTGCCCGTTGGGAAGGAGGATGCCGAAGGCCAGCAGCACGGTGCGCTGGCCGACGTCGAAACGCGGTACCGGGAACGGTACGCCGATCTCGCGGTCCACGCGGACGTTCGATCCGTTTTCCTCCTCCGAGCCCGTGTGATTCGGTACATGAGAGAGTTTTTCGACCGTCGGGGATTCATCGAGGTGGAGACTCCCGTCCTCCAGCCTCTCTACGGGGGCGCGGCGGCAAGGCCGTTCACGACCTATCACAACGCACTGGATGCACCGTTATATCTCCGTATTGCCGACGAACTCTACTTGAAGCGTTGCATCGTGGGTGGATTGGAACGCGTGTACGAGATCGGCCATGATTTCCGCAACGAAGGCGTCGACCGCGTTCACAATCCCGAGTTCACCATGCTGGAGTTCTATCAAGCGTACGCCGACTATACCGACATGATCACGACGCTCGAGGAACTCCTATCAGGGCTCATGGAACACCTGTACAGCGGGGTCACGATCGAACGGTTCGGGAAGACGTTCGACTTCAGCACGCCCTGGCCGCGACGGGGCTTCGTGGACCTCGTCCGCAAGCATGCCGGCGTCGCAATCTCCGAGGCTGACGACGACGTGCTGAGGGATCGGCTGAGGAATCAGGGGAGCGAGAACGAGGTCGATAACATGCCGCGGGGCAAGTTGATCGATGGGCTGTTCAAAGCGTTTGTGGAGCCGCATCTCGTGCAGCCGACGATCGTGCAGGATTACCCGATCGAGATCTCCCCGCTTGCCAAGCCCAAGCGGGGAAATCCCGAGCTCACGGAGCGCTTCGAGTTGTTCGTCCACGGCGGGGAATTGGCCAATGCCTTCAGCGAGCTGAACGATCCCGACGACCAGCGAGGTCGGTTCGAGGCACAGGTGGCGGCGCGGGCTGCGGGCGACGAAGAGGCACACCAGCTCGACGAGGACTATGTTCGGGCTCTGGAATACGGCATGCCCCCGACCGGAGGGCTGGGCTTGGGTATCGACCGGCTGATCATGCTTTTGGCCGAGCAACGGTCCATCCGCGACGTGATTCTGTTCCCGACGCTCAAACGGATCGGTGTTGAGTCAACGAAGGGAGACGGAGAAGGGCTCCTCGAGGAGGCCAAGGAATGACGCGGCTCGAGTTCCAGATCGCGAGTCGCTACCTGCGCAGCCGGCGCTTCACGCGGATCGTATCGCTCATCACGTTGATTGCCACCGGGGGCGTCACGGTCGGGGTGATGGCCCTGATGGTGGTTATGGGAGTCATGAACGGACTTCAAGGCGAGCTGCGGGACAAGATCCTCGTGGCCAGCCCGCACCTCCGGATACTGACCTACGGGGAGGGGTTACGTATGGACGATTGGCGCGACGCCATTCCGGCCATCCTCAGTCACCCCGACGTCGAGATCGCAGCGCCGTTCGTACTATCGCAAGGATTGCTCTCCGCTGGTGCTGACTACGCCGAGGGGATTCGCCTCGTCGGAATCGAAGCAGATACCGGACGGGCCTCGGTGACCGATTTGCCACGCCATTTCGTGCACGGCGATCTCACTTTTGACACCCGGCTGGACGACGTCGACGGGGGCATCGCCATGGGACACCGCCTTGCCCAACGGCTGTCCGCCTATCCGGGCGACCGTGTGACCGTTGTGTCTCCCGCCGGAAGCAAGTTCAACCGGGCGTTGGGGGCCTACACGCCGAAGATCTGGAGCTTTGAGGTCACGGGCCTGTTCGAGACGGGCATGTTCGAATACGACAACAGCTATGCGGTCGCTTCCCTCGAGGTGGTACAGCAATTTGCCGGCCTGGACTCGGCGGTATCGGGAATCGACGTCCGGCTCATGAATGCATGGGACGCGCCACGGGTTGGCGCCGAACTCGAGCGACTTCTGGACTATCCGTATCGGTCTCTTGATTGGCAGGCCCAGAACGCGTCGCTGTTCGGAGCCTTGAAGCTCGAGAAGCTCGCCATGGGCCTGATCCTGCTTCTCATCGTCATCGTCGCCGCTTTCAACATCGTGGGGACATTGACGATGGTGGTGACGGACAAGGCCCGCGAGATCGGCATCCTCAGGGCCATGGGGCTTCCTTCCAGGTCCGTCCGGACCGTCTTCGTGTTGCAAGGAGCCATTATTGGCCTGGTGGGTACGGTGCTGGGCACGACGCTCGGGTTAGTGGTCGCCTGGCTCATTGATCGGGGCAAGCTAATCGAGCTCAAGCCGGAGGTGTATTTCATCGACCACCTACCCATCCAGGTTCAAGCGTTGGATTGTGTCGTGATCGTGCTCGCGAGCATGGCGGTGGCGACGCTGGCAACGATCTATCCTTCCCGTCGCGCGGCGGGAATGGCGCCTGTGGAGGCTATCAGGC
>JBDHFY010000126.1:0-14489 GCA_039590195.1 Gemmatimonadota bacterium | reverse complement strand
ATCGATGTGGCTCCTTCCTGCTTTCTCACTTCTCGGGAACGCTGCGGCCCGGATCTACTACCGGCTGACCGTCGCCGGCGAGCCCATTCCCCGCCACGGCCCGGTCCTTCTGGTAGCCAACCATCCCAATTCCTTGTTCGATCCCGTTTTCGTCGTCGCGGCCGCCGGGCGGCCCGTGCGTTTCCTCGCCAAGGTACCCTTGTTCTCGGACGCCAAGATCGGATGGATCATTCGGGCCGTGGGAGCGATTCCGGTCTACCGGCGGGTCGACAAGCCGGCGGCGATGGGACAGAACGTCGACATGTTTCGCGCGGTCTGCGGGGAGCTATCAAAGAAGGAGGGCCGGGGCGCCGCCATCGGCATCTTCCCCGAAGGGTTGAGTCACAGCGAGCCGTCTCTCGCATCCTTGAAGACCGGCGCCTCCCGTATCGCCCTCGGCACCTACGGGAAGCGACCGAGGGTCTTCCCCATCATTCCCATCGGGATCGTCCTGAGGCAAAAGGGCGCCTTCCGCTCGGAGGCCTTGCTGGTGCTGGGCGAACCGATCTCGTGGGACGACCTCGCGCCACGCGGGGTGGAGGATCACGACGCGGTACGAGAACTCACTGGTCGGGTCGAGGCCGGCCTCCGCCAGGTGACGGTCAATCTGGACCAGTGGGAGGACCGGCCGTTGGTCGAGTGCGCCGAGGAAATCTGGGCCACGGAGCGGGGGTCCGATGGAGACCCGGCAAGCCGCCTTGCGCGTATCGAGGCGGCGACATCGATCCTCGGCCAATTGCGGCGCGAGCCCAACGGACCCGAAGCGTCGTTGATCCGTGAGGTGCGGAATCACCATCGCCGCCTGAAGCTGCTTCACTTCCGACCCAGCGATCTCTCGGCCGACGTTCGCCTGCAGGCAGGCGTTCGCTGGGCGACGGGGCGTCTCTACCTCATCGGGCTTCCAGTGGTGCTGACCGCGGTGGCCGGTCACATCTTCTTCTGGCCGCCCTACCGGCTGACCGGCCTCATCGCCGACTCCCTGCGCCCGACCCACGATCGGCGCGCCACGTACCGGCTCCTCACGGGCATGATGCTGTACTCCCTGTGGGTAATCCTGCTCTCCGGGATCGTGGCGCTATGGAAGAATCTCGCGGCGGGATTGTTGGGACTCTTGGTGATTCCGCTGCTCGGGATCTTCGGCCGCCGCATCCGCGAGCGATGGAAGGGCGCCTGGGACGATGTGAGACGGTTCGTTCTCCTCCGCTCCCGAACGGCATTCATCCGGGATCTGAAGGAGCAGCAACGGGTGTTGGCAGATCGACTCGAGGCGGTCTATCGACGTCGCCGCTGATGGGTGGGGGTCGGACAAAGCTCCCGAGGGCGGAGGACTGAGACTGCCCCCGGCCAGCTGGGAGGCTGGATCACCTGGTGGCGGCGGTGTTGAAGAGAAAGCGGTTGGTAGCACTCAAGACGGCAACGGCAGCCGCACGTTCCGAGTTGTCGCGACAGACGTAGGATCCCACGAGTTGACGCGCCATCCGTTCGCCACGCACCGAAAGCGCCACGATCACGATCGTCGAGTCGAAGGCGTTGACCGTCTTGACGCCGAGCAGCTCAAAGGAGTAGCTCGATCCAACGGCCTTCGCCAGCGCCAGCAGGGAAGCCTGTGCCGAACAGCGGAGCGCTCCGGTGGCCGAGCCGCTACCCTCGAAGGTTCCCGAGTACGGGTCATCCCCTCCCCGTCGCTGCAAATCAACCCGCGCCCGGCACAATCCGTTGGGAAAGCGCTCAAACTCGAAATCCGCGAACTTCAAGCGTTCCAGTTCGGCCGTCATCCCTCAACCTTCCCGCTGCGACTCATCGAACCCATATAATCTGATTCGCCCCCGGCGATTCTACAAGGATACATAAGGAATACACCAAAACCGTCTGGTGGATCGTGTGACGCATATCACAATCGGATAGGCGTCGCTGGAATACCACCTCCACCGCCGTAGATCGCTACACCCGGTGTTCCCCCGTCACAGTCTACCTGCTGACCGCTCGAGACGGCAAGCGCCTCATCGGCGGCGGAGACATGTGAGATTGACACGAGCCCTCTGGGGCGGTAAAACATCGGCATCTCCGCGGCGACCCGAACCGGCGAGAATCCGCGCGAATTACCGCCACCTTTCGCCATTCCCTCCTCATGCCGTACGCCGAGGCAAACAGTGATCACGCACCTTCGAGTGATATCATGAGTAACGGCACTGAACAAACCAGCGATCCAGAGGTGAACCTGTCAGACCCCAAACACGGGCGCCTCAGGCTTCCGCCTGCCGCCTGGAACGGGGCGGCGATCGGGGTGGTCATTGCCGCATTGATCGTTTCGACCACAGCCGGGGCGTCGTTTCACTCGGGGCTCGGCGTCGTTATTGACGCCACCCTCGGCGTCCTAGTGGGCATCGTGGGTGTTGTGCTGTTCGCCGCGCTCACAAGAGGCCTTGCGGCAATCTTCGGGAAGCTGTCACGGCGTTTTCTGTTCGCCGTGGGGGGCGCCGCCGGAACGGTCATCGCCCTCCAAATGCTCGGGTTCCGTTGGCCGGAGGAAGTCTATTACCGTAGCCTGTTCACCTTCCTATTCCTGAATGCGGCGCTGGCCGGCGCTATCTGGCTTGTCGCAACCGGGCACGCCAAACAGTTGCCCGGTAAAGGCCGCGCAGCACTCCTGAGCATCCTTCCCATCGTCGTCGGGTTGGACATTGCGGGAGTCGTGTGGCTCGCCGACGCCGGGGTTGCTGTGCGCCGGCACGTCACATCCATGTCGCCTGCCGGAGCAACCGTGTCCGCGCTCGAGGCGCCCAACCCCGCCGAACACGGTGCCTACGACGTTCGCACGGTGTTCTACGGAAGCGGCACGGACAAGCGGCGCCCGGAATTCGGAGAGGGCGTCGACATCGTGGCGGATCCGGTGGACGCCTCCGCCCTCCTCCCGGAGTGGAAGGGGTTCCGCGCCCGGATGCGCAAGTGGTACTGGGGGTTTGGCATCGATGAGTACCCCCTGAACGGGCGAGTTTGGCTTCCCGAGGGCGAAGGGCCCTTTCCCCTGGTGCTGGTCGTGCACGGCAATCACAGCATGGAGGAACACTCCGATCCGGGATACGCCTACCTCGGTGAGCTGCTGGCGAGTCGAGGGTTCATCACCGTCTCGGTAGACGAGAACCTCACGAATGCCACATGGTCCGGCGACTTCGGCGGTGACGAGCAGCAAGTGCGTGCATGGATACTCCTCCAGCACTTGCGCGTTTGGCACGAATGGAATGCGATGCCTGAGCACACGTTTTATCGGAAGGTCGACGTAGCTAACATCGGCCTGATCGGTCACTCCCGTGGTGGAGAAGCCGTGGCGATGGCGGCCGTCTTCAACAGACTTCCCTATTATCCGGACGACGCCTCCGTCGCCTTTGGCTACGACTTCTCCATCAAATCCGTCATCGCCATCGCCCCGACGGATTACCGGTACCACCGCAGGCTCACGATGGAAAACGTCAACTATCTGACATTGCATGGCTCGTATGACACGGACGTGCCGAGCTTCTATGGGATGCGCCAATACCAGCGTGTTCGGTTTACCGATGATCGATACTGGTTCAAGGCCGCCCTCTACATCCACTACGCCAATCACGGCCAGTTCAATACCGTGTGGGGTCGCGAAGACGCCTCCGCGCCCAGGAGCTGGTTTCTCAATCTCGAACCCCTCGTTGCCGGCGACGAGCAACGCCAAATCGGGAAGGTCTACATGGCCGCCTTTCTCGAGGCGACGCTTCGAGGTAAGCGCGAGTACATCCCCATGTTTCACGATCCGCGCCGCATCGCGCATTGGCTTCCAGAGACCAGGTACCGACTTCGCTTCGAGGACTCGAGCTTTCGGCGTGTCGCCGATTACGAAGAGGACATCGATGTCACGACCGCGTCGGTGCCCGGCAGCGTCGTACAGGCGGACCACCTCGATGTGTGGCGCGAGGTACCATTGCCGTTCAGGCGAGCCGACAATCAGTTGAACAATGCGGTCTACCTTGGGTGGAGGGCCAGCGATGCCGGAGCGGCAGATTCGGCCGCGTCCTATACCGTAGTGCTCCCCGAGAACCAGGATGGAATCCTTCCTTCCAATCCGCTTCTCGTATTCGCCCTTAGCGCCACTCCCGAAGTGGTGGCGTCTGTGGATGGGGAGGACGACACCGACGACACCGCAGAGCCCGAGGGTCCGCCGGATCTGACGATCGAGCTCGCTGACGCTTTTGGGGCAACGGCGAGTATACCTCTCAGCGAATTCGCGACAATTCAGGAGCCGTTCGAAACGCCGCTTCTCATGAAGACGGACGGTCTGTCTCGATCCGATTACGGGGATATTTGGGAACCCATTCTCGAGACGTACGAGCTTTCGGTGGGGGCGTTCGTCGCCGTGAACCCACGGTTCGATCCTCGTGCTTTACGGATGATTCGATTCCGACTCGACGCCCGCAGCGGTGGGGTGATTGTCCTGGACGACGTAGGTTTCCGACAGGGGCCGTAACTACGCGATCGACTTCTCTTGTTGTTCCTTTTGTTCCTCCGGTGTCTCTATCGTGACTGCTCGAAGAATCCCTCGGACGTCCAACGCGACCACACGATCAGCGTATGCGAATACCGGATTGACTTCCAGCTCTCCGATTTCCGGATGGGAAAGGGCGCACGCGGCAACACCGAGAATCAGGTCTGCTATCGCTTCCCGGTTGGCGGCCGGCCGGCCTCGGTATCCGTTGAGCAAGCGCGCGGCCCGGATCTCATCCAGCATCTCGAGAGCTTCGGCCCGGCCGATCGGCAGACCACGCAGCGACGCGTCGTGGTGTACCTCAACCGCAATCCCGCCGGCCCCCACGGTGAGCACCGGACCGAACTGGGGATCGTGCCGCACCCCGACGATCAGCTCCGCCAGGGGAGGCGGAAGCATCGGTCCCACGAGCACGCCCCGCACATCGGGAGCGAGCCCGCGTGCCATGGCATAGGTAGCCGCCGACTCCACCACTTGTCGAAAGGCACGCCGGGCGTTGTCGACACCGACGATGTTCAGTTGCACCCCACCCACTTCCGTCTTGTGGGGCATGGCGGGGGAAACCACCCGGATCGCCAGGGGCTCGCTCAACTCAGCGGCGACCGCCACGACTTCGTCTTCCGTTCGACAGAGCGTCGCCGGTGCGACCGTCACCCCGTGTTCCGCAACCAACTCCCTGGCTTCGGTCTCGACGAGAACGGTTCGTCGCTCCCGGCGCGCGGTAACAATGCTGGGCGGCTCGGTACGACGTGGGAGCGCCATAGGAGGAGGAGCCGGCCGCTGATGCAGGAACAATCCGCGGGCCTGGGCGGCTCTCATGCAGCGGGCGGCCACCTCGACGGAGCCCAACACGGGAACACCACCATCCCGGAGACACCGGAGGGGGCCAGCCGTCGTGGCCGAGTAGAGCGAGTGGACCAGGAACGTCTTCCCGGCTTGGGCCATGATTTCAGCCATGGCGGAGGCTGCCTGTTCCTCTTCACCGGCGAGTTCCTCGGCGAACCGAACGGCATAGCCACCGAAGAGCCCAACGAGCAACACTCCGCCGACGGCCGCATCCGCCGCGACGATCTCCAGCACCTTGGTGAAGATGCCCGGATGTTGATCGGCGGCGCCGGCGACATCGATCGGGTTGTCGACGCTTGCCGCACGCCCCAGCAACTCGCGCAACCTGTCCCGGCTGGCGGTGGAGAGTTGGGCTATTTCCACACCCAACTCCGCGAGAGCATCGGCTGCGAGTGTCCCGTGTCCACCACCGTCCGTGATAACCACAACTCCGGTCCCGGCGGGCACCGGAGGTTGACCGGCCAGCACTTCACCGACCAACAGCAATTCATCGGAGCGACGGACCTCGCTTACCCCACCCTGGCGAAGCGAGGAACGCAACACGGGGTAGGAACCGGCAATGGCCCCCGTATGCGAACGGGCCGCCACTACGCCACGCTCAGACCTCCCGCCCTTGAGCAACACGATGGGTTTGGTCTCGCTCACCCGTTTCGCCACCTCGATGAACTTTCTTCCGTTTCTGAAGCCCTCGACGTACATGAGGATGGCGGCGGTGTTATCGTCGGTCTCCAGGTACTCCAGATACTCGTGAAAGGCTATGTCCGCCTCGTTACCCACACCCACATAAATGGAGATCCCCTGCGAGCGTGCGGCAGCCCACATGATGACGTCGAGCGCCAAATTCCCGGATTGAGAAAGGAGAGCGAGTCTGCCGGATTGCACTTCCTTCACGCCGACGAGGTTGAGACCGATGGACGTATTCATCACACCGGACGTGTTCGGCCCAACGAGCCGGATGCCGTACTGGCCGGCCACGTCGAGCATCTGTCGCTCGAGCGCCGCCCCCTCCTCACCGGACTCCCGAAAACCCACCGCCGACACTACCGCCCCCTTCACCCCGCGACGTCCGCACATTTCCAGCAGTGCGGGCACCGAATCCGCCGGCGTGCAGATGAACGCGAGATCCGGGGTGTCTTCCAGGTCCTCCAACGATTTGGCCGTGGGGAGTCCGAGGACCTCACCGCCATTTCGGCTGACTGGATAGATACGACCACGATACTCGGAATCCAGCAGTGCCCGGAGGGCTTGGAAGCCCCGCTTGCGCGGGTTACGGGAAGCACCGATCACCGCAACCGACCGTGGCCTGAGGATGGGATCCAATGGTTGTGACACTTTCCTACTCCCCAATGAACTTGGGATCGCGCTTTTGGCCGAACGCGGCGATCCCCTCGTGCCAGTCATCCGTATCCATGCAGCGAAGTAGCGCGGCGGCTTCGAGTTCCAACGCGTCATCAGCATCCAGGTGCTGGGCGCGACTCAACAGTTCCTTGGCGGCGGCCATCGGAACCGGAGCGCGAGCAGCGAGCTTCGCGGCGAGCGCCATGCTCTCAGGAAGTACTCGGTCGGCCGGAACGGAAACGTTGGCAACCCCCAGGCGCTCCGCGTCTTCACCGGAAAAGAACTCGCACAGCATGATGAGCTCTTTCGCCCTGGCCACGCCGACTCGCTGGGCAAGCGTGTAGATCGCCCCGCCTCCGACGAAAGTCCCCAGGGAGAGTTCGGGGAGGCGCAGTCTAGCTTCCTGCGCAGCCACGATGAAATCACACGAGAGCGCAAGCTCCAGCCCGGCGCCGACGGCATGGCCGTTCACAGCGGCCACGCTGGGTTTTGGCAGGGTTTGAAGCTCGCGGTAGACCCGCTGACCCGTCTGGACATAGGTCCTGCGCCCATCCGCGGTGAGGTCGCCGCTGCTATGAGCCTTGAGATCCGCTCCGGCACAAAAAGCGCGGCCCGTTCCGGTCAGGACGACCGCACGGACCGTCGAATCATCCCGAATCCCGGCAAGTGCGGTTTCCGTGGCCTCGTACAGAGGCAAGCTCACCGCATTCAACCGCTCGGGCCGGTTCAATCTGAGCAACGCGATGTTGCCGTGCCGCTCCTGAACCAGGGGTGGGTTATCGACCACTGAGGCCTCTTCGCAGACCTGGGCCGGAAATTGGTGTCACCGACTCCCTATCCCCATCTGGCATCCAAGCCGGACGCTGAGACGGATGGTGCTATCCAAGGGCGTCGCGCCGTCGTTGGCGCTGAGCCGCATCAATCACATGGATGAACGCGTGAACCAATTGTAATGTTCCAGGGAGTAGAACGCAATAAGTTGTGTTGTGGCATGGGATTACACGCCCCGGGGCGGGCCTACGCGTACGGACCACCACACACGGAGAGCGAACTGACACATATCGTGCCAGTACCGCTCAACGAATCGCCCACAGGGGTGAGATTACGGTGAGCGCGTAATGACCCGACCAGGAAGAGCCCAAGTGAGTCGTCCATCGCCCACGACGAACTCGACGGCAACAATCACGTAATCGACGCCCTCGGCGTACTGGAGCCGCTCGCCTCCGCATCCTCGTGAAGGGTTTCACATGTCGACAGCGTGCCGCACAACTCGGTCACCATCCGGTACGGCGACCAACGCGCCAATTGTACCGCTGAGCGCACCGCCCGCCAGACGGCTCGCTTCGTGGCGAACTCGTTCTTCTCCAATTCGTTAGCAGTCGCCACGTATCAAACCACTAGAGTTGCTCGGGATTGAGGCGGAAAAGGAAGCTTGCGCTCTGCCAGATCTCACCGTACGTATGGGCAAGGGAGAGATCAGTACCGCCGGCAAGGAGGTCACCGTGCCAGTCAAGAAGCTGAAGGAGTTCCTTGACGGTCACAGCGTCAAGTACGTGATCATCAGCCACTCACCCGCCTACACCTCGATGGAAATCGCCGCTTCCGCGCACATTCCCGGGAAGGAGATCGCCAAGACCGTGATGGTCAAGGTCGACGGGGAGATGGCCATGGCGGTCCTGCCCGGCTCGTTTCAGGTGGACTTCGATCTCCTGAAGGCGGCGGTCGGGGCCAAGAGCGTCGAACTCGCGAGCGAACAGGAGTTCAAGGACCGATTTCCCGAATGTGAAGTCGGCGGCATGCCGCCGTTTGGGAACCTCTACGACATGCCCGTCTATGTCGCTCAGAGTCTGGCGGAAGATGAGGAGATCACCTTCAACGCCGGTTCGCACACGGAACTCGTGCGCCTGGCGTACGAGGACTACGAGCGGTTGGTCAAGCCCAAAGTCATCAAGTTTTCGGTGCAACCGGCGTAGGGACGGCCCGGCCTTTGAGACGTGAGAGGAAGAACTGAGAGCTTGTGAACGAGTTCCCTGATTCGCCTCGGGACGAGTCGTTTCATGGCGTGCGCGTGAGGGAGGTCGCGCCTTGGGAGACGCTGGGTCGCGGGCGCCTCGGGCCCTCGGCAAATTGGCCCGGTGTCCGACCACCCCCGGCAGCCGTGGCGACCGGGGCGTCTCCACGGCGCGAGCTCCCCCCGCGCGCGCCAGGCCCACGTCGGTTGGTCTGTTCTCTTCGCACCCGAAGGCACAGCGATTCCTTCACAAGCTCTGAGTTTTCAAAAAACGCCGGTCGCCTTCAGGAAGAAGGTATTCCCCTGTTGCGAGCGCTGGCCGAACTCCGCCGTGCCGCGCTGAAACGCGAGCTGAAGTGTGCCGAAGGGAGGCCGATAGCGATACACAAACACGGCCTGCACGTTACGGCGATCAATGGCGGAATTCGTCTGGAAAAACACGCGCAAGTAAAGATCCTTCGTGAAGAACTGGTTCGCCCGCACCACATGGATCCACGTGCTCTCTTCCTCCGGGTCCGGATCTAGCGTCAACTGCTGCAGCTCATACTCCACCGACAACTCCGGCGTCACCTTGTATCCGCCGGAAACGGTCCACAGGCGAAAGTCCGAGGCAAAGTTCCGTCCGAACTGGAATCCGGCACTCGCCGACTGAAATTCCCGGGTGTTATAGCCCACCCGCAAGCCGATTTCGCGATTGCGAAAATCAGCCTCGAATCGCTTGAACTCCTCTGTGTACTCCGCTTCGACACTCAAGCGATTGTGGAACTCCACTTCCACGGATTGATCGATCTTCCAGCTTCGTAACGTCCCGTTTTGCCCCCAATAGATGTTGTAGTTGGAGTCGTACTGGGTACGCTCGACAACCCTGCTTCGCACCCAGAACGTTCGTTCGATAGCCGCATCCAACTCCCGCCGATCGTCGTCACGAATGAACCCAATCGCGTTGGCATTGTCCGCAAACCGGTCACCCAGGTGGGTATAGCGAACATGAAAGTGCCCGGTGGGAGAATCGTACGCGGGCCGGATGAAATACGCCCAGGTTCCCGTACCGAACGGTCCCCAGCTTTGGACTAACTGTGCCGTCATGCCGAAGGTCTTCGTGAAGAAGAGGGTGGCATCCATTCCGAGCGAGCCCTCGTTTTCCCCCTCGAGCGTCCGGTTAGCTGCTGTGAACGCAACGTTCGACGAACCAAAGACATCCCGCTGGATTCGGCCGACGGCATACGTCCCAACCGTCGAATCGCCCGTGGGCTCTGAGCGCGCTCCCAGGGCCGCGATGCTCCAGGGCCCCTGTTTGCCCAGGACCTGCGCGCCGCCGGTGATGTCAGGGATGCGACGTGAGTAGAAGGTACGGATTCGCTGCCGGAAGAGCTCAGCGCCTTCGAGGAAGAACGGACGCTTTTCCCGGAGCGAGAGCTCGAACCGAGTCAGGTTGATCTGTTCCTGATCGGCCTCAATGGTGGCGAAGTCGGGATTCACCGTACCATACGCTGACATCCCGGGAGTGAGGGCATAGCGGACGTCCCCGCCCAGGTCCCAATCGTCCGTGGCGTGCTGCTGAACGCGCGTGAGACCGTACGTGATGATTTGGTGGCGGCGGTACGGCGGCGGGACATCGAGCCCCGTAAGGGATCCGCCTTGCGACACGCGAAACTGGTTTTCCAGCGGTCCCGCCCAAAAACTGACTTCGAGCGTTCGCCGCCGACTTCTTCCGAAATTGACACCCCATGTCCGATCCTCGCCGGCCCGGTACTTGATGGAGGTGAACGGAATGGCCATCTCCACGGTCCAGCCGAACTCGGTGATTCGGGCAGCGGACTGCCAGGACGCGTCCCACGTGGGATCCACCGTTCTGCCGTCATTGGCCACCCGCCCGTCAGTTTGCGTGCCGAGGGCGTTGGTCATGAAATAGTACGCCGAACGGTGGTCGTTGTGGCTGTCGAGAACGAAGACCACGGCGTCGTCGCTCAGGAGATCCGCATCTCGCCTGGTGAGCTGCGCCGCAGGGCGTTCCGGGTCCCACACGCGGAAAGCGACGTACAGGTGCCCTGCGTCGTACATGATCAGAGCTTCTGTACGCATTCCTGAGGAGCTTCCACGGCGCGGCTCGTATTGAATGAAGTCCGCAGCCGTCGCTGCTCCCTCCCACTCCCCTTCTGCTACTGCGCCGTCGATCATGGGCGGCGACGACGTCACAATGGCCCGCAGCTCAAAAACGGAATCTGCCGGCGCCGAGAGAGAGAAGGCATTTATCACAGCGACCGATGCCAGTCCGATCGCGGTACTAAGCATTGGCGATGCCCCAAACCGGAGTTTACAAGTAGCCCGGTCCCCGCTCCCCGAAAAAACTCGGATGTATGACCCCTAACGGATCAGATAGAACTCCGTCTGCCGTCCATCGATCCAGTCCCAGCCGTTCTCTGTGAGGACGGCATCTTCCTCGAGGGCAAACCGCACCTCCTGCCCACCCCACTCTGGCACGTTGTATCTCACGTTCAGCTCGATTGATCGCCAGGTGTTGGGCCGCTGAATGTAGTCACCGCGGACGGGCACGCCATCCTGGTAATCGGTCATCCCAATGGGAGGTCCGGCAGCATGCCCGTGATAACCAATGGGATGGGAGTAAATCGATGGAACCAACCCCTCACGCTTCGCCTGGGCCAGGGCGGCCGCCAACGCATCGTTCCCTGTGACACCGACCTTCCCGTACTCCATCGTGAGGTCCTGCAGGCGATTCGCCGCTCTGAGCCCAGCTTTCAAGCCTTCCGGTGCATCCGTTTCGCCTGGGGACAACACGTAGGCGTTGTGCTGCGTATCGGTCGAGAAACCCAGGTGGATAATGCCGAAATCACAGTGCAGCATGTCACCTCGCTGGATCACCGTGCCGTGCGGTGGCGTCTCGTCCGGTAGTCCGCCCTTCCGTTGGACTCTGATCGACGGATGGAACCATTGGCCGAGCCCGAGTTCCGCCACGCGTTGACGCATCCACCAACGCACGTCTTCGTTGGTCGTGACGCCTGGTACGATCACCTTGTTGGAGAACGCCTCGGCGATCACTTGATGGGCGATGCGCATGACATAACGGTATTGGTCGGTTTCTTCTTGCAGCTTGACCTCGAGCCAGCCCACTGCCAGCATCTCGGCGGATTTGAGGCGCGATACATACTTTGGGCCAATGGCCTCCTCGAGCATCTCCTTCTCGTTTGCGGTCAAGCCGTCCGCGTGGTTCCAGTACTTGGACATATTGATCCCGATCGCTCGGGGATCGCGTTCCTCCACGACCCGTCGCAGCCCCTCATACTGGGCGTCGTTGTGGGTCGGCACGACTTCGTAGAGTCCGTCATAGTCAGAGCGGCCAATGGAAAGCCGTTCCACCCCCTCTTCCCCCCCGCGATCGAAGAACACGAGAATGGTGCGGCGGCGCGAAGAGTAGGTGGTGAACGGGGCCATCGATTCAAACACGGGATCGCTGTTGTACTCCCGGGTGATCATGATCCACATGTCGATGGCTTCGCGGCGCATGAGTTCCGCGAGCACCGTATCGAATCGCTTGACGATGCGCGAGCGGATGATGGGTGCCTGCTCGCGGTGGGTGAGCACGCGATTCTCGGGCAATGTTCGTTCATGCGACGGCAGGCCCTGGGCGACGGCCGATGCGGCTGTCATCAACGATAAAGCGAACGTCGTAAGGACTATGCGCATGGAGATTTCCTCCCACAGCTGTGTGATCGTTCAGCAAACAACAATCTTCGGTTTTAGCCACAGATGAACGCAGATGAACACAGATTCTTCAGTTCTGTTTCTTCGCTTTCACTTTGATTTTTCACGTTTACAGTGAACTGTAATGTTCGATGGTGTGGAAGATGGCTGGGATCCTGCAGTTCAGGCCTGTAAACGCCCAAGACCGGACATGCGTCTCCGCAATCCAGCGCTCATCTGCGTTCATCTGTGGCTAGTTCAAACCACTACCCTCCCCCCGCCAGCGGCGCCGGGACCCTCAGCACGTATATAGCAATGAGCCCAAGAGAGCCAACGACGAACAAATAATAAATCGTGGGCAAGATCGTCTTTCGCAGAGTTGCTCCCTCCTGGCCCAACAACCCCACCGTGGCCGACGCCGCCACCACGTTGTGGATCGCCACCATATTCCCGGCTGCCGCACCCACGGCCTGAAGCGCCACAACCATGGCGCCGCTGATCGCCAACTGCGTGGCCACGCCGTGCTGGAACAGGCTGAACATCAGGTTGCTCACGGTGTTGCTGCCCGCGATGAACGCACCGAACGCGCCGATGACCGGAGCGAAGAACGGCCACACCCGCCCCACGTTCTCCGCCACCCACGCAGCCATGGCGATGGGCATCGACGGCAGACCGCTCCCGTCGGGGAACATGTACGCATTGACACCCGAATTGATGTACACCCGTACCATGGGGACCGTGAAGATGAGCACGAAACCCGCTCCGAGGAGGATCCGGCCCGAGTCGTGGATGGCTCCGAAGATCTGCCTGGGACCCATGCGATGCAGGAGCCACGTTGCACCGACCGCCCCCAGCAGCATCGTCGCTGGAAGGTAGAGCGGAGTCGTTGTTCCCGAGATGCCAGTGGATAGGATGTCCGTCGCACTGATCCTCACTGTCCGGAGCCAGTCACCCACGGGTAGCTGTCGCAGGCGGGTGATCACGAGGAGCACGGCCAGTATGGCGTAGGGGGCCCAGGCAAGGCCGGTACCGATCGTCCGATCTCCCGTCGGCCTCCCCTCTCTGATCGCAATCACACCGATCCAATCGCCGGGCCACGTGCCTCGGCGCGGGAACTCCCACGAGTCGCGCGGAACTAGGAATTTGCGACGTGCGGCGAACGTAACGACCATGAGCCCCACCGCAGCTCCGAGCAGCGACGGAAACTCGGGGCCAAGAAAGATGCCTGTCAGCATGTACGGCACCGTGAATGCAAGACCACCGAAGATGGCGAAGGGAACGATCGACAACCCTTCCGTCCACGACTTGTTGGTACCGAAAAACCGGGTCATCATCATGACCATGAACGTGGGCATCAGGATCCCGGTGATGCCGTGAAGCACCGCGGCGTAAGCACCGATCAGGCGGGGGTAATCTTCATAAACGATCCCCACGGCCTGGAGTTGAGCCATGAGTTCGGGGCTCGAGAGTCCGTCGTGGACACCAACGAGGATAGGCGTGCCCACCGCGCCGAACGTTACCGGCGTGCTCTGGATCATCATCCCGAGCATCACCGCAGCCAGGGCGGGAAAGCCGAGGGCCACCATGAGCGGGGCCGCCACGGCGGCGGGCGTTCCGAAGCCTGCAGCCCCCTCGATGAAAGAGCCGAAGAGCCAGGCCACAATCACCACCTGCACCCGGCGGTCGTCGCTGATGTTGTGGAAGCTTCTGCGGATCGCGGCCACACCACCCGAGTGTTCGAGGGTCTTGAGCAGCAGAATGGCACCGAAAATAATGAATAGGAGATCGAACGTGATGAAGAGGCCCTGAATCGTCGCCGCGGCGACATGGCGCGCATCGACTTGCCACACGCCCCACGCCATCGCGACGGCCGTCACATACACCAGTGGCATGACCCACTTGGCGGCGATACGGAAGCCGATCAGAAGCACGGCGGCGAGCAGAACGGGGGCTACGGCCACCAGGGCCTGGACGGTCAGGTTCATCAAACGGGCTCCTGCCTGGAAGTCGGACGGCGTCTAAGGTGCGCCACAGGCAGGGTGACGG
>JBDHFY010000125.1:0-11170 GCA_039590195.1 Gemmatimonadota bacterium | reverse complement strand
AAGGCCGGGGTAATCGATCCGACGAAGGTCACGCGTACGGCTCTGCAGAACGCCGCGTCGATCGCGGGTCTGCTGCTCACGACCGAGGCAGTGGTGGTGGAGCACCACGAGGAGGGCCAGAACGGTGGCATGCCCGACATGGGCGGTGGTGGCATGGGCGGGATGTACTAGGCCCGGACGTCACGCCGTGCTGCTCCGCGAGGACGAGATCAGGAGCGTGCAGGGGTGGGTAATCGAGCGGGGCCGGGCCGCAGTTCATCACCTCTCCATGCGGGCGTTCTCGGCGAGCTGTGCTTGGGTGTCGCAGTGACGATACTTGGCGCTTCCTTCATCGGGTGGGCGAAAACCGTGGGAGGACCGTGTCCGCTTTTTCCAAACCCCACGCAGTATGACGTTAAAGGTGAAAGGAAGAGGCGGACCTTGGACAGGTCTTGAGCGGATAAGCGCATGGACGCCCGATGACAACGCCTCAAACAGACGTCTCAGGGTCCTACACGATTGCCGAACTCGGGGATCAGATCCTCGGCGCGCTCGAGGCGACGGGCAAAGACCTCGGCGCACTCACCGTCGATGACCTAGCGCCCGTCGACTTTGCCGCCCGGCTCTGTTCGGGATTGACGTATTCCGGGGTCCCGAGGAGTGATCGGGCCGCGGTGAGCGCAGGGCGAGCGTCGGTCCGCGCAATGCCGAAGTCGGTGACCATCGCACGCCCGCCCGCGGTCTCCAACATGACGTTGTCCGGCTTTACGTCCCGGTGCACGACCCCCCGGCCGTGGGCGTGGCCCAGAGCCCAGGCCACCTCCTGGAGCATCTGCACTGCCTCTCCAACCGAGAGCGGTCCCTTGTGATGGACCCGTTCGCGGATGCCAAGCGCTCCGCGTTCCTCGAGGAGGTCTTGCTGGATGATCCCGCCATGGCGGACGAGCTTGCCTCGCTCCTCGAAATCACAGCCCCTTCTTCCCGCTTCTTTCGTAGGTTGGAACGCACGCTCTTCCACCACTCGGAGGGGGAAGACACCGGTACCGTGCTTGCGCGGTTCGACCCGCTGGTCGGGGAGACCCTGGCGGATCGGTACGGCGAAATCGGTGTGTACGGAAGTGTATCGAAGTGTATGGGTGCTGCGCCGCTTGATTGGGGTCCAGGAGGTCGCGAGTGAGAGCTGCGGCCGCCGACGCGGCTCTCGCTCGTCGCAGCCCGCAAAGCCGTCGACGTGCGCCGCAGGCGATTGCGGCGAACGTAGCAGATACTCAGACTGGTCCGGCAGGATGAGGAACAGCGCGACCTTCCCGGCACGTTGATCGGAAAGCCGGCGCGCACGTCCGCCGCCTGCCGAGGTAGGTGTACCGGTTTCTGTACCCGGTTCAGATGTCGGGACTTCCGAAGGGCAAGCTACGGTTGGAGGGGAGGGCGTTACGAGCGGACCCGCCCGCCCGATTCTTGGGCTGTTCTTGGGCTGAACCCAGCGCACTACGTGGAAAACATGGAACAAGCGAGGGCCAATGGGGCCCGGAATCGTACAGGTTTTCTACGTGGTGCTTTGTAGTCAGGGGTTGTCGCAGACCTTTTAATCCGTAGGTCGTGGGTTCGATCCCCACCCCGGTCATTAGTAACCGCGCGGGTTTTCGAGAGTTCGGGCACCTTCAGTTCTTACTCATGTACCGGTTTCGGTGCCTAACCGACTGCACGCCGGAGTGTCTTCGACGCCGATTCCCACCCCGGTCATTCCTGTCCTCAACCTCGCACATCACGATCTGAGTGGGACTCGCACCGCATTCTGGACCACCTTGCCGGCTAGGCTCGGAGCATCCTAGCTTGGCGCCATTACGAAACGGACATTCAGGTCTGTTTCTGGGGTTATCGCAGTGCCTCAGTCGCTTCGTATCGCCGCCCGTCCCCCCGTTGGCGTACCGACCACTGCATACATACCTGACACGTCCTCCCGTTTCGTCGCCGATTCCCCTCGACGGTCGTCCCCTCCAGGAGCCAGATCATGAAGCTGCCTCGACGCTCGATCCTGATCGCGGTCCCTCTTTCCCTGCGGTTTGTCCACCCGGCCATCGCCCAGGACGACGGCTGGCGCACGATCGAGTTCGAGACGACGAAGGTCACCGCCCCGGATGTCGCCGTCTCACCCGACGGGGAGTGGCTGATCTTTACCATGCTCGGCCAGCTGTTTCGCCTGCCGGTCGAGGGTGGTGAGGCCGAGCAACTCACCTTCGGCCCGCACTACAACAGCGACCCTGCGATTTCCCCTGACGGCACCCGGGTGGCCTTCGGCTCCAATCGCGATGGGACCGACGGCAACATCTTCGTGCTGACCCTGGCTGACGGCCGAATCGACCAGGTAACGGAAGACAGCATGGCCGGACGGCCTGCCTGGGCGCCCGACGGAAGCGCGATCGCGTATCTGCGGTTACGCACTCGCTCTTACCATTGTCCGAGCGGACGGGCGGGGGTCGCCCGCGTTGCCTTGGGCGGGGGCGGCGTGGAGCACCTCAGTGGCGGTGACGACCTCATCAGTTCGGTCTTCTATTTGCCGGACGGCCGCCTCGCTTGGGCAACCGTCGAGTTCTCATTCCGGCCTTCGACCCGCATCGATGTTCTGATCGCACCGGATTCGGTCGAGACGGTCCATACGCTGGGCGGAGCGATGGGACGCGTGCTGGTAGATGCCGGGGGCACTGGATTCTACGGTCGCGGCAACCCGGAACGCGCCTCCGGGCTGTTGGTGCCTGAGCACCTCGTGTTTCGAGGATTCGCCGGCGACGAACAGCAGCGTGTCGCCACACTCACGATGCCCCCTTGCCAGGCCGCGGTGACTCCAAGCTTCGCGATCGCGCCAAGTGGCGACGCCGTCTATCTGGGTGACGCAGGAGGGCTCTGGCGGTACTCGGTGCGCGATGGCATCCGTGAACCGATCCCGTTCCACGCGAACCTGACGCTCGAGGTTCGAGAGCCGACCGCTCCCGCTACGATGGCGTTCCCCACGCCGGGGGACCTCCTGACTCCACGCAGCGTCGTGAATCCAGCCCTCACACTGGACGGTGAAAGCCTGGTCTTCGGTGCAGCCGATCACCTCTGGAAGCAGCCTGCGGTCGGAGGACCTGCCCAGCTGCTCGTTGACGGGAGCGGGTACGAACGCGAGCCGGCCCTGTCACCTGATGGCCGGTACCTGCTCTTCATCTCGAGTGGCGCCTGGAAACAGCACGTGCAACTGCTCGACCTCGAGACTCGAGAGGTACGGACGCTGGCGACGGGTCTGTTGTACTGGAACCCGGCCTGGAGTCGTGACGGGCGACGTGTCGTGTTTGCCGGTGTGGATCACTCGGCATCCGGCCCCCAGTTGACGGTCGTAGATCCTGCCACAGGCACGACGGAACAGTTTGCGGTCCCGGGGTCCGGTGGGCTGTCGCGCCCACAGTTCTCGGCGGGCGGGGCATGGCTCTACTACTCCGCGCAACCCGGCGCCACCAGATCCCTCTATCGCCTGAGTCTCGATGGCCCGCCCGAACCCGAAGAGTTCATCACGTTGGATCGCCACCTCCATAATCCACTCTTGTCTCCTGACGGGCAGTGGCTGGCCTTCCGCCGCAACTCTGAGATCTGGCTGGCACGAGTGGATCGGGAAGCGGAGTCCGGCGAAGAACAGATCCGCCGCGTAAGCGATGAAGGAGGGGACAACTTCACCTTCACGCCCGACGGCTCCGCGCTCCTCTACGCGTCGGCCAACAGGGTATGGCGGCAGCCGATCGCGGGTGACGGGCGGGTGGAGATTCCGATTCGTCTCCAACTGCGCTCCCCCTCTCCCCACTCGCTCCTCGTTCGAGGCGTGCGCGTGCTCGATTTCGCGACAGGTGGATTCGGGCCGGAGACATCCATGTATCTGGAGGGGGCTCGGATCCAATGGGTGGGCACCGAAGGCGAGCACGAGCTTCCGGGCGACGTGGCCGTTCTGGATGGAGGGGGACGTTTCGCCATTCCTGGACTGTTCGACATGCACGCCCATGCGACCGCCGGTCACTGGGCCCTCCGGTCGGAATACCAGGAGGCGTGGCTCGCATACGGCGTAACATCGGTTCGGGAAGCCGGGAATGACCTCGCCTTCTCGACCACCCTGGCGGATCGTGGCGAGGCGACCGGTGACCCGGTGCCGAGGTACTTCTTCGCGGGGAACATGTTCTGCGGGAAACTGGGTGCCCTTCCATGGGAGACGGTGCCGCCGGCAGTGAGCTTCATGATGTCCGACGAGGCGGACGTGCGCACCTATGTCCGGCGTTGGCGTGAGCGCGGTGCCCACTTCATCAAGACGCATACATGTCTCGCCTGGCCGCTCCACCGTGCGCTCGCCGACGAGGCCCGGCGCGTGGGGCTACCGGTCATGGAACATGGGAATTGGCATGAATGGCTGCTCCGAAGCGTGACACTGGGATCCAGTTTCGTGGAACACTTCGATTCGTTCTACGACGATGTCCTCCAGCTGTTGGCGGCCGCCGGGACTGGATGGAGTCCCACGCTGACTCTCAGTCTCGCCGATGTGGCGCTGCTCGAACCGGATCGTAGCGAAGATCCGAAGCTTCGGGCCTTCGCCATAGAAGGGCTCCTCGACCACCAAGGGAGCCATTTTGGCCAGGACGACGAACGAGAGTGGCGGGAGGAGAGATCCAGGCAGCTCTCGGTGATCGGAGCGGCTTATCGCCGCGGCGTCAGCATCTATGTGGGCACCGATGCTCCATTTGGACCGGTTCCCGGCGCCTCGCTGCATCGAGAGCTGCGCTCCTTCGTCGATGCGGGGATTCCGGCCCTTGAAGTACTGCGTCTCGCTACCAAAGAAGCCGCCGCCGGCGTAGGAGCCGGCGCGGATCTCGGCTCTTTGGAACCAGGCATGCTGGCCGACATCGTGCTCCTCGACGCGAACCCGCTGGACGACATCCAGAACACGCAAAGCATCTGGCGAGTGATCAAGGGCGGCTGGGTGTTCGACCCGGACACGCTGCGCCCCGACAGCTAGTGGCGGGCTGTCCGGTCGCACCTTCAGGAGAATCGTGGCGAAGCGGGCGTGCCGGGCACCGAAGCACCCCCGTGAAGGAGGTCAACGATGAAACCGTATGCCACAATCGCCGCGCTCATCCTCGGTTTGATAGCGGTGGGGCATCTGCTCCGGCTGATCTTCGGGTGGGGATTCGTCGTCCACGCGACCGTCGTCCCAATGTGGCCGAGCGTGGTGATCGTTCTGGTCTTCGGGTTCGTGGCGCTGATGCTCTGGCGCGAGAGGGGAGAGTGAGCTGCCGGCTGCGTGTGGGGCGAGGGATCGGTAAGGCTCTCCGCTCTTGGGTTGCCGGCACCCTCTGCGGGATGATGGTCGGCATGTTCGGCTGCGGTCCCCATGACCGTGACCCCTCACCAGATACGGAACGAGGTACGCTTACCATTCTGGTCGAGGGAGACGAACGCGTCATGGGGCCCAATTTCGACACGCCGCCCCAGTTCCTCGTCTTCCTGCCCATGTTCGCGCAAACGGCCGATGGGGAGCTGGAAGGACGTCTGGCGCGGAGCATCGAGCCGGCGGAGGACCACCGCAGCTGGACCATCTACCTGAACACGGACATCCGGTGGCACGATGGGGTCCCCCTGACGGCGGACGACGTCGCCTTCTCGGTCCAACTGCTGAGTCGCCCGGACGTCGGGTACATGGCGGGCATCGAGATCGAGGTGCTCGACGACTCGACTCTCGTGTGGCGCTCCCACCGGCGGACCCCGCTGGACGACTACCGTACCTTTTACCCGAAGCACGTCCTGGAAGCCCTCGACCCGGCCACGTTCTACGACTGGGACTTCTGGATCCAGCCCGTCGGAAACGGCCCGTACCGATACGTTCGACACGTCCCGAAGGTGATGACCGAGCTCGAGGCCAATCCCGACTACTTCAGGGGCAGGCCCGCCATCGACAGGATCATCCTGAAGTTCGGCTCTGATGTGTCCGGCCTTTTGGAACTTCTCGCGGGCAATGTGGACGCGATTCCGGTGAATCCGATCGACGTTCCGAAGATCAACGCCGACCCGCGCTTTCAGCTCCATTACAAGCTCATCCCGTGGCATAAGATGACCGTGTTCTGGAACCATCGGCACGCCGCGCTCGGGGACCCCCGAGTCCGGCGGGCCGCCACGCTCGCGATCGACCGGCGCGCGCTGCACGAACTGATGAACCTGCCGGCGGACCTTCACCCCTTCGACGTCCCCTTCACGGATCGGCAGTGGGGTGATTTGCCCGAGCCGCTGCGGCACGATCCGGCAGACGCCCGACGCCTGCTGGACGAGGCTAGCTGGCGAGACCAGGACGGCGATGGGATCCGCGAGCGGGAGGGCGAGGCGCTGTCGTTCACGGCCTTCGCTATGGAGGGCTACGGCGGACGGGCGGCCGTTTTCGTACAGGACCAGTTACGACGCATCGGGATGCAGATGGAGATCCAGACGCTCGGGGGAGGACCCGGCGTGGTTTGGGAACGTCTTCGCGACGGTAGCTTCGATGCCGCTCTGTTCTGGTGGGATCCAGGGCTGGACCGGACGGTCGGCGAGGATTCCTTCCTGGGATACCGGAACGAGCGAGTGGCCGAGCTGGTGCGCGCCATGGATGCGACGTTGAATCCGCTGGCGCTCGACTCGCTCCACCGCGAGCTGTGGCCGTACTTTCAGGCCGACTTGCCGGTCACCTACCTGTTCGGCAGCGTCAACTTCTGGGCCAGCCAGCGGCGGGTGCGCGGGCTGAGCAGTCCATGGCACGGCGACCCTGTGTGGTACGCCGAAGACCTCTGGATCGAGGATTAGGCCCCTCAGCCCGCGGCTGGACGGGATCGTGATGGAGCAGGGGTAGCCCTTTTCGGCGCTGCGGAAGGGGTGTACCGGTTTCTGTACCGGTTCGGATGCCCAAACTTAGTATATGAATCGGCCTCAGGTATACGATTCTAGCATACGATTGCCCGTTTCATAGCCTAAATCCGTACAAATTAGCCTGTTTCGGAGGTGCCTTTTAATCCGTAGGTCGTGGGTTCGATCCCCACCCCGGTCATTCAATATCCACTGCCCATGGGGCCGAATCCGCGTTGTCCGTACCTTAACGTTTCTACGCCAGACGAGTGGGGTTCAGGTGGTCGCGAGTGGGAGCAGCGGCCGCTGACACATGTGGGAGCTCCTTCGTGACGCGCGACGCATACCCATCGTCTCTCGATTGTTGAGATCATAACAACGATGGGCGTCCAGTCCTGAGAGGAGAGGGGATGCGAAGTAAGGCACAAGGCCTGACCGGCTTGGCGTTGGCGTTCGTCGCACTGGCGATCGTGACCGACGCACAGGCGCAGGAGACAGAGGCCAAGACGACGGATGAGGTCGTCGCGATCGACGCTACGAAGGGACGTGACCTGGATGAGACGCAGACGGTACGGGTGCGGATCCGAAACGATCTGGTTCCGGCCGGCTCGGTAATCGTCTCGGTGATTTCCCTAACGCGCCCCGAGTATGTGCTCGGAGCCGTTTCCTCCAATGAGGTCCGGGAGTGGGAGATCGACACGCGCCTGTATGCGGGCGGGTTCCGACTCGTGGCCAGAGGCGGTCGACGTGGGGGAACTCAGGTCTCGCGGGCGATCAACGTACTTGGCCGAGCGAAGGTGAAGTGGGATTTGGGCATCGACTTGGTCCGCGTCGAGCGGGTCGAGGTGGAAGACGAGGGTTGAGCCGCCCCGATTGGCCGAAAGCCCTCAAACATGCGGGCTTTCGTGCATCTACGGCCTTCCCGTCCCCCTGATTTGACCGAACTGTCACACCTCACGTGAGACCCCGGGGCGTGCAGGGCGCCACAGCCGGTAGCTATTGGCGCTGACCGGTCACGCTCCGGCCTTTCGTGCCCGCGCCCATGCCTGGGGAGTGAGCTTCCAAGGGCTTCTTGGCTCGGAACGGGTTCGAGCTGCCGAGCTGGGGGCAGGGCGATACCGCCGTTCGCTTACTCCATCGGATCGGGCCGGGCGCCTACCCGGTCAGGCCGATAGCTCCCAGCAGGTCAGCGAAGCCGGGATCGGATCGGACAGGTGCGAGCGCGGGCAGGCGAAGCACCGTGGTCACCCCTGGCGTGTTCCTGTCGATCGCGGTCCGGAGAGCCTCCAGAGCCTCCGGCACCTGACCCGCCGCGGCGAGGTACATCGCCCAGACCTCAGCCCTGCCCTCCGCGAAGATCTCGAGCTCTCCGGGAATCTCGACCGGCACTCCGTCGTCGGCGAATGCCTCCGCTGCGGCCACGAAGCGCTCGACGAGCGCCGGGTCGGCCGGAACCAGCTCGGCCAGCCCCTGGAACGTGTCCAGGGCATCCTCGAATCGCCTGGCAGCGAGGAAGAGGAAGGCCATCTCCGTCCACACGCGCGTGTTCTCGGAGGCAAGCGCCAATGCCTCCTGCGTGGACCGGATCGCGTCGTCTATCCTGCCCGTGGCCGCCAGCATGCGAGCGGCACTCAGCTTCACGCGCCATGAGAGCATGTCCGCCCGCTCGGCTGCCCGGATCTCCGCGACAGCCAAATCGCTTTGCCCGGTGGCCATGAGGACCTCTGCATACCGCATGTGCGCAACCGGCGAAGACGGGCCTTGCTCAACAGCTCGCTCCAGCTCGCCGGATGCCGCAGCCCAATCGTAGGAGCGCGCGCGCAACAGGCCTAGGGCCGTGCGGGCGTCGACCGACTCGGGATCGATGCGAACCGCCTCCTCAGAGGCGATCACCCCTTGCGTGATCCCCTCGCTCGGATCGAGGGCCTGCGGGAACTCGAGGGCCCGGGCGTGGGACTCGGCTAATCCTGTCCAGGCCGGGGCGAACGTCGAGTCGAGGTCGATGGACATTCGATAGTTGTCGATGGCCGCGGCTACCCCGGCGGGGGTGTCCCGATTGAGGTTGAAATGACCCCACAGGTACTTGTCGTACGCCATCGAGTTGGTCGTGACAATCTCGTCTCCAACCTCCGAGCCGTCGTTCGGGAGTTGCAACCTAAGCGCCTCGACGATGGACTCGGCGATCTCTTCCTGTACGTCGAACACGTCGTCGATCAGTCGGTCGTATTCGGCGTTCCAGAGGTGCGCCGCGTTGGGCTCGGTCGAGGACAGTTGCGCGGACACGCGAACCCGATCTCCCTCCTTGTTCACCGTGCCCTTCAGAACGGCCGCGACGCTCAAGGCCTCGCCGATCGCGAATGGCTCGGCCGCTGGATCGTGGGCGGCAACCGACGACGCCCGAGGCGCCACGTCCAGCCCGCCGACGCGAGCCAAGAGGGAGCGTAACTCATCCGCCAGTCCGTCCGAGAAGTACTGGTCCTCGGGGTTATCGCCGACGTTCGCGAACGGCAGCACGGCGATCGACCGAATCGCCTCCCGTTCAGCCGCTCCGGGGGCCGCCACGCCGGTCGCTCGCGTGAGCCACCAACCGGCGGTGATTGCGACGGCGACTCCCCCGAGGATGATGGCCGTACCTGAGCTCAACCAGCTGGTCGAACGATCGGCGGCCGTGGGGTCGGTGCCGGTCCGGACAATCCCCTCGGGGGTGATGTCGTAGACCCAGGAAAGCACGATCGTGATCGGTAAACCCACGAGCGCGATGGCGACCAGCAGGCTAAGCACCCAGTCCGGTAGCTGCATCGCCGGGACCACGATGTCCGCGCCCTGAAGCACGCCGAAAGCCACCGCGCCGTAGATGAGAGCGATCCGGACGACGCGGCGACGCTTGATCTCCGCGAGAAGGGCCTGGAAGCCTGAGGGCTCTGCGCCCATCTAAACGACCCCCCGGTTACAACGGTGCTCTTTGCCACGAGACGGACCGGCGAAACCGACCGCGAGCCGATGGCTGCCGCGCCCTCGCGCCGCCACCTGGCCGCGTCGGCGTCTACGCGGGGAATGTATGGTCCCTCCAGCGTGGTGCGAAGCCCTAGCGACGCGCGGGTCGACCCGACCGAGCTGTGACCCGAGCGGACCGGTGGGTGCGACCAACTAGGACACCCGTTGCTGAAGCACGGGAAGCACATCCTCCTCGAAGCACGGATGCCGCTTGAACCACCCCTGGTCCCTCGGCCTCGGGTGAGGAAGCGGGAGCGTCGATGGCCAGAAATCCCGCCGGCTCCGCACCGTGATCTAAAGCGGGGTTGGAGCCGTGGCCCTCCGCATGTTTCAATCCCCGATGAAACTGTTCCAGCCCCGTTTCCTGAAACGGACACGTGCGGCTGGGCACGGGTGCGGGGCGTCGTAATCGTCAACTTCGTCATCACTTACGCGTGCATGCCATCTTCCCGCCAATCGGCATGGCCATTGCCACCCCTGTGCGTAGATGCCACCGGGCACGGTGGCCGGTGGCCGAGGATCCTGACGTGCGAACGAACGGGGATCCTGACGTGCGAAGAAGGAGGGACGTATGAGAACCGCCACTCACGGTCTCGTCCTGGCGGTGATGGCCATCACGGCCTGTTCTGAGACCACGAATCCCACGTCGCGAGACGCGGGAGAGTTAAGTGGCTCCTTTTCCCGGGCGAGCTCGGCGCAGACAGCGGCCGGCGCAGTCTATCTCATGAGCAACGCTGCGGGCCCGAACGAAGTCATCGTGTACCGGCGTGGTCCAGATGGCGGCCTCACGTATGATACCAACGTACCGACGGGAGGGTACGGCACCGGCGGCGGACTGGGGAATCAGGAAGGCGTGGTGCGCTCAGCTAACGGACGCTGGCTCCTGGTCGTAAATCCGGGCACGGACGACGTGTCCGTGTTTGCCATCGAGCCCGGGGGCCTCCGGTTGACGGATGTGGCGTCGAGCGGGGGCGACCGACCCGTCAGTGTCGCGCTCCACCGAGATTTGGTGTACGTGCTCAACGCCGGCAGTCCGAACAGCGTCAGCGGGTTGCGACTGGGCACGGACGGCAGTCTCACGCCGCTGGCCGGATCGACACGCCCGTTGAGCGCCGCTTCCACGGCCCCCGCACAGATCGGCTTCACGCCGCGCGGTGACGTGCTGGTGGTAACAGAGAAGGCCACCAACACGATCACGACTTATGTGCTGGATGCTGACGATCTACCCGCGGCTCCTCAGTCGTACGCGTCGGCGGGTCAGACGCCGTTCGGTTTCGCGTTCAACCAGCGTGGCGATCTGATCGTCTCGGAGGCC
>JBDHFY010000124.1:0-13376 GCA_039590195.1 Gemmatimonadota bacterium | reverse complement strand
CTGGCCGGGTTTCCTCGGCGCCACGGAACTCTCGTCCACGACATCGCCGGCGGCGGTGAAGAATTCCGACGGAACGTCGGCTGGCTTCAGCCTGAACGCCATCTCCGAAGTGACCTTGCTGTCGTCGATGTGCCAGATCGCCAAACCGCCACCGCAGTCTGCGGGAAAGTTCAAACCGCTCCGCGAGCACGTGACCCGTATCATCGCTGAATCGGAGCGGAGCGGCTGCCGGTTCTCCAGCAGGAAATACTCGCCGTTGGGGTTGCTGCCTTGCACCGTCACGGTATACGCGGTGCGCGACGTGGCCACCGGCTCGAGCTCATAGGAACCACTCGTGTCGGCGTCGACCAGCGTGATCCAACCGAGTTCGTTCAGCGACCAGGTCATCATGCGGGATGGACTGAATTGCGTGGTCCAGTTCCCGCTCCCCATCAGGCCCCAAGATCCGATGCCCTCGGTGTCGCCGTCTCCGGGATCGGTGTCGTAAAGGTCAGGGAGTCCCAACGCGTGACCCAGCTCATGCGAGGAGGTCCCGATGGCAAGCGGTTGTGTTTCGTCACACCCGCCCTCTCCCCCGACGGCCGATTGGATCATGTAGTCGCGGATCAGAATCGAGCCGCCGCCGGCGGCCGGATCGTTGGTCAGGAAGGAGGAAGCCAGAACCCAACGGTGGGGCCAAACGTGATTGTTGTTGGCTATGGCGGTACACGAGCCGGCGACTTCCGATTGATAGAACGCGACGACATCGACAAATCCGTCGTCGTCGCCGGAGTTCGGTACGCCGTCTGGGCCGTCGTTGTCGAACTGGGAGAAATCCATGGAGGGGTCGACCTTGCCCAGTGCTTCGGCAAGCCCAGCCCGTAATCGATCCTGCGCATCGGTGCTGTAGCGGCCGTTGCACAGACCCGTGCCACGAGGATTGTCCGGGCAAGTCCCGGCAACGCCCGTGTATTCCTCTTCGTTCTGGTCCAAGGTCACCCAGGCATGCACCTGGCCCTGGACGCTGAACAGCCCGCCGGAGATGTCCTCGTAATACGTGCGCACCGAGAACGGCATGCCGGCGGGAGGCGATGCTCCAAAGAGCCTCGCCTCGAATTCCGCATTCGGATGGATGGTGCCGGTGCTGGCGTCCTGGAACTGGATGAAGATGGCCGGCACTTGCAGCGCACCGGTGAGCGCAGCGACGGACGCGGAGGGCGCTCCCACAGCCATCGGCGCATTCAGCGATCGGTAATTACCCACTCGGAGTAGAGAGGCCCGCTGACGGGAGACGGCCCGGGCTCTGACACGCCACACTCCGTCCGGGTGGAAGTCGAGGACCTCTCCCTGAGTACCCGTTTGGATTTCCCACCGGACGAGCTCTTGCGCGCGGGCCTGGCGGGGCACCAGCAGGACGCACCCACCTGCCAGTGCGAACGCGGCGACGGTCACAGACCGCTGCGAGATCCAGTGAAGCCTTGATACCAGATCGCTCGGACGTTTCACGCCTGGGGAATCTCCCTCCAACAACAGCTCGAATTCACGCCTTGCACAGAAACCGCGCCCCTCGAGCCCGGGTCAAATGACTCGGCGGGCAATCCAGCGCCGATCGTTTGCGAGCATGTTCTCCTGGCCCAGCGCGAACTCGATGACCTGCAGCTCCGTACCGACGCGGCGGAAGACCAGATAAATACGCGCCTGACCGCCCTCCAACGAATCGATCGTCACTGCCATCAGCTCGCTTATGACCTCTCCCTCGAGTCGCTTGAACCGAGCAGGATCGAGGCCCACATCCCCAGAGATGAAATGGAGAAGTCGGCCGGCGAATGAACGGCCCTGTGCGGAATCCACCGCAATCGTCAACATCGGACCGCCACCGTCGGCGCTGGCAATCTCCCAGCGACCGACCAACCATTGCGCCAACGATTCCGTCTCGCGCACGGCCGGACGGGTCTCACCTCCACGGTCCGCGACCTGCCCGCCACAGCCGGAAACGCACAGCATGAGCAAGGGAGCCAATGCGATCGATCTAACACCCCTTTCAGGCGCCGGTACGCTGGTGCAGGGGAACATCAAGGTGACTCCCTGAGAAACGCGATGCCGGGTTTCGCGCGATGACAGCCTCATGGTCACGCGTTCGACCGCGTTCATGGGTCGGCGCGAGCCAAGCCGTCGAGGCCCCAAAGTACTCGCACCGGCCGCAGCATTTCGGTGTTCCGTAACACAGCTGCATCTCGCCCCAGTCGGGCAAGACCCGACGCGGGAGCGACAGGCGCTCGAGACTCAGCGGTGGGGGACGCCGTGCCGAGACCCGGCTTGGTGAGTCGCTCCCAGACAGAAGAGCAGCATCGGGCAGGGAACGATGTGACGGGATATCCATGACCGGGGTGGGTCTCGAACCCACGACCTACGGATTAAAAGTCCGTTGCTCTACCAGCTGAGCTACCCGGTCCCGGGGAAACAAACATCGCCATGGACAGGGCCTTTCACAAGCGCACACGCAGTTGGAACTCGCGGCTGTCATTCCCGTCCCTCCGCATACAACCCTGACTGCACCGTCCTCCCACCGGCATACTCGGTTCCCGTCGGGTGGTGTGGGGAAAGCACGCAATACCGGCGCGGCAGCGCGGCAATGCCGCTTCGGGTCGCACTCTCGCTCCTCGCGGGTCAGCAGGAGTGTCTCGCGACGGGGAAAATAGACAGCCGCAGGACCGAAATCACGCTGCTCGACGATCTTCACAGTCCCTGTCGAGGCGTTCGCCGGCGCCGTTGATTCGTGCAAGAATCGCAGCGTGACCCTTGCTGATGTCGACGGCAAATGGGGATCACACGAACTCCAAAACGCCAGTGACACGCCAGAATGTGCTCCATCTCACATGCGTTGATGGTTACGCGAAGCAGGCACGCAAAAAATTCCCCTGGGGAAAATGGAAAAAAAGCTTGTTCTTCAGAGAGAATTTCTTACTTTGGGTGCGTCTTTTGGGGCTGGCTGTCATTCATTCACCACTCTTTCAGAGGTGCTAATGGCTGCAAAGAAACGGAGAAAGGCAGCGAAGAAAAAGGCTGCGAAACGGAAGGTGACCAAGAGGAAGGCCACCAAGCGGAAATCCACCAAGAGGAAGGCCGCGAAGAGGAAGACGACCAGGAGGAAGGCGGCCAAGAAGAAGAAGACTACCCGTCGGAAGACGGCCAAGAAGAGACCAAAGAAGAGGAAGGCCGCCAAGAGGAAGACGACCAAGAGGAAAGCGGCCAAGAAGAGACCGAAGAAGAAGGCTACTCGTCGGAAGGCAGCCAAGAAGAGACCAAAGAGAAAGGCTGCCAAGCGGAAGGTCGCCAAGAAGAAGAAGCGGGTGAAACGTAAGCCCAGCGCGGCCTTCATGAGGCCCGTGCAGCCCGACGCGGCGCTCGCTGCCGTCGTCGGCTCCACACCCATACCCAGAACGCAAATCACGAAGAAGCTCTGGACCTACATCAAACGCAGGGGCCTCCAGGACTCGAAGAACCGTCGCATGATCAACGCTGACGACAATCTCCGGCGGGTCTTCAACGGTAGATCCCAGGTGAGCATGTTCGAAATGACGAAGCTCGTAAGCCGCCACGTTTCCTAGGCGTACGCTTCACATTTCCCTGTCTCACCGGAACACCAACCAGCTTTGCCCCAGGGAGCTTTGGGGGGCCGGCGCGCTCGCTGGCCCCCAAGTAGGTCTGCACTACCACGATACAGACTGCATCACCGCGTTGCACCCCGCCTCGGTGTGACCCAAATCACACTACCCTAAGCCATTGTCGAACAATAACTTAAGGCCGTGGCCCAACGTTCGCACCCGGCACCGCTCTTGCTCTGTCTCTTGGAGCGTGTTGCGGCAGGCTAGTTCCCAACCCACTGGATTGCCCACGCACTGAGGATTGCCATGAATCGTATTTGTCCACGGAGGGCATCATGAAACGACAACTCCCGCTCCTGCTTGCGATCGCCATTCTGGCGTCGTGCGGCGACGGCACAGCTCCAGGGGGCGCTCTCAAGAACGTCGCCGTCTCCTTCGCAACGCAGGGCGCGCCGGGGACGGCTCCACAAGCGCACATCGAGCGGGCCGGCAGCCTAGCGGGAACATCGGCCACCCTGATCCTCGAGAGCGTTCAGGTAGTCCTCCGAGAAATCGAGCTGAAGCGGGCCGAGATAACGGACTGCGATTTGGTCGCGGAGTCCGACACCTGCGAGAAGTTCGAGATTGGTCCTGTCCTGGTCCCGCTGCCACTGGACGGCAGTGTCAGGACGCAGGTTGCCATCGACATTCCCGCCGGCAGCTACGACGAGATCGAGTTCGAGATTCACAAGGTCAGCAGCGACGGGCCGGACGACGCCGCATTCCGACAGGCGCATCCCGATTTCGTGGATATCAGTATCCGCGCGACGGGCACCTTCGACGGGCAGGCGTTCGTCTTCGAGACCGACCTCGATGTGGAGCAGGAGCTGGACCTGGCACCGCCCCTGCTCATCGGAGAGGATGGCGGGTCCACGAACGTGACCCTTCTGGTGGACGTCGATTCCTGGTTCCGTGATCAGAGCGGGGCGCTCGTCAACCCAGCCAGTGGCAACAAGGGCGGGGAAAACGAGAGCGTGATTAAAGAGAACATTAAGGTCTCGATCGAAGCGTTCGAGGACGAAGACAAGGACGGCAATCGTTAAGGTGCCGTCGGGCGTTCTCGGGGTCCGCGGGCGGGACAGTTGCGTCCGGCCCGCAGCCCGACGCAACGTTCTGCACCTCTCGCAACTGGTGTCTTGGTGACCGACCAACTAACGCTGACGATCGTGAAGCTCTCCGATTCGTTTCACTCGCAGTGGGGCGATCTCGAGGACGAGTTGAGGGTGCGCTGCACCTTCCTCGAGGCCGGCGTGCCACCTCCGGCGGACACGATAGCCGTTGTGGTGGCTGCCGGCGGCGAGGAGGACCAAGGGCTGGATGTACTCCTGACGCTCCCACAGACTCCGCAGGCCTGGACGTATCTCGTGGGGGCCAGTACGTCTCATCGGTTTGCCATCGAGGCTGTTCGGCGGGGCGCGTCCGACTATTTCGCCCTCCCGGGTGACCTGGACCTCCTGCGCCGCACGCTGGCCGCACGGGTGGAAGCGGCACGGGAACGGGCCCCGCAGCCGCCCACGCCGCAAGACCGTGTCGACGTTTTTCGCGAGATCATCGGTGAAAGCAGTGCCCTTCGTGCGACGCTCGAGAAGGCGGGGCGAATCCTTCCCCACGGCCATGTCACGGTGTTGATCGACGGAGATACGGGCACGGGGAAGGAAGTGCTCGCCAGGGCGCTTCACGAAGGCGGCCCCCGGGCATCCGCACCGTTCGTGGCGGTAAACTGTGCAGCGATCCCACCTTCCTTGCTCGAAAGCGAGCTGTTCGGCCACGAGAAGGGCGCATTCACCGATGCGCAACACGCGAAGCCGGGATTGTTCGAGGAGGCCCACACCGGGACCCTCTTTCTCGACGAGGTGGGTCACCTGCCGTTGCACCTTCAGGGCAAGCTGTTGCGCGCCTTAGAGGATCGACACATCAGACGCGTGGGCGGCACACAGAGTCGGGAAGTGGACGTGCGCATCATCGCGGCCACACATGTCAACCTCCGCGACGCCGTCTCCCAGGGAGAGTTTCGCGAGGACCTGTTCTATCGCCTGAATGTCATCACTCTCAGACTCCCTCCATTGCGGGACCGAGGCGACGATCTGGCACTGCTGGCAGAATCATTTGCACAGTCGCTGGCTGCGCGCTACGACTTGACTCCACCAGAGCTCACTCCTGAGATCATGGCGACACTCAGGGCTCACTCGTGGCCTGGGAACGTGCGAGAGCTGCGCCACGCCATCGAACGCGCCCTGCTCTTATCGCCACCGGGAACGATCAGCCCGAGCGAGTTGGACGTCACGCCGCAGGGCGGGGGCACGACGGCGAGTCATCCGCTGCCGTTCCCTGCCACGCTGCACGAGATAACTGCCGCCGCGGCTCAGGCAGCAGTGGCCATGCACGACGGGAACAAGAGCGCCGCCGCCCGACAGCTTCGCATCTCGCGCGCGCGGCTACAACGTCTCCTGGACGGCGAGGAGAACGGGGTTTCATGATGAATCCGGCGCTCTTCGCTATGACGACAGCGGGAGGCTGTTCGCCGTGAGTGCGCAGCAGACGGGCTTCCCGGCCGAAACGGGCGACCCGTTGCGGGCAGCCCGGCGTGCCGTTCACCGGGGCAGGTTCCGTGACGCCGTGGAAGCGTTGGCCCAACACCGCACGGAACGGAGTCAAACCGCCGAATGGCAACTCCTGATGGCGATGGCGAGTTGGCGTCTCGGGGATTTTGCGGAGAGTCGACGGGCTGCTGAGCGCGCCCGTGCCGGTTACCGCGCGCGTGGCGACGCCGACGGTGAGATGCGGGCCGAGAACGTCGCCGCGGCTGGCGCCTTCGCGCTTGGACAATTGGACAAAGCCCGAGAGGGATTCACCACGGCCCTTCGATTGGCCGAGCATTTTCAGGACGTTCTCATGACGGCGCGCTGTCTGAACAATCTCGGCAATGTGTGCTTCCACCTGGGGGAGAATGCCGAGGCGCTCAGCCTCTACAGCCGGGCCGCCAACGCCTTTGAAAAGATCGCGTCGCTCCGTGGCATCGCTGAAAGCTGGCACAACATGGGGATCGTGTGGCGTGACGAGAGCATCCTCGAACTCGCACGAGAGGCTACGGAGCGGGCGGTCGATGCCGCCGAGCGCCTCGGCGATTCTCGACTCCTCGGTCTGACGCTGGCGGGCCGGGGCGAAGCCGACGCGCTCCGCGGCGACCTTCCGCTCGGACGCGCCCAGGCGGAGCAGGCCTACCGGCTCGCTCGTGAGAGCGACGACCGGTTGACGGAGATCACCTCGTTGCGGGTCCTCGCGCTGATCGCACGAAAGGGTGGTTCAGCGGACGAAGCCATCGACTTGGGCCGGTCCGCGACCGCCATTGCCACGGACGTTGCCAATCAATGGATGATCGCGACGACTCACCGGGAATTTGGGAACTCGCTCCACGCCGGCGGACGAACGCGCGAGGCGGCGGACGCCTATCGTGTGGCCGCCGCGGCTTACGACCGATTGGGATCCAGGCGTCGCGCCCGAAATATGCACGAGCAGGCCACGGCCATCGAAGGGGCGCCATAAGGCTGACGCGGCGCAGCGGTCGGAGCGACAAACAACTCCGGTCACAACAGGTTGAGTTGTACCACGGGAGCAAACGATCGTCGGTGGTGCGGTGTGGGCCCGGTTTCGTCGATGGCTGCCAGATGATCAGCGGTACCGTACCCCTTGTTCCGATCCCACTGAAACGCCGGGTATTTACGGGCCAGGAGAACCATCAATCGATCTCGGACGCACTTCGCGAGGATGGAGGCCGCGGCGATCGACTGGCAACGCGCATCCCCCCCGACGAGCGCTTCATGCTTCGCTCCAAGCTCCGGCACCGGCAACCCGTCCACCAGCAACCTGTCGGGGGCGCCGGGCAAGCGCGCCACGGCCCGCTTCATGGCAAGGACCGTCGCGCGGCGGATGTTGATCCTGTCGATCTCTCGGACCGAGGCCGCGCCCAACGCCCACGCGAGGGCCTCACGACGAATGACGCCCGCCACGCGTTCGCGTTGGCGGGCGGTCATTTGTTTGGAGTCACGCAGTCCCTCAATCGGCGGGCCTTCAGGCCGTAGGACCACCGCTGCCGCGATTACGGGCCCGGCGAGAGGACCTCGCCCGACTTCATCCACGCCGACGATGTACCGGCACCCCTTCGCCCAGAGCTCGCTCTCACGCTCGAGCGTCGGGGACGCACGCTCACTCAGGGATCCCGCCGCTCGCGTATCCGGGCCGCCTTACCTGCCAGCTCCCGCAAGTAGTACAGCTTCGCCCGCCGCACCCGACCCTGCCGAACGACTTGTATCTCAGCAAGGCTGGGGGAGTGAAGTGGGAAGATGCGCTCCACACCCACACCCGACGAGATCTTCCGCAACGTAAACGTCTCACCAACACCGCCGCCCCGACGGCCGATACACACCCCTTCGAACGCCTGAAGCCTCTGCTTGTCCCCTTCGCGTACGCGCACCCGCACGCGCAGCGAGTCACCCGGACGGAACTCAGGGATGTCCTCCCGGAGCCCCTCCCTCTGAATTGCCTCCATTCGATCCATAGTCCTACCCTCGTCAATCGGTCTCTTCGGACCGGTGCTCAGCTTCGTAACGCACCCAGAGACCCGGGCGTCGTTCTCGTGTCAGCCTTTCGGCCTCGGCCAATCGCCAGGCCGCAATTTTCGCGTGATCCCCACTCAACAGGACTTCGGGCACCCGAAACCCACGATACTCCGGAGGACGGGTGTAGCTCGGCGGACTCAACAACCCGTCGTAGTACGAATCTGTCGCGGCGGATTCGTGGTCGCCCAGTGCGCCCGGCAACAGTCTCACGACGGCATCAATGACGCAGAGAGCCGCGAACTCACCGCCGGACATGACGAACTCCCCAACAGCAATTTCCTCAGTGCCCTCGCGGAGCCCCACTCGAGCGTCCACATCTTTGTAGTGGCCGCAGAGCAGCGTCAGCTCATCACCCACGCTGAACCGAACAGCGTCGTCGTGCTGAAACGGCCTTCCCCTGGCAGACAGCAACACAATCGGTGGCTGCGGTGCCAGGTCGTCGAGGGCCTCGAAGAACGGCTCGGGTTTCAGCACCATCCCCGCCCCTCCGCCGTACGGATAATCGTCCACCGTTCGGTGCCGATCATGCGTCCATTCCCGAACGTCCACCACCCGATACGTCACCAGCCCGTTTTGCGCTGCACGCCCCAAGATGCTCGTTTGCAGCCCGACGTCGAAAACCTCAGGAAACAGGGTGACGACGTTCACCCGTAGCACGCTACACCTCGAGCAACCCCGGCGGCAGCTCCACCTCAATCCGGCGCGCCGCACGGTCGATCCGCCGGATCATAGTCTCCTGAAAAGGAATCAGGTATTCTCTCCCGTTCCGTTCCACGACCAACAGCTGCCCACCGGGCACACCCACGAGATCACGCGCCACCGCAATCTCCTCGCCCTGCTCCACGACCGCACACCCCGGGATCTCGTGGTGGTAGATCTCACCACGCTCAGGGGCGCGAAGCTCATCACGCCTCGCCCCCAGAAGCCTTTGCGGCCAGCCCTCCAGCACCCCGCGATCGGTGATGCCCTGAAACGATAAGAGCCAGCGCCGCTGGAATGGCCGGGCGCGTTCGAGCACCAGCTCGTCACCCTCGGGATGCCCCGACTCGTCGACCGGAACGAGCACGCGACCGGGTGTGAACACCTCGTCCGGCTCATCCGTGAGCGGGAATACCAGTGCCTCGCCCTTGAGCCCGTGCGGCTTCCGGAAGCGCGCCACCGCAAGGTAGGCGGCTTCCACTCGGTTTATCCCTCCTGGGGCTTCTGGTAAACGCCCGCCTTCTTGAAGAGGGACCGCACCGTCTCCGAGGGAGTGGCACCATGACTCAGCCAATGCCGCGCTCGCTCGGCGTTCACCTTAATGGTGGCGGGGTTTGTCAGCGGATTGTAGTGTCCGAGCGTCTCAACCAAGCGCCCGTCACGCGGTGCTTGTCGGTCGGCCACGACCACTCGGTACGACGGTTGACCCTTGCGCCCGACTCGGCTCAGGCGGATTCGTGTTGCCATGCTGCATTCCCTCTGGCGTTAGCCCAATGCGAGTTTCCCCATGCTCTTCATCATTTTCTTCATCTGCCCAAACTGCTTGAGCAGAGCATTCACTTCTTGAACCGGCCTCCCAGAACCCCGCGAGATCCGCGCCCGCCTCGATCCATTGATGATCTCGGGCCGTTGCCGCTCCCCCGGCGTCATTGACAGAATCATCGCCTCCAGATGTCTGAGCCGCTTGTCGTCTACCGTCACCTGCTTGAGTAGCTTGGCGTTCACACCGGGCAGCATCCCCACCAGGTTCTTGAGCGGCCCCATCCGCTGAATCTGCCGCATCGCGGCCAGAAAATCAGCGAGGTCCATGCCCTTCTTCGAAACAACTTTCTTCGCCAAGCGCTCTGCATCCCCGCGCTCGACCGTCTCCTCTGCCCGCTCGACCAGTCCAACCACGTCACCCTGCTGGAGAATCCGACCAGCCATCCTGACCGGATCGAACCACTCCAGCGCCTCCAGCCCCTCACCAACACCCACGAACTTGATCGGTGCCCCGGTGACTCCGCGGATCGAAAGAGCGGCCCCACCACGGGCATCGCCGTCCAGCTTGGTCAGCACGACCCCGGTTACGCCGAGGGCGTCATGGAACCCCTGGGCGATCCGGACCGCGTCCTGCCCTGTCATCCCATCCGCCACGAGAAGCGTTTCCTGTGGCGACAGGGCGGCTTTGAGCCCCACCAACTCGGCCATCATGTCCGCATCGATCTGCAGCCGGCCGGCCGTATCCACGAGTACCGTCCGCGCCTTGGCCCGCTCCGCCGCGGCGACCCCTGCTCGCACCACAGCGACCACATCAGCGCCATCGGCGGCGGACCGATCGGACGGTCCGAAAACCCCCACATCAATCCGGCCTCCAAGCAGCTTGAGCTGCTCCTCGGCTGCCGGCCGATAGGGGTCGGCAGCCACTAGAAACGGCGCCTTCTGCTCCCGCTTGAGTCGGGCTGCGAGCTTGGCGGCCGTGGTGGTCTTTCCCGAGCCCTGAAGTCCCACCAACAGCACCACGGTGGGTCCCACCGTGGCGAATGCCAGCGACGCCCTCTGCTCGCCCATGAGGGTCACCAACTCGTCGTGCACGAACTTGACGAGCTGCTGGCCCGGACTCACGGACTTCACCACCTCCAGTCCGACCGCCTTCGCTTGAAGCCGCGAGACGAACTCCCGGGTGAGTTCGTAACTCACGTCGGCCTCGAGAAGCACTCGGCGGATTTCCCGCAGTCCTTCTTTGACGGCGTCCTCGGTCAAAACCCCTCGACTCGAGAGGCTCCGGAGGACGGCTGTCAGCCGATCGGAAAGGGCGGAAAACATATAACCGGTAAGTATAAGCCGTGGGGACGCACCATGCTACGGAGCCGTGAGGTTCTTCAGGGCCGCGCTGAGGTTTTCCGACAGGGCCCCGAACCTAACAAGCGGCACAATACAGTCAGGGACCCCGGCGTTGGACAAACCTCAGGGGTCCCTGGACTTAGCGGCGCCGGCAAACCTCAGGGGTCCCTGGACTTAGCGGCGCCGGGGCGCCGCCGCGGGGGGTCGCTAGAGGGCGAACGCCGCCAGCAGCGTATAGAGGACCGCCCCCAACCCGGCTGCGGTCAAGGCCAGCGGGATCTGGGTGTACACATGGTCCATCAGGTCGGACCCCGTGGCGAGCGAAGAGAGGATCGTCGTATCGGAGATCGGCGAGCACTGATCGCCGAACACGCTCCCGCCGGTCACGGCGCCGAAGCAGAGCACAAGGAAGAACGGATCCTGGCTCACCGCGAAGGCCAGCGGCATGGCCACGGGAAACACCACCGCGTAGGTACCCCACGACGTGCCGGTCGAGAATGCGATCACCATGCCCAGCACCAGGAACAGCGCCGGCACGATGACCGGAGTGAGGAACCCGGAGGTGATCTCAATGATGTAAGGCGCGGTGCCCACCGAGTCGGCCACGCTCTTGAGGGTCACGGCGAGCGCGAGCACGATCGCGCCGATGGTCACGCCCTTACACCCGTCGACGATGGCCTCCATCGCCGTGCGCAGCGGCATCCCCTTCACCAGAGCGATCACGAGGCCGGCCAGCACAGCGAGCATGAAGGCCTCGGCGATGAGCAGAGTCGGCTGATCCGACCGCAGCACGAAGAACGTGTAGAGGTACGGCAGAATCGCCACGCCGAGCAGCGTGCCCATCGGGCCGAAGAAGTCGATGAGGCCGCTGCGGTAGCCCTCGGCCACACGCACCACGGTGAGCTCGTCCGAGGTGAGGGGCTGTGAGCCCGGCCGGTTGAGCTGGCCCGCGTCGCGGGCGCGCCGGATCGCGCACGTCATTCTGCGGCCTACCACGAGCGGAACGTCCCCCCGAAGGGCACTGTGCCGACCACGAGCCCGCCGACGTAGATGGGCCAGACGTTGAACGGGATCAGCGTGGCGGCGGGCGACGCGGTCGAGTCGACGATGTACGACAGCTCCTCGTGCGAGACGCGGTGCTTGTCGCACACCGGCCGCACGGTGGTCCCCGCGAGCACCGTGCTGATGGTCCCACCCTGGTGGAACACGAGACCCATGAACCAGGCGAAGAACTTCGCCGTGCGGGGTCCCACGACGATCTTGCTCCCGGCCCAGTCGGCGAACGTCTGCGCTCCGCCGGTGCGCGTCCACAGCCCGATGAGGCCGCCCAGCGCCCAGAGGTACACCAGCAAGATCAGGGCGTAGGCTTCGCTGCCGATCGACGGAATCAGGTATTCCTGCACGATGTTCAGTTTGCCGCTGATGACCCCACCCAGCGCGATGCCGATGAACAGCGAGCTGATCACGTGGCGAATGCCAGGATGATCGCCACGGCCGGCGGAAGGACCGACCAGAAGCCGTAGTGATCGCCCTGCTGGGGAAACTTCCCGGTCGCGGCGAGGGCCGCGACCACGATCAGACCGCTGGCGAGGAGCATGATGCGGCGCTTGTTCACCTCATTCCTCCCGTGATCGGCAAGGCTCGCTCCCATGTGTCCGGGGAAGCATCTGCTGGATGGTGGCGGAAACTAACGTGTGGCGCCGCAGGCGGCAAAGCCGCCGAGAGCCACACTACCCGCTCAACACCGCTGCCGGCTCCGCCGGTGTTTGCCGCGGCGGCAGCACGTCCTCACCATCCAACTTCGCAACGATCACCGCACCGCACGAATCGCTGAGCACGTTTACGGTCGTGCGGAACATGTCCAGAACTCGATCCACGGCAAGGATGATAACCACTCCCTCCAGCGGCAATCCGACCGCGCCCAATATGATTGCGGTAAGGACAATGACGAGCTGTTGATCGAACGACAGCGCGAATCCGTAGATCTGTGCGATGAAAACGACGGCAACGCACTCGTAGAGTGCCGTCCCGTCCATGTTCACCGTCGCGCCTATGGGGAGCACAAACGACGAAATCTTCTCTGATACCTTGGAATTGTCCGTGACCGCTTCCATCGTGAGAGGAAGGGTGACGATGGTGGAACAGGTCGAGAAAGCTGTTACAAGCGCAGGCGGCATGCCCCGGTAATGCCTGAATGGGTTCTTGCGGGTCACCAGGTATACGAACAGCGGCAACGTAATAGTGGCGTGGATGAAGAGGCCGATCAGTACAACAACGAAGTAGAAGCCGAGTGACTGAAAGGCTTCAAAACCGGTCGTCGCCACGATCTTGGCGT
>JBDHFY010000123.1:0-11544 GCA_039590195.1 Gemmatimonadota bacterium | reverse complement strand
TGAGAAACGTGTTCCGGGCGATGGAGATTCTGGGAGCGGTAGCAGCGGCGGATTTGCGGCCGGTGCCGTAGTCGCCCCCTGCCCCCTGCCCGCCGCCCCCCGCCAATCCGCCCCACGGCAGCCCCCCGCCGCCCCACACCCTTGCACGGCAGGGGCGGCAGGCCATTCTCTCCCGGCGGGCTAAGAGCTGACCCCAGGCGGTAGCCCGGGGTATTCCTGGGCCGGGCACGAACGCGGAGGTTGAGTGACCGGGCGCGGTGTGCAAGCTGGCAGCCGGCAGCCGGCCGCTGGCAGCGGGAAGGGAGGGGCCGGGGGAGGGGGAGGGTGGCCCCCGTGAGCTCTTTCTCCCCGCTTTTGCGCCTTACTGAATAGAGAGGGGGTCGACCCCCAAACGACGACACAAAACCCGTAACCAGGATATTCTTCTCATGACGGTCGCAAGTGTCGCACAGGGAATCGAGGTCGACCCTCGCTTAGCTGGTCCGTCCGGCTTGGGAAACGAAGACTATGTGAGCGAGCTGATCGCCGAGCATTTCGATGGCCCCGTGCAGGTAACACTGTATCGCAGCGTCCCATTGGATCGCCCTCTCCACCTGGAGTGGTACGAGCAGCATGTGGCGATGGCGTGTGATGGCGACGATGTGATAGCGACGATTGAGGCCCTGCCCCACACCGCGTTTCGATTTTTCCCCTGAAGCCCCAAGCCCCATGCCATGGGGGTGGGGCAGTGCGGTATGGGCGTGTGTGTGGTGGGGAACGGTCCGCCGGTCTGCCAGCCCGCCCGGGGTGGGGCGGGGCGGCGGGGCTCAAAACACCCCCTCCCTCACCTGGTCCCTCTTCAACGTCTTCCTGAGCTCGATCACTTTCTCCACCTCAACGGATGTGTTTTCCGGCAACGGCACGTCACCCTTTTCTTTGCCGAGGGTGGCGACGCTCTTGAGTTTCTGCAACAAGCTCGATCCCTCGAGTGCATTGTTGTCCTCGGCGTAATACTCGAACCAGGGCAATCCGGCCTTGGTGTATGCGCGGGCCGTTGGCGGCACGGTTGGCGGAGCCTGGCCGGTGATGTCGTGCCACACCATTGAGTTTGCGATGTGGACGAAACAGCGGCTGCTGTGCTCGGTGTCCCAATCGTCGAGGTCGTAGTGGTCCTCGTAGATCTCTTGCCGCATGCGACCGCCGGGTGCAAGGCCCATGTCCGGTGCGGCGCTGAGCCTCGCGCACGCCAGGAACGTCTCCCCCGTGAACTCCGCTGCCCGGAAGGTTCTCATGTGCCGCTCATATGCCTCTCGCTTCAAGGGATACGCGATGACCTGAAGACCGCCGTGTTCCGCTTCATCGGTGAGTTGCTCTTCGGCGCTGTAGCCGCTTCCCAACGGCATGGCGACGAACTGGCGAATGACGCCCTTCTCGACGCAGTAGCCGTCGAGCCACGGCTGATCCGGCACGACCACATAGTCCTGGGGATTGCGGTGAAGCCATTCGGTCCACGGCTTACCGGTCACGGCGTCGATCTTGCCGGCTGCGACCTTGATGGCGAAGGGATAGCTCCCGGAGAAGTTGAGCCACATGGCCTCGGATTGATACATGGGGAACATGACCCCGCCGTGCTCGATCCACCGGGGAGGCACACGCTCCGGAAAATCGTCCACGTGCCGCATGGGAAAGCGACCGAGTCCTGGCGGTAGGGGATACTCCCGGTCGTCGTCGGGGATTCTGAGCGTGCGCTGAAGATGGATGCGCACGCCGGCCTGCTCGTGGACTTCCGGAAAGCTCACCACCAGCTCGTCGCGTTTGAGTTCGATCATGTGACTCACCTCGTCTATCGTTTCGACGGGTATCGAGAGCCCGTCTACCAGTTTCCGTCCCGAACCTCCCGCACCAACCGCAGGACCGCCTGGTCCGGCATGCCCTTGAGTTCGCGGATCAACCCCGCAAACAACTCGGGCCGCTTGCGGATCACCTCCTGCAGGTCCGTCGACACCTTGCCTGCCAGGGCGAGCAGCACGTCGGCATCCTCCTGGAGCTCGGTGGCGAGGCGCACGATGGTTGCCTCGGACGGTGGGGCCACCTCCCCACGCTCCACCTTCGAGAGATACGACGGCTCGACGCCGATCCGCTGCGCCAGTTGGCGGACGGAGAACCGGGGGTCTTCCTCCCGCCGCCGCTCCCGGTGCGCTCTGACGTAGGAGCCGAAGGCCTTGGCCATGTAGAGTATGTAGTACATAGTACACGACCTGTCAAGGAGTGGGGCGAAGCAGGAGGGGCAGGAGAGGCAGGAGAGGCAGGCGACGCGGGCGGGGCGGTGGAGATGGACTTGAGCCTAGATCGTCAATGAGATAGAATCAATGTAGACAATTAACTAAAAATAATTAAGGGATGCCCAGACCGCGAAAACCACCTAAGCGCGTGCGCGAGCCGATTCAGGTCTACCTCGACCCTGATGATCGGGAGACGCTCGACCGTCTGGCGAAGGACCTAGGAGTCTCACGCGCCGAGGTGCTGCGACAGGGGCTGCGCAGCGTGGCTCTTGAGCAGGCCAAGGCCGGAAGTCCCATGCTCCGGCTGGTCGAAGAACTGCAGGGGTCCGACTGGCCCGCCGACATGGCAAGCCGTCATGACGAGTTCCTCGCCGATGCGGCCGGTGACGACGGGATGGTGTCGTGAAGGTGTTTCTCGATACGTCCGGCTGGCTCGCCGCGGTCTCCGAGCGAGAACCGCAACACCGGGAGATCCTTGAGGCCTATCAACGGGTGCTTCATTCGGGCGGCCGTTTTGTCACAACGAACCTTGTGGTGGCGGAGATGCACATCCTCACGGTGCGCCATCGGGACACCGCGGCCGGCATCCGCCTCCTAGACGAGTTGCACCGCGATCCCACCCACGAGGTACGATATGCCGATCGCGATGTGGAGCGCACGGCGATCGACCGCTGGCTGCGTCCCTTCGCTGACCATCGATTCAGTCTGACCGACGCCGTGAGCTTCGAGCTAATGCGGGCCGAGGGTATTCGAGAGGCTCTGGCCCTGGACAAGCACTTTGAGACTGCGGGCTTCCAGCTACTGAACTGAGGGACAGGGGGCACGGTCCCGCCCCCCCCTGCCCCTTCTGCCCCTCTTGCCCATATGACCCGAGCAGCTCGCGGCGGGCGCAGGCCCGGGGTGACCTGCCGATCGGTACTCGAGTTGTCGAAGCCGGCAGCTGGCCGCCGGCAGCGGGCGGTGTGGGGAGCTAATGGCTAATAGCTAACAGCTGGGGTAGTAGGGTGGGGCGGGGCCTCGCCACAGATGAACGCGGAAGGCCCCACCCACAACCTCCCCACCAGGGCTTAAGGTGTCCCGGCCCACACTCGGCTCCAGCTAGGGTTTGGGGGGGGAGCTCACCTTGCGCCACCACCGCTCACGGGTTCCCCGAGTTCTTCACGTCCCCCACCGAGGCTGGCGTCTCGTTGTCGCCGATGGTGGTGGTGTTGCCGTAGCCGAGTTCGCCGTTCCCGCCCCACCCCCAGCAGCGCACGGCGCCCGTAGTGATGACGGCGCACGTATGCTCCCAGCCGGCCCCGATGTGGGTGACGGTGCCACCCACAGCGACATCGCCTGCCGAGGCGGGTGTCTCATTGTCGCCGATGGTGGTGGTGTTCCCGTAGCCGAGCCGGCCGCTCCCGCCGCTTCCCCAGCAGCGCACGGCGCCGGAGGTGAGGAGCGCACAGGTGTGCTCTAATCCCGCCGCGATCTGGGTGACGGTGCCGCCCACGTTCACGTCGCCGGCGCTCGCCGGCGTTTCGTTGTCACCGATGTCGTCCGTGTTGCCGTAGCCGAGCTGGCCAAGATTGTTTTGTCCCCAGCAGCGCACAGCACCAGTGGTGAGCAATGCGCACGTGTAATCTGCGCCCGCCGCGATCTGGGTGACGGTGCCGCCCACGTTCACGTCGCCGGCGCTCGCCGGCGTTTCATTGTCGCCGATGTTGTCCGTGTTGCCGTAGCCGAGCCGGCCGCTCCCGCCGGACCCCCAGCAGCGCACCGCGCCGTTGGCGAGCAGGGCGCAGGTGTGGTCCGCTCCGAGGGCAACTTGGGCTACTGTCCCACCGACATCGACGTCGCCGGTCGAGGACGGTGTTTCGTCGTCGCCGATGGGATCAGTGTTGCTATACCCGAGTTGTCCTGAGAAGGCGTCACCCCAACAGCGCACGGCCCTGGTCGAGAGGACGGCGCACGTGTGAGAGGTTATTCCGCCGGCGTCGAATTGGGTGACGGTTCCGCCCACTGGAACATCGCCCGCGGCGGCGGGATCCTCGTTGTCCCCGATGGTGTTCGTGTTACCGTAGCCGAGCTTACCGCCGAAGCCTCCTCCCCAGCACCGCACGGCGCCCGTGTTGAGCAACGCACAGGTATGGTCGTGGCCTGCGCCCATCTGGGTGACGGTTCCGCCCACATTGACGTCCCCCGCGGATGCCGGCGACTCATTGTCGCCAATGTCGTTGTTGTGACTGTAGCCGAGCCGGGCGCCCCCCGATCCCCAGCACCGCACAGTGCCGTCACTCGCAACGCTGCAGGTGTGGAACTGGCCAAGTGTTACTGCAACCCAGCGACCGAAGATGTCGAAGCTGGCGCTGGAGGCGGAGGTGAGTCCGCCGGCCGTCGCCTGCAGCGTGTAGCCGAATCCGGTCTGATCGATGGAGAGACCGTCGAAGCTCGCCACGCCCTCGACAGCGGTTTGCATGAGCGTGCCATCCAGGACGCCCCCGGGGCCGCCGCCGGCGTCGGTCTCAATGGCCACCGTTACTTGATCGGTGGCCGCCGGGACCGTGTTGCCGAAGGCATCCTGAATCGCCACCTCGACGGCGGGACTCATCGTCTCGTTGGCTCCGGTATTCGGTGGCGTGGCGACGAAGCCAAGCTTCTCGGCCGCCGCCGGGCTGATGGCAAACGCGGCACTGGTTGCGCTCGTGAGATTGTCGGCGCTCGCCGAGAGCGTGTACCCGCTCGCGGATTTGTCGATCCAGATGTCGTCGAAGGTGGCAACGGCGGCGGCGGCATCCTTGATGGCGCTGCCCGCAAGCGTACCGCCGCCCGGATTGGTTTCGATGGTAAGGGTGACCGTATGGGTGGCCGTCGGTACCGTGTTGCCGAAGGTATCTTCAATGCGCACGACGATGCTCGGGTCGACGGCCACGCCGGCCGTCGCATCCGTCGGCTCCTGCTGGAAGAGAAGAACCGCAGGCTGTGCGGGTGCGATTGCAAAGGCCGCGCTCGTCACGTCAGGGAGATCGCCCGCGCTCGCCACGAGCGTGTAGCCGCTGGCGGCCTTGTCGACCCAGAGATCATCGAAGAGTGCCACCCCCGCGTCGGCACTGACGGTTTTGGTCCCGCCCAGCGTGCCGCCGCCGGGATTGTCCGCGAGCCCGAGTGTTACCGCATTGGCCGCATCCGTCACCGCGTTCTCGTGCTCATCCAGCAACACCACTTCAACGGCCGGAGCCACCGCCGCCCCGGCCACAGCATCGGTGGGCTGGACGCGGAAGACCAAGGCCACCGCCTCCGCCGGCGTCACGGTGAACGCCTCACTCGTGGCGCCTTGTAGCTCGCCGGCGCTCGCCATCAACGTGTAACCGGAGCCAGTCTTATCGATGATCAGGTCGTCGAACGTGGCCACGCCGGCCACCGCCACTACGGTCGTCGTTCCCCCGAGTTCGCCTTCCGCCAACGCCGCCACGCCAATCGGCGCCGCCACAGTCGTCGGTGCCTCGAGTCCAGCTTCCCCCTCCGACGTGGTCCCCAAGGCGAGGGTGACCTCGTCGCTCGCGCTCGCCACCGTGTGGCCGTTGGCGTCTTGAATCGTGACAGCGACCGCGGGTGCAATCACTTCTCCGGCGAGGGTCTCGGAGGGTTGCTCGGTGAACGCGAGTTGTGTCGCCACTTGGGCTACAGTGGCGGTCGCCGTACCCGCCACGCCTGCCGTGGTCGCGGTGATGGTCGCGGTACCGTTGCCGACGGCGGTCACCAACCCTGCCTCGCCTACCGAAGCCACCGTCTCGTCGGATGAACTCCAGGTAAAGGCCTGTCCCGCCATCGCGGCGCCGTTCTGATCCCGGGCGCTCGCCTCGAGCTGTACCGTTTCCCCGAGGGCGATGAGAGTCACGGAACTCGAGGTCACCGCCACCGATGTCACGGTCGGTGGTGGAGCCGTATTCTCGGTGGCTTTCTCGCCGCAGCCGATGAGGGAGAGAATGGCTAGGAGCGCCGTGTGCACGGCGAGCGAGCGGAGGGCCGGAGCCTGTGTGCGCAGGGACGAGACCGGTGAGTGCATGGGTGACCCCTGACCGGTGGGAATGACCGGGGACGGAGAGCACCCGAGCTGCGGGACTCTCGGTTTGTCCCGAATCGAAACAGAAGTCATTCTATCTGTATTCATGAATGGTGTCCAGGGGACGCGATCCCCGTCCACCCGTAAGCGTTGGGGGTGGACCGCTATCGAGAACGCCGCTCCGTTGTCATCGCTGACAGCGGATTGTCGTCCTGGGAAAAGACTGCCCCCGGGCGGAAGCCCGGGGCTTGTTATTGGACACAGATGAACGCGGATATACGGTGATGGCTCTTGGGTCGCCCCGCTCCCGGCCGTGTTTGGCTGTGTACGGGACGGTGTTGCGTGGCTGGGGGCTGGTAGCTCGTTGAGGCCGTTCACTCGGTGTATCACCAGGTCTACGCCTACCGGCCAGATCTGAGCTACGGGCCGGAGGGGAACTGATTCGCCATATCCTGCACCCTCTGCCCCTCCTCCTTGGTAGGAGGGGCAGCAGGGGCAGGGCGGCGGATATCGGGGGGGGCGTGCGGATAGACGCGGATGCGCCGACGGACACTAGCCCTCGCTTGCTCCCACTTCCCATCAGACGGTCTCTCCTCTCCCTTCTCACGCCCTCCTCCCCGACTCCCTTCTCCCTCTTCAACATGCGACATACCTCACAGAACCGCCGGACGGCCTCGGTTATATGACGACTCTGGGGGACCATCGCTCGGGCCATGAGGGTGCTGGGAGGCGCCTGAGACCCGTTAGATGGGTGATTCCAGAGTTGTGGGTGTCGGTATGGTTCCGCCGGACAGATGACCTACGAGGGGGTGGGCGCGGATGACCGAGACAGGATCGGAGTGGGACATGGACCAGCACGACGGCCTGGACGAGCCGGATGAGGATGACGTCGAGTACGCCTCCATCGCGCTCGAGGACTGGCTCGAATCGCCCCTGTTACCCTACTGCTCCGGCCCGTACTCCGGTTCCGAAACGCACCATTACCGCTCGCGTTCGGTGGAAGTGAGCGCCTTTCCAAACTTCCCAGGCGTTGAGAGCCTCTTTCACCAGTTCTCGCCGCCCGAAACCGCGGCGATCGCGGAGAAGATCGCCGCGACCCGTACCTTGCCACGTCTGGCCTTCGTGCCCGGGGCTCTGCAAGGTCAGGTCGCCGGCGCCGTCCAAACACCCTTCTGGTTGATGCCGTTCGCCATTCTCAACGAGAGCCACGGTGGCATGTTGGTGGTCGATCCCCAGGGCTTGTGGAGCAATACCGAGTCTCCAGCAGAGTTCACGCAGGTCTGCCAAGTCCGCGACATCGATAAGCTCGAGCGGTACGTTCTAGAGGAACGTCTCGAGCGGCTCACCGTCCGCGCGTCGGAAGAAGTGGTTTTCACCATCGACGACATCTCGGTCGAGTACTGCGGCTTTCAACTGGCGATCATCGAGGCCATATGGGATGTCTGGCAGCAGGTGGTCCGGACGGAGGATTGGACCGGGATTGAGCAGCGCGACTTTGACTCGTGGTGGGATGTGTCGGCCTGGGCGACGGATGTCTCGGAGGTCGAGTAGCCCCGCCCCGCACCCCCATTCCCCACGGCAGCTCCGCTCCGCACCGCCCATTCCCCACGGCAGCTCCTCCCCGCACCTGCGATTCCCCACGGCAGCATCCCCCATCCACACCGCGTTGGGAGAAGTGGTAGGGTGGTAGGGCTGCCGTAGGGAGTGGGCGTGAGGTGACGGGCTGCCGTGCGGGGAGAGTGGGTGACGAGGGCGTCACTCCGTTCGCAACGCTTCCACTGGCGCAATCCTGCTCGCTTTTCTCGCTGGAATGAGGATGGCCAGTACGACGATACCGAGCAACAGCGCTGTTACCACCGCAAAGGTGATGGGATCCTCCGGCGCCACGTTGTAGAGCAGGGAACCCAGCACCCGCGACGCGCCCCACGCGCCCAGGAGCCCCAGGGCGATCCCGAGGCCGGCTGGCACCATCCCCTGACGCAGCACGAGACGCACGACGTCACCGGCGTGCGCGCCGAGGGCAATCCGGATTCCGATCTCCCGTGTACGGCGGGACACGAGATAAGCCACCACACCGTACAGCCCGATCGCAGCGAGCGTGACGGCAACACCGGCAAAGATCGAAAGCAGCAGAAGATAGAACCGGGCGGGGCCGAAGGCCCGCTCGACCGCCGTCTCGAGTTGCTCGATACCGCGCAGCGGGATGTTCGGGTCTATGGTGCGAACTTCCCGGCGGATCGCCGGCAGTACGTCCGTGGCACCAGGGGCGAGTCGGGCCAGTACGCGGAGAAAGTCAGTTCCGGATTGGGCCTGCACCACGTACATCTCCGGGACGGGATCGTCCCGCAGACTCCTGGAGCGGACGTCGCCCACCACGCCGACGATCGTGTAAGGTTCCTCGATGTCATAGCCGAAGGAGACGTGGAGCTCGATCTGCTCCCCCAGCGGGTCTTTCTCCGGGTAATGCCGCTTGACGAACTGCTCGCTGACTAGCACGACCGGACGTGAGTCGATGCGATCGCTCGGCTCGAACCCGCGACCGCGGAGAAGGGGCACGCGCAACGTTTCCAGGTAACCGGACGTGACAGCTCGCACCATCGCGGACGGCTCCTGTCCCGGAGGCGGCTCCGGCCGGTCGAGCAGCTTAAACGACCCACCGACCGAACTGCCCCCCATCGGACTTCCCAACACACTGCCGACCGCCTCGACGCCGGGAACTGCCGCTACCTGCGTCTCGAGCTGCTCGAAGAACCGGACAGCCTCGTCAGCGTCGTAGCGGGCCTCGGGTAACGAGATCACGAACGTGAGAACTCGCTCCTTGTCGAACCCGAGGTCCACAGCATTCAGTTGCGAGAAGCTCCGCAGCAAGAGTCCCGCACCGAACAGAAGCATGAGTGAGAGGGCGACCTCGCCGACGAGTAAGGCGGAGCGCGACCAGGCGCTGGCAGTGCTGGTAATCTCGCCGCGCCCGCTGTGATTGAGCGTCTCGGATACCGAGGTGTTGGCCAGCCGGAACGCCGGCATGAGCCCGAAGAGAAAGGTGACGATGGTGACGGTACCGAGGGCAAACACCAGCACGCCAGCATCCACGGCGATCTCCTCTAACCGCGGCAGGTTGGAGGGCGCAAGCTTGAGAAGCGCTCCAAGTCCAGCTCGGGCAAGGCCCACACCCAGCGCTCCCCCCAGTGCCGCGAGCACGAGGGCTTCAATGAGCAATTGCGTAACGAGCCGACCGCGGCTCGCGCCGAGAGCCGAGCGCACGGCGATCTCACCGGTGCGAGCAGTCCCTCGAGCGAGCAGGAGGTTTGCCACGTTCGCGCACGCGATGAGGAGAACGAAGCCGACGGCGCCGAGCATCACGAAGAGGCCCGTCCGCACATTGCCGTACACGGTGTCTGCCAGCGTGATGAGCCGGAGTTCCTTGCCATAGTTCGTATCGACGTACGCTTCCTGCAGCCGGGTCGCGAGCAGTGACAGCTCGCTCTGTGCCGACTCGATCGTCACTCCCTGTCTGAGTCGGGCGACAAAACGAATGAAGTGACAGCCACGAGCGCAGCCCTCGAGATCGTGATAGAGTGGGACCCAGATCTGGGCTTCCCGGGTGAAATCGAAGCCGGCAGGGGCGACACCGACGATCTCGTACCTCCGCTCGCTCAACTCGATGGTTTCTCCGATGACGTCCGGGTCGCCGCCGAATCGCTCCTGCCAGAACGAATGTCCGATTACGGCGACGAGGGGTCCCGCTGGTACGTTTTCTTCGGCCCGAAGGTCGCGACCGATAACCGGAGCGACGTGGAACACGTCGAACAGCCCATTGGTGACCCTGATGCCGCGGACCACTTCAGGCTCTCCGCCGCCGGTGATGGTGAACGCAGTGGTTTGATAGCCGGCAGATGCCTCGATCGATTGTACCTCGGTCTGGATGTCGTGGATATCCGGCTGCGAGTGTGCATACGACACGGAGCCGTCGCCATCGGCATACTGTATTTGCACCATGACCAAGTTTTCGGGCTCGTGATACGGGAGGGGTCGTAGAATGACCCCGTTCACGACGGAGAAGATAGCGGTGTTGGCGCCGACCCCGAGGGCGAGCGTGCCGATGGCCGCTGCGGTGAAGCCAGGCGTGCGTCTTAGGTTGCGTATCGCGAAGCGAAGGTCGCGAAACGGTGTGGCGAACATGCTGATCACTCCGCGCCGCGTCGAGTGCGGCGCCAGATCGGGGTAGAGTAGGGAGGTGGATCGTTTGCGGCGAAGGCGGATCAGGACACCATGCCACGCCGCAAACCACGCGGTTGGCAGCGAGCGCGCCACGTCCTGCAGGACGAAAGACCACAGCTCGGAGTCCGGCAAACGGCGGACGCGCGCCTCGAGAAACTCCAGCATCTCCCTGCCGAAGCGCCGCCGATATCCGGGCGGGTAGAGAAGCAACAAGACTCGATAGAGCCGTGCGGGAGAGATCATCACACCGGCCGCAAGTCGTGGAGCACGTTCTTCTCACGTGCAGCGTCCACGATTCGCGCAAGACGCCTCGCCTCGGCCTCCAGGGCCCGGCGCCCCGTGCGCGTAATGCCGTAGTAGCGACGCCGTGGGTCGTCGTCGCCGGGAGCTCGCGGGGTAGTCGAGTCCTCGATGAGCCCCGCGTCCAGCATCTTCTTGATGGCGTTGTAGAGCGTACCCGGGCCGAGGTCGACCTCGTCGTCCGTTCGCCGGGCCACCTCCGCGGCGATGCCCAGCCCGTGCCGTTCCTCGTCGGCCAGAGCGAGCAGTATATAAAAGAAAGAACTCGTGAGGGGTTTGGCGCCGCTGGCTCCCTTGGGTGACACGCTGACCTCCATTCGAGGGCGTCGTACTTATCGGAAGACAATATATTGTCTATCGATAGATCCAGCAAGACCCATCAGCCAGTTGCCTTGTCAGATGCCGTCATTTTGACTATTGTCGTTATGACTAGTGTCACTTGGCAGCTATAGGCCCGGAGCAACTGCGATGTCCGATAGACAGGCCGGCGAGAACTCGGCACCAGGTCCAGTAAAGCCCGTCGTCTTCCACATCCTCCTTGTCCTCATGGAAGGTGAAGGCCACGGGTACAGCATCGTGAAGGCGTTGGAGCGGAGAACGGGCGACGAGATCCGCATCGAGTCGGGCAACCTCTACCGGACGCTTCGAACGATGCTGGCCCAGGGCCTCATCGAGGAGTCGGACCGGCGGCCCGATCCCGAACTGGATGACGAGCGCCGTCGC
>JBDHFY010000122.1:4841-25040 GCA_039590195.1 Gemmatimonadota bacterium | reverse complement strand
GGGATCTTGCCCCGGTTTTGTGGACACCTGAGTTAAGTACCATGTGCCCGCTCAAACGCCGCTGGGCTGAGATAGTCGAGCGTCGAGTGGCGGCGACGAGGATTGTACCAGCACTCAATGAACTCGAACACATCGCTCCGCGCCTCGGCCCGCGTTTGATACCGCTTGCCGTGCACCCGTTCGGTCTTCAGCGTGTGAAAAAAGCTTTCCACGACGGCGTTATCGGCACAGGTGGCAGCGCGACTCATGCTACTGCGGAACCCGTGCGCCGCAAGCTGGGCCTGATACACAGGATTCCGATATTGGCTCCCCCGATCCGAGTGATGCAGCAGGCCCGGCGGCGGACGACGCGTCCCGATCGCCGCGTCCAACGCCGCGACCGCGACGTCTTGGCTCATGCGACGGCCCACCGCCCAGCCGACCACGCGCCGCGAATAGAGATCCAACACCACCGCGAGATACAGCCAGCCCTCCCGCGTCGGGATATAGGTCAGATCACTGACCCACACCACGTTCGGGGCCGCCGCCTGAAACCGGCGCTGCAACAGATTGGGCGCGGCCGGGGCCCGGGCGGCCACGGTCCGCTGCCGGGGCTGGCGATTCGCCTGCTTCGCCCGCAACCCCACGCTCCGCATCAGCCGGGCGACCCGGTGGCGCCCACACACCATCCCCCGCTCCCGCAACTCGCGATACACGCGGGGACTGCCATAAGTGCGATCACTCTCGCCATGGATCACGCGGATGTGGGTCAGCAACCGCCGATCCGCCTGGCCCCGCGCACAGACCGGCCGACGCCGCCACGCGTAGTACGTACTGCGTCGCACCCCCAACACCCGACACATCAGCGCCACCGCATGCTGCCCGTGTCCCGCCGCGATCGCCTGACACTTCACTCCGATTCCTTCGCAAAGAACGCGATCGTTTTTTTTAAAAAATCCCGCTCCTCGCGCACCGTGGCGAGCTCCCGCCGTAACCGCTGCAGCTCCTCCTGCTCCGGCTTCATCCGCCCATGCCCAGGAAACGCGTCAGTCGGCTCCGCTTCCACCTGCCGCTTCCAGCGATACAGCAAGTTGCGGCTGATCTCGAGATCGCGGGCTACCGACCTTGAACTCACGGCTAAACCCTCGCCGAATCTGCCCCATCGAACACCTCCTGTCACAATCATGTGTGTGACTTATCTTGGTGTCCACTTTTTCGGGGCAACTTCGCTGTGTTCTCTGTGGCTACATATTGACGACATTCCAGGTCACCATCGAGTTCGACGTCAGGTGAGACCGACAGTCAAGCGTCATACAGGTACCGTCCGATGAACTTCTCGGCGCTCGATAGCACCGCGTTCATCGGCTACTTCTTCCTCGTCGGGGCGGTCGCGGTCATCGCTTCACGGCGGGAACGCAAGGCGGCAGACTACTTTCTGGCCGGCCGGAATCTGCCGTGGTGGTTGATCGGCATCAGTCTGATCGCCAGCAACATCTCCACCGAGCACTTCGTGGGAATGGCTGGGTCCGGCGTGGATTTCGGCCTGGCCATCGCGTCCTACGAATGGATGGCCGCCATCACGCTCGTCATCGTGGCCCGCTGGTTTCTGCCGAGGTTTCTGGCGAGCGGCATCACGACCATGCCGGAATACCTGGAGCGCCGGTTCGACGGCCGCTCCCGGAGCTGGCTTGCCTTCTACATGCTGCTGGCGTACGTGTTCGTTGCCATGGCCACCGTGCTGTATTCGGGGGGCCTGGCGTTACAGACCATCTTCGAGCTTCCCCTGGGATGGGGCATCACAATCCTGGCGGTCTTCGCGGGCGCCTACACCGCCTACGGCGGGCTCAAGGCGGTCGTATGGTCGGATCTGATTCAGGGCACCATGTTGATCCTGGGCGGATTGGTCACGACAGTGATAGGATTGCAGGCGGTCGGTGGTTGGGACGCGCTCATGGATCAGGCCGGTGAGAAGTTCCACACTGTGCTACCCCTCGATCATCCCGAGCTTCCCTGGTTCGCAGTGTTCTTCGGCGGGCTGTGGATCGCCAACATCTTCTACTGGGGATGCAACCAATTCATCACGCAGCGAACCCTCGCCGCGAGGAACGTTCGGGCTGGACAATACGGAGCCGTGTTCGCAGCCTACATCAAGCTCCTCATCCCATTCATTATTGTCATTCCTGGCATCGTCGCGTACGTTCTCTATGGTGACGATCTTGTGCGCTCGGATATGGCGTACCCTATGCTGCTTCAACGCCTTCTGCCGAGCGGGTTGACGGGGCTCATGTTTGCGGCGCTGCTGGCCGCGATCATGTCCAGTCTGGATTCGATGCTCAACTCCGCCGCTACGATCTTCACCATCGACATCTATCAGACACGCATCCGTCCGGACAGTACTCAGGCAAACCTCATCGCGGTGGGTCGCATGAGCACGGTCGTGTTCCTACTCATCGCCGCGGCGTGGGCACCGTTCTTGATACGGTTCGAGCGTGTTTTCAGTTACATACAAGAGTTCTGGGGTTTGATCACACCCGGCGTCGCCGTCGTCTTCCTGGGAGGTCTGGTTTGGCGGGGCTCCACCGCCTCTGCCGCCCTGTGGACAATGGTCATGACATTGCCTGTGACCATCGGGGTCAAATTGCTCCTGCCAGGCGCGGCGTTCCTGGACCAAATGTGGGTGGCCGGGCTCATCCTGATCGCACTACTCATCGGTCGCTCGCTGCTCGGCCCGAAGCCGGCCGCGGCGGCTGCGGCAGTGGACCGCAAGATCGTCAGTGTCGGGCGAGATCCTGTTTTCGACCTATTGTGCGTGGGCGTGATAGTTATCACCCTGGCACTTTACGGAATCTTCTTCTGAGAGCTGACAACTACAGCTCGGAGGTATAGTGGGTATGGAAAGTGATATGGCGGGTGAGAGCGAAAGCACGACCGATGGTCTGAACCGTCGTGAGCTGCTCAAGATCGGCGCCGCAGGGCTCGGGGCTGCGGTGCTCGGCGCTGCCGCGTGCTCTCCGAATGGCACTATGACCTCACGGGGCCGCCGCCTCGGGCAGGCGCCGGCACAGCCGCTCGCAGCTCCTCCCCTGGACGTCGTGCGGATCGGTTTTGTCGGTGTCGGTGGGATGGGTTCGGTTCATTGTCGAAACCTGCTGAACATCGAGGGGGTCGAGTTCAAGGCTATCTGCGACATCGTGCCGGAGAAAGTGACGCGGGTACAGCAATGGGTCGTAGAGGCGGGACAGCCCGAGCCCACAGGCTATTCCCGTGGTGAAAGGGATTTCAAGCGGATGTGCGAGGAAGAGGATCTCGACCTCGTTTTCAGCGCCACGCCGTGGAGATGGCATGTGCCGATATCGGTGGCGGCAATGCAGAACGACAAGCACGCAGCCAGTGAGGTGCCGGCGGCCATTACCCTCGACGAGTGCTGGGAGTTGGTCGAGAACGCCGAGAGGTACGACAAGCACTGCGTGATGATGGAGAATGTCAATTACGGACGGTGGGAGTCTATGGTGTTGAACATGGTGCGGCAGGGGCTCTTCGGAGAGATTTTGCACGGCGAGGGCGGCTACCTGCACGATCTGCGATCGGTCAAGTTCAGTTCGGAGGGCGAGGGACTCTGGCGCCGCGCCCACTCCATGACGCGAAACGGAAACCTGTATCCGACACACGGATTGGGCCCCCTCGCCCAATGCATGAACATCAACCGTGGCGACCGCTTTGAGTATCTGGTTTCCATGAGCAGCAATTCTCGAGGCCTGCAGCAGTATGCGCAGGAGCATTTCCCCGCCGGATCTCCGCAGCGCAGCGAGCAATACCTCTTGGGAGATGTGAACGTGAGCCTGATCCATACGGCGCAAGGCCGCACGATCTTCCTGAGTCACGACACCAACCTTCCCAGGCCCTACAGCCGCATTCATCAGGTGCAGGGTACAAAGGGGTTATTCCAGGGGTATCCCCACCGTGTTCATATCGAAGGAAGGAGCCCCGAGCACGAATGGGAGCCCGCCGAGGCATACCTCGAGGAGTTCGAGCATCCCTTGTGGCGAGCGCTCGGAGAGACCGGAAACGGGGTGGGCCACGGCAGCATGGACTACATCGAGGACTATCGTCTGATAAAATGTCTGCGGGAAGGCCTGCCGACCGACATGAACGTGTACGACGCGGTGGCGTTGAGTGCGGTGATCGAGTTGTCCGAGGCCTCCGTGGCAAACAGGAGCCGACCCGTTGCATTTCCGGACTTCACGAGGGGAGGGTGGAAGACGTACCAGCCGCTGGGAATCATGACCGCGTAGGCCGTTGGGCCAGACGCGGCTTGGTGGAGGTGCGGTCTGCTGTCCGAACGAGGCAGGGCGTCGGCTGCTGTCACTCGCTCAATTTTTTTGGATCGCCTGATTCCTTCTGGGACGCGTCCAGTTCCTTGCGATCGGGCTCGTCCTCACCCTCCTCGAGATTGCTCTTCATCTCGTTGATGCCCTTCTTGAACTCCTTGATGCCCTTCGCCATTCCGGAGCCGATCTCCGGCAACCGCTTGGCGCCGAACACCAGCAGGAGCACGAAAAGGACGAGGAGGATCTCCCAGAAACCGAGGTTGAATGGCATGACAGCTCCCGAAAAGGCAGCTAGCCGATGGCGACGGCCGCTGCATATCAAGAGGGAATCTAGTGCGGTGCCCGACGAATTGGGAGGCGCACGACGTCATTGGGATCGTCAATCGGCGCGCGGGCACTTGGCAATACCCCACCTACTAGCCCACACATGGCCGCTCACAAGTCTCCATGTAGGCAATGCTGCTCGCCGGCACGACTACTACGTGATTTCCCGAATCGGAGCCGCCCGCATTGCCGGTGTACAGAAACACGAACCTCGTGGTCGCTCCCACAAGAGGCAACGGGCGCTCGAAAGTTGCGGTGTCGGTATCCAGGCGTGGAGCCAGACTCACACGAACACTCAGCCCCAGGCCTCCGCGAATCCGATCTGCCTCTCGTTCAGCGAATTCGGTGGGAACCACGAGCGTGTAGAAAACAATGATGCTCCGCCCCGCCCATCGTGTGACGTGGTATGCCCTTTGGGCCTTTTGCGGGGTTGCGGCCTCCCGCAGATACCGACCCAGAGTCGAATCCGTGCGGCCAAATCGGGTGGATAACATCCAGGAGATCGTCGTCACCAACGGTACGAACAGCAGGCCAATGCCTACCCCCGTGACGGCCACAGCAAAGGCGAAAGGATCCTTGAACGCAGCAAGCAAGAGATCGTTGGTGTCGACGAACTGGAAGATATTGATTTCAAAAGAGACAAATAGGCGCCACTGATACAAACTCCCGATGAGTGACACGTAGAGGTACAGAATGGTCGCCACGATTGCCGGATGTTGCCTCGCAAGCGACGAGGCGGCTTCCACGCCTCCGAAGGGATCGGTGTAAGCCGTCGGGGATTCGGGCGTCATGAAGGCATCCGACTAGCCGCCTTCCTGCTCAGAGTGGCGTCAATTGTGGGCCACAGCAAGTCTCTCGGCCTCCTCCAATGTCCAACGTCCAAGGCCCTCAGCCAAGGCCGAACATCGGGCAATGGACAATGGACATTGAATGTTGAGCAGTGGACATTGGACAACCGGGCCTCACGTCCCTCACAACTCCCCGAGCTTCTCCACTAGCCTCTCCACTCGTTCCGCCATACGCACGATGGCCGCCGCCACTGAACTCGCCTGGTTCTGGGATTGATCCAGCTCACCCCACTCAAGCGACTCTCGTATGCCGGGCATCGTCTTGACCCCGTAACCGGTGTACAGTCCCGGTGCGTAGATGGTGTGACGGAACCACTCTCTCCGCGGCAGGCCGTCGGGATTCGCAAGATCCCGCTCGGTCTGGTAGATCTCCTTGTTGATGTCCCGGAGCTCATCGTCCCTGCCGGCAAGCCATCGCGATCCTTGACCTGACACTCTCTCAATGCCTTCGTCAAACGCCTCACCTGCATCACCCAAGCGGCGCACGGCTGCATACACGTCGCTCATATCCAGTCCGCCTTCCCCGTACCGTTGGGCGGCCAGTTGTGTGAGCTCGTCTGCATATTCGCGATAGGTGCGGGCCGCCTCCGTAAACGAGAACGGCAACACCGGTGCATCGAGCATGCGGGCGAGAGCCGTGCCGAACACTCCGGCCTGCGCCTTCCCGTAGGCGAATGTCGGGTCCATGAATCGCGTGTAGTGGTCGTAGCTGTCGTAGATGGAGTGGTAAACGCCCGCCCGCCGGCCGCCATATCCCATGCTCACCGTTGCGAGCGTCAGGTGATCGAGGAACGGGCTGTAGTCGGACCCCGATCCGAGCGCCCCGAGTCGGAATCCCCGCTCACGTATCTCCACAGAATCGGCCGCGGAGCGAGCGCGCTCCAGACTCCAGTCCAGACGCGTCTCGAGCGCACTGCCTCCTGACGGATCCGGAACGTCCCGCGCCACCTGCTGCATGAACGTCTCGAGGGTATGAGACCCACCGGCACCGAGCCTGCCCGCTGTATAAGCATCGGAGTTGAAGTAGGCGACGGCTTTTTCCATCAGTTCGTCCCGATGTTGCTCGGCCCATTCCGTCGAGCCCAGAAGCCCCCACTCCTCCCCATCCCACACCCCAAAGATCAGCGTGCGCCGAGGACGCCACCCCGTCTCGAGGAGCTTGGAGAAAGACCGAGCCGTTTCCATCTGAGCCACCGCACCGGCCACCGGGTCTCTGGCACCGGAGACCCACGCATCGTGATGGTTGCCGTGAATCAACCACTGGTCGGGATCGGTCGTCCCCGGGATGCGGGCGATCACGTTGTAGAGCGGCCGCACCTGCCAATCGAACGTCACGCTCAGCCGCACCCGGGCCGGCCCGGGGCCCACGCGGTAGGTGATGGGCAAGGCCCCCTTCCAGTGATCATTGGGGGCGACGGCTCCCCCCAGCGCTTCCAGAAGGGGCTGGGCGTCGCCGTAGGAGATTGGCAACACGGGAATTGATGCCAGGTTGCCGGCCTCGGACTGCGCGAGTTTCCGGCCGCCTGATTTGGCACCCCATCCGGGCGTCAGCGGATCACCCGGGTAGGTCGCCCAGTCCATGATGCTTCCCCGCTGAACTCCCGTCTTGGGCCGCATGGGTCCGTCCGGGTAGACTTCGCCGACGTAGTAGCCGTCATCTTCGGGATCCGAGTAGATCAAACATCCGATGGCTCCGTGCTCGGCAGCGACCTTCGGCTTGATGCCCCGCCAACTTCTGCCGAACTTGGCAATTACGATCTTCCCTCGTACGTCGATCCCCATACGGTCCAGCTCTTCGTAGTCGTCCGGCAGACCGTAGTTCACGAATACCAGCTCGCCGGTCACGTCCCCGTCCGCCGCGTAGGCGTTGTAGGTGGGGAGCTGGTTCTCGTCGCCCGAGTCCTTGTCCTCGGGGATCTCCGGTTCCTGCAGCGTCGCCACATATCGTGTAGGGCTCACGAGCTCGAGGTGCCGCGACACGGGGAACGGCATCAGCGCCTCGAACTCCTCGATCTCCGCATCGAGACCCCATTCCCTGAACTTGCTCAAGACATACTCGGCCACGTCCCGCGAGGCGGGCGACCCGGAGTGATGCGGCTCCTCGGTCATCACCAGCATGTATTCCCGAAGGAGTGCGGTGTCCGGGGTGTCGCGGAGAATCGACTCGAGACGACTTCGCTCGGCCAACGCGTCGGCCGGAAAACCGCGAATCGGTTGTTGCTGCGCTCTAGCCTCTGCAACACCGATCAACGCAGAGGCTACAAGCAGGAGAGCCCCAAGGGGGCGGGGGCGGAGACGCGTGATCATGGGTGGGCCTCCCTCGGCCGTGGAGTCGGAGGGTATCAAATCAGGGCTATCTTACAGGCCAACACCGCAAACAGCTAGTGCAGCGGCGCAACACGCCGAACCAATGATCTCAGAGAGGGAGGTGCCGCGTCTCGAGATCAACCCCGCCCGGGACAATGCGGCTCCAAGGAAAATCGGCGTGAGAACCGCGACGACGACCCTTGCGACGTTGCCTCTGCGGACGGCGCCCGAGGCCCGCACCGGACCCGATCGTCATGTGGATTGAACGGTACGCAGCGCGGAGCCGTCGCTCCGACGCGAGCCGGCTGTGAATCGCTGCCGCGTTGAAGCTAGTTGTCAAGCCACGGCGGGATCACGACCGAGCCCATGGCGATGCTCGGTGGCCAGATCACGACTCTCCGCCCCTCCTGCCACTGAAACCAACTACTGACGGCTCCCTCGGCGGGATCGTAGCTCGGAATCACCTGATGGTCGTCAGGATCAAATCGAATCCTTCCATACACGCTCTGTACATCGGTTTCTTCCAGGGCCAAGGCCAGGGCGTCGGGATCCAAGGAGCCGGCGCGCTCGAGTGCGTCTGCGAGTACATAGACGCCTACGTAGCTGCTCGACGCCCCGTAGCCCTCCGGCTCGACCTCCCAGCGAGCCTCGTACGCCCGATAGAACGGCATGGTGAGGTGCGTGGCCTCCGAGGGCACGTTGCCGGCGTTGGCGGGAGAGGCCACCCAATAGTCGACCGCTCCCTCAGTGGCCTCCCAGGCCCCTGGCTGCTCCACGGCGCTCGAGATCCCCGCTATTGGGAGCACCGGGATTTCGAGATCGTTCCACTGCTTGACGAGGTTGGCGATTTCGGGGTGGTCCATCCAGACAAAGAGCGTCTGGGCTCCCGCGTCTCTCGCCCTGAGTAGACCGCTTGAATAGTCGACGGTCCCGGTCGGATAGATCTCGTGGCCCAAGACCTCCCAACCCATGTTCTCGAGTTTCCCCTGCACGATGTTGCCGGTGGCCCGGGCGTGGGCAACGTCCTGCACCATGATGAACGTGCGGTTGAAACGATGGATCTGTCGAAGGTGAGAGAACAGATCCACGGCTTCGTTGGCGAGCGTCACCGCCTCGCTGGTGATTCTGAAGAGGTATTTATACTTGTCCGGATCCGTACCGATCCGCCGGTGGTACGCAGGCGACAGAGCGCCCGTGGTCAGGATTGAGACTTTCTTGTGTCGGACGAGAACGTCCATCGCATCAAGCGCCGCTTCGGACCGCACCGGCCCACCCATGATGACATCCGCCTGCTTCTCCAGGATCAGCTTCTCCAACACGAGGAGCGCTTCCGAGACCGGCACGCCGGCCTCGAGATCCCGCGTGTCCATCACCTCGAGCTCCAGAAGGCGCTGAACATTACCCACCTCGACACCGCCATTCGCGTTGATTTCCTCCACGGCGAGCCGCATTCCTCGCTCCGCATCCCAGCCGTATAGGTACTGCGTGGAGAGGGGAGCACCAATGACAATGGGCCGTATGGCGTCGTCCGCGGAATCACGTCCACAGCTGATGAAGACCACCGCAAACACCGCCCATATTCCAAACCAGGTGACTCTCGTGTCACCCGAGCGTTCAACGACTTGTCTCATCGATTCCCACCTTATCTCGAGTGCCTTTCGGCACAGAATTCTTGACCACGGCTGCCCTAGCAGCCTTACATCCGAAGATACGACTCCGGTCCGCAACCCAACAGGCATCCATGCCGTGAGAGCCAACAACTTCTCTCTTATATCCACCTGGGGCTGCGCGGTCCCGGGAAGCGTTGGCGGAGTCCGTCGCGCCCGGGGTCTCTGGGAATGCGGTCGCTAGCGTCCGTGGGTCACGCACGCTATTATCGGCCCCGGAATCGGTGTGACTCTCGTGATGGCGCCGATGCCTCTAGCGCCCTCGAGTTCTTCAGCGGAGAACGGATGGAACCCTCCACCCACAACGCACCTCACCCAAGCTGCAAGCTAGCCCCATCTCATTGGCAGGATAGACCCACGGAGGCAAACATGAACACCGTTCAGCGTGCCGACGGAATACGGGGAGGTCAGCGCCCCGTGTCTCGGTCGCTTGCGACTCTCTTCGCTGTGCTTCTGACGATATCGACGGTGACAGCCGGCTTCGATTCGGGTTCTGCCGCTCTCGCGCAGAGTGCCGCGGTCCCGACACCTGAGGACATCATCGGATTTGTCCCGGGAACCGACTACAAGCTTGCCGATTACGGGCAGATCACGTCGTACTTCAAGGCCCTGGCGGAGGCGTCCGACCGCGTCATCCTGCAAGAGATCGGCCGGAGCTCTCGGGGCAAGCCCATGTATATGGCCATCATCTCGAGCCCCGACAATCTGGCGAACCGGGAGCGCTACCGAGACATCAGCCGGCGGCTCGCATTGGCAAAAGGTGTCTCCGACGACGAAGCCCGGCGACTTGCCGTCGAAGGGAAGGCCATCGTTTGGATCGACATGGGGCTTCACGCCACCGAGGTCGCCCACGGGCAACACGCGCCTGTCCTCGCGCATTGGCTCGCCACGGCAGAGGACAATGAAGCACGGCGCATCCGTGACGATGTCATCCTGCTCCAGATGGTGAACATGAATCCGGACGGTCTGGACATCGTCGTGGATTGGTACCGAAAAGTCGTCGGGACGCCGTTTGAGACCTCGCCGGTCCCCGAGCTTTACCATCACTACGTGGGACACGACAACAACCGCGACTGGTATATGTTCACGCAGGTGGAGCACCAAGCGGTAGCCCGTCAGCTCTATCACGAGTGGTTCCCACAGCTCGTGTACAACCACCATCAGAGCGGTCCTTTCCCAGGGCGCATTTGGATGCCGCCGGTGGAAGATCCCGTCAACCCGAACTTGGACCCGCTCACGATAGCGAGCCTCAACTTCGTCGGTGACGCCATGAAGCGACGCTTCATGCAGGAGGGGAAACCGGGAGTGTCGAGTGGAATCGTGTACGACGGCTGGTGGAGCGGTTACATGTCGGAGGCGCCAGCCTTTCACAACATGATCGGATTCATTACGGAGACGGCGCTCTATCGGTATGCCACACCGCACTGCTACGAGGAAGACGACATTCCGGACTCGTTTGGAGCGCGCGCCGACAATCTTCCCGCCAAGAGGCCATCCCCCTCCTACCCGTACCCCTGGCTCGGCGGGTGCTGGCACGTCGCCAACGCCATGGACTATATGCTGACGGCGGACAAGGCGGTTCTGGATGTTGCGGCCCGGCGCAAGGATGATTGGCTTCACAACATCCACCGCATGGGCCTTCGGCAGATCGAGAAGGGCGAGCGGGCGGAGGATGGTGCGTTCGCCTACGTCGTCGATCTCAAGAAACAGCGCGACCCGGGTCGGGCCGTGGAGATGCTGAGGGCGCTCCGGCTGGGCGGCATTGAGATCCGCCGAGCGGACCGGCAACTCCAGATCGGCGAGACGGCCTATGCACGCGGGACCTATGTCATGCCCCCCCAGGCCTTCCGACCCTTCCTGGTCGACTTGATGGAGCCCAAAGAATATCCCGATATCCGGCAGTACCCCGGCGGGCCGCCGGATCCCCCGTACGACATGACGGGATACGAGTTCCCGCTGGTCATGGGTGTGACGGTCGATCGCGTCGAGTCGCAGTTTCCCCTGCCTCAGCACGAGGTCGGACAACCGGAGGAGATCCTGCTACTCACAGGGGGCATCGCCGGCAGTGGGAGTGCCGCCTTCCTCGTCTCTCACACGCCCAACCTCTCGGCCACGGCCACGAACCGGCTGTTGGCGGCCGGCGCCAAAGTCGTGTGGGCCACCGAAGCCTTCGACGCCGGCGGCGCGACGTGGCCCGCCGGAACCATCGTCGTGAGTGACGTCTCACGATCTGTGGCCCAAGAGGCCATACAGGATCTGGGCATCACAGCCCAGGCCCTCGGAGCGGAACCCGGCGTCGCTACGGCCCAGGTGCTGGCCCCCAAGGTCGGGCTCTATCGCAGCTGGCGCTCGAACATGCCGGAAGGCTGGACCCGCTGGCTGCTTGAGCAATACGAATTCGACTTCGAGAACGTCTGGGACAAGGACATCCGATCGGGCGACCTCAGCGGCTATGATGCGATCATCCTACCCGACCAGGCGGGGCAGCAGATCCTTCACGGTCACCTCGACGGGACGATGCCCAAGGAGTACACGGGCGGGGTCGGGCTTGAGGGAGCCCTGGCACTCAAACGCTACGTGGAAGCCGGTGGGTGGGTGGTCGCCATCGACCATGCCGTCGATTTTGCCATCGACGTGTTCGGCTTGCCGGTTCGCAACACCGTACGGGGCGTGCGCTCACAGCAGTTCTTCATTCCGGGCTCGCTGATCAACTTCAACCCCGACCCCGAGGATCCGCTGTCTTACGGTCTGCCGGAACAGGCTGTGGCGTTCTTCGTCCACAGTCAGGTGCTCGACATCATTCCGGCCGCCGAGGAGGGCGACAAGAAGATCGAGCGTGATCTCGTGCCTTACGCCACCTTCGCAGAAGAGGACTTTCTCGCGAGCGGGTGGGAGCTCGGGGCCAAGGACTACCTGGCGGGCAAAACGGCAGCCGTTCGCGTCCCCATGGGGGAAGGCCAGGTCGTGCTCCTCGCCTTCGAGCCCCACTTCCGGGCACAGTCACATAACACCTTCAAGTTGCTGTTCAACCCGCTGCACGCGTCCACGCTGGACCCCGGCCTCTGGCCCGAGGTGCTGCGCAAGCGACGTGAACGAGAAAAAGTCCCTCCGATAATGCGCCCTACGCGCGGCAGGTCGGTATCAGCGACAGCGAATCCTACCGACCTGCCGTGCCTACCCCAGTCGGACAATGTGTTCCTCAATAAAATCCGAACCGCACCGTGCCCCCTTGCAGCCGCAAACCCGGCAGCGGAAAATGGACGTGATCGAGCACGGCGGCTAGCTGCGGCCACCAACTCGCCTTCACGGGAATGCCACGCAGGTTCACATCGAACGTCAGGTACCACTGATTGGCGGGCTCCGCCTCAACCCACTGCGTCACACTGTGCCCAACAGCGAAGCCGAACCAGGGCAGCCAATTCCCGGAGGGGTCTTGTGCCAACCCCGGGTTGACGGCAAGGAAGTATCGTTGACCCGCGTAGTCATTCTCGATCCGCGGCAGCGATCCGGTGCGGTTGCGGAACTCGGCCGACGGCCAGTAATTGGCCTTCCACACGAGCGCCCGCGCAGGTTTCCAAGAGGAGTTCTGCAAAGCCGGTAAGATGGCTCCTCCGGCCGTCCACAGCGTGCTGAGCACCGAGAAGCCAAATCCTTCCTGGAAACGGCACGACTGCGGCGAATGCGATGGCTGCGCCGAGCCAACCGGCGACCTCGGCTGGGGCGCACGCCCAACGCCAGGCCCGCCCGGCGACTTCAGAGATGCCGTGGGCAAGCGTCGCGTGAAGCAAGTGGTTTTGGCCGCTACTGACGCTTCCATCCCAGATGACATGGAAGCCCGTGCTCTGGCCGGGCCACCACTCGTCGTTGCGTACAGCGATGACGAGTGCCTCCGTCACGGTGTACGAACCAAGGACGACTCCCCCGCGATCCCAGCGCAAACCCTGACAGTCCTGAGCGTGGGCGCCGGTCGGTGGCGTCACAAGGACACCAGCAACCCATAACGTGGCAGACCGAAAAGAACGCTTTGGCACCTACGGCACCTAGTCTACGACAACCGTGAGTCCGGCAATCCGCCGCAGCGAAGGCGGATGCGAATGAATAAGAAGGTAAGGACTGGCATGACACGATGCACGCCCACCGCTTGGCGTCCATAGGGATCCATGGGCCTGCGCAATCCCCCAGCGACCCGACCGCGTGGACCCCATGCCGGCCTGGGCCACCCTCGCCTGGCAAAGCAACCGGCTGGATCATGCCTGCGGAAGCCGTGCACCGAAATGCCTACCGGTTAACGATTTAGCCAAACAGGGGAGTGCTCACGTTGTGCACCACCTGAGCAATCTCGATCGTATTCGATATATTAGTCGCCTGGGCCAGTCGCCCCATTGCCGCGCAGGCGAGCGGGCTTGGCGATCCCCGGGCGCGAGGGGCCCTTGCCTCGTGTGCCTTGGCCATCGAGACTAACGCAACCAGCGTTCCCCTATACAACGGCAACATCATCGACTGATGACTGAAAACCCCACTTGCCCGAATTGCGGGGAGAGGGCACAAGACGACGACCTGTTCTGTGCGATGTGCGGAGCCGAGATCGTGCCCGGGACCGCCCCCACCGTTCAGGTGGCACCGACCATCGACGAATCAAATCCGGAGTCCGCCTGGAGCAACGTGCTCGACCAGCTGCGGCGCGCGACGCGGGGACGATACGAGATCGACCGGGAGCTGGGCCACGGCGGGATGGCCGCGGTGTACCTCGCTCACGAGATCGCCCTCGATCGCAAGGTTGCCATCAAGGTCATGTCGCCGGCAATCCTCATGCAGCATGGGATGGTCGAGCGATTTCGCCAGGAGGCCGTCACGATCGCCAGCCTCAAACACCCAAACATCATCACCGTCCACGCGGTCGAACATCACGACCAGCTCCATTTTTTCGTGTTGGAGTTTGTCGAGGGCCGCTCGCTGGAGACGATCGTGGAGGGCTATGGCCCCTTGGCCGTACCCGTGGCCAGAGCGTGGCTCGCACAGATCGCGAGTGCCCTCGACTACGCCCACCGCCGGGGGGTCATCCACCGCGACATCAAGCCAGCCAATACACTCGTCGATCTGGATGGGAACGCCATCGTCACAGATTTCGGAATCGCCAAGGTGGAGGAGAAGCCCGGTTTCACGATGACCGGCGCTGTCATCGGTACACCGGCGTACATGAGCCCAGAGCAGTGCTTGGGCAAGCCGGTCACCGGGGCATCCGATCAATACTCCCTCGGCGTCCTGGGTTATGAGATGTTGACGGGCACGCCTCCGTTCGACGGGGCAACGCTCACCGTGATGCAGGCCCACACGATGGACATGCCTCCTCCAATCACCGAGCGCCGTGCCGAATGCCCCCCCGAGTTGGCGGACGCGGTGATGAGGATGCTTCGGAAGGATCCCGAGGAGCGTTGGCCCCGCTTGTCCGATGCCGTCACCGCGTTCGGTTCACCGCCCGGACCCGACGATCCGGTCCGACGGCAAATGTCCGCGTTGAGCACCGGAGACGAGCCAACAGCGCTGGTCGCCCCCGTGTCGACGCCGGTCACCCCCCTGCCCCGCGCTGAGGTTGGTGCGGCCGGTCGTCGCGGATTCAAGTCGCCGAAGCTCTGGATGGGGGGTGGAGCGGTATTCGCAGCGGGCATCGCCCTCTGGATCCTCGCACCGGTTTTTCTTCCGTCCGATGCCTCACTCGGCTCGGTCACGCTCGCTCCGACGTCCGCCACTCTTGCGATGGGAGAAACGGCCGAGCTACAGGCGGTGGCGCGTAACGCCGCCGACAGCATCCTAACGGATGTGGCCATCGAGTGGACGTCCAGCGACACCGCGATCGCCACGGTGTCCAATGGCGTCGTCGTGGCCAGGGCGCCTGGAACGGTGACGATCAATGCCGCCGGCGGTGGGCAATCTGCCGCCGCCGAGTTTACGGTGACCGGAGCTGCAGAGGCTGTGGCCTCGATCGCCCTGTCACCCAGCGCCGTTCGGCTCGGAGTTGGGGAGACGACACGCCTTACGGTGAGCGTGCTCGGGCCAGGCGGCACCACGCTCACGGGTCACGTTCCGGCATGGCGGTCGGATAACACTGCCGTCGCCACGGTATCCTCGGACGGTACCGTGACGGCGCGCGCTGCTGGAACGGTGGAGATCACAGCGGAGAGTGAAGGCTTTTCCGCTCGAGCAACGGTCACGGTCGTAGCCGAGATCGCCGCCGTGGCGTTGGTTCGAATCTCACCGGCCTCCGTGTCACTCGAGGTGGGTCAAACGCGGGATCTCGTTGCGGAGCCAAGGGATGCGCAAGGGAACCGGCTCGGCGGTCGCCGCATCACGTGGCAAGTGTCGGACCCGGCTGTGGCATCGGTATCACGGGAGGGCCGGCTTGCCGCTCTGGCTCCGGGTACGACGAGCGTCACGGGAACCGTCGAAGGGTTCACCGGGACGGCAGCGATAACGGTGACACCGGAGTCCGTGGCATCGATCACCGTGGTTCCGTCGCTGCTTCCCCTCGAAGCGGGGCAGCGCGCGACGCTTGCAGCAACCCTCGTGGGCTCGAGCGGGAGAGCCCTGGCCGACAGACCGCTGTCGTGGCGTTCCAGTGACCCGGGGGTCGTGTCCGTATCCGACCAAGGAGTCGTGACCGCCGTGGGCCCCGGAACGGCGGTAATCACCGCTATCAGCGCAGCCCAAACGGGGCAGGCCACGGTGACCGTATCAGCATTGGTGCGGGAAACGCCAGTGTTAGACCGCGGAGCAGCCGTGGCAGTGATCGGAAGGCGAATCCCCACGTTCGTTGACGCGCTGAACGCTGCTGCCCGCGATCGAGACATCGCCGCGCTCAGGAGCGCCTATGGCATTCCGCTCCTGCCGACCGACGAGGAGTACTGGCAGACGATGCTCGGGACCGATGATTTTCGCGATCACCGCATCGAGCTGATCAGGACCTTCGAGCCCGAGCAGGTGGGTGACCTCTGGCGGGTCGATTTCGATGCGACACTGACGTTTCGGGCATCGCGCGGTGACGAAGAGGTGGCCATTTCGTTTCGCGCCGAGTTTCGATCCCTTCCCAACGATCTGGAGCTGACCGGGCTGCGCATGCGGACGCAGCGCTAACGATCTATAGCGATCCAGGCTATCCCTGAAACGTCACCTGCACGGTTACCGGAGCGGCGCCATCGGCTTCGATGGTAAGCTGCCCGGTGGCACCCGCCTGTGGGTGCCTGGTGGGATGTGCCGATACGCTGAGGGTTGCCGGCGTAGTGCTCGTTGCGGAATTCGAATCGAGGAAGGCCAGCAACCAATCCACGTCCGATGACACGGTGAGCCCCGTCAGCATCCCGTCGCCGCCGTTGGTGATGGCGATGGTGGCGGCGCTGGTGGTGCTCACGGTGACGTTGTTGGCTGAAAGGGCGATGGATGGCGGGACCGGTGGGGGCGGGTCTACCGTCAAGGTGACCCTGATCGTGTCCGGCTGCACATCGACGAGCGATCCCCGCGAGAGGACCTGTGGGTGCGTCACCTCGATACCGGCGTTGTACAACCCTCGGAGCATGTCCATGGGATCGGCGACCAAGGTGACTGTGTTGTCGACAACGCTCGCGCTCAGCCAATTCACAGGGTTGCCACCGTCATCCAGGGGCGCTCCGAGCTGGTAACTGGTCAGCGGAGGGTCATCGAGGACGCCGGTAGCACTTAGTGCCACTTCCTGGCTCGGGGCAGGATCCCCTCCCTCAAACGTGACAAAGTTCACACCTTTGGGTGACAAGAAGATGGTGGGCTCGTTGTCAAACGTCAGGAGCGCGGTGACGACCCGCGGGCTGTTGGCGGCAACGGGGGAGATGATCGGAACCTCGGCCGAACAGAGTCGCCTGCCCTTTCGGGCGAGAGGGCCGGAGAAGAACCGACAATCATCTCGAACGACATAGGTAGCCAGGAAGTTCAGAATCACACTGTCGGCGCTCTCCACCACGGTTATCTCCAGCCAGTCCTTCACGGGATCATCTGGATGGTATGTGATGGTTCCGATCTCCACGCCACTCAGCCTCCCACCTCCTTCGTTCGCCAGCGCCATGGTCTTGGTGAACTGAGTCCCGGGACGGTTCGGCCTCTGATGGAACTGCACGGTGTCACTGGTGAAGACGAGCACCGGGCCGTCACCAACAACAAAGTGCACCGTGAAGCTCCGCGGGCTGTTGCCGGCATTGCTCAAGGTGAGCTCAACCGTCGCGTCGTAGGCACCTTCGTCCAAGTTGGCTGCGCTGGCCTCGAGCGACATTTTGCCGTCGGCAAAGTCACCGACCGTCAGCCAACCCGTCTCGTTGCCCGATGTGACGCTCGCCTGAATGCCCTGGAGAGAGCCGAACTCACTGTTGTTGAAGATCTCGACGGCCCCCTGCACGGCCTCCGGGTTCCTAGCAAAAGTGACCAGAACGACGTCGCGCGGCGACACGCTGATCGTAGCTTCCTCAGCAGGTGGCGTCACACCGACATTGCATCCGAGCAGCACGACGACAACCACCAGAGCGCGAGGCCACCACGACGTCGCAGATGCTCTCACGGTATGCGTCAAAACTTGTGCTCCAAGCCGGCCGACCACACCGCATCGGAGCGGAGGCCGCCACGATTGAGGGGGATGAGGGAATTCAACACCAGCGTAAAACCACGCCCCCCCCCAGCACCGGGGGTGAGCTTGAAACCAAACGTAACATCGACGCGATTGTCGTGGGTGTCCGGTATGGTCGTGGCCGGCACCGTCCGGGTGAACGGTTCCTGATATGCCAAGGGATCAGGCACCGCGAGTGTGCTCTCGTCGATCTCCCACTCCGAGATGACGCCGACGGCGAGCGTCAAGCCAGGCGTCAGGAGTTGGTCGAAACCCACGTTGGCCAGGATCGCGTGGTTCTGCAGCATGTCAGCCCGGTCACGGTAGCGGTAGCCCACGTTGACGTGGGGTGCGAACGGTCCAACCTCAGCGGAGAGAATACCGAGCCCTCGGACGGCGAGCTCGCCAAGTCCCAACAGCTCGTTTTCATTGCCAGTTGGCAAACGCACATCGCCGAGAAACGCGATGCCCCACCGCCTGGTCTGGTGAAAATTGACCTTCAAACGTGCCGCAATGTCACCGATGCCGGTGGCGGATCCCTGGAACACATTGGTCTGTCGCACCTTGGGGTCATCAGATGGCCCCCGGTCGCCGAAGGTGTACACCGTGTTTTCACCGAACGGGATGATCTGCGCTTCACTGCGGCCCGCCATCGTCGTCCGCACCAACGGCACCGCAACACCCACATCGATGCCGTTGGTCAGACCGAGGGTGGCAAAAAACGATGTGGCGAAGAGGCGGATGGCCAGTTCCGTGTCGACCTGCAGGATGTTGTTTTCCTGCAGTGGGTCCCCCAGAGCGCCAGAGCCGGGCAGGTCGACGTGCTGAAAATTGAAAATCAGGTTGTCCAGGGGAACGCCACGCAGGGCGTTGAAGTCCAGTACCGTGAAATTGACCCCGAGAAGGAGCCGACCCATGCCAAGCGTCGGTGCGCGCTCGGCATACACCGGGCCCGCCGACAGTGACCTGGCCACGACGCGGCCAGCGACAAACTCCGGAATCGTCCCCGAACTGGTAGCCGGCACCGGGATGTTGGCAACGCTTTGCCCGATCGCGTCCGAAACGAAATTGATGATGAGCTCGTTGTTCTGCGCGAGCGCCGCTGTGAACGCGTTAGCTACCGACGCACCGCTGGCGTCGTTGAGGCACAGCAGCTCACCACACGATCCGCCAAAATTGAACAGTTGGCGGAACCTCTCCTTGAGATCCTGCGCCTCGAGGGAAAAAGCGAAGAGCAGCAGTAGCGCAAGGACGCGCGCGCTGAGCTTCACGGCTGAGCCTCCAGAGCTACGTGACGACACTAGATTGAGGGTCAACGAAGCTAGCACGTTCCGGCGTGAGCGGCAAGCACTGACGCCCCGGCTCCGTCTCCGGTTCGGCACCCGGCTATCACTTGCCGCAGCGCCGCTGCTTGCGTTCCTTTGAGAGGATCGCACGCCCACGTGGCGGATACCCCCACCCACAACTCGCGCCCTATGTCCGCCATTTCCAGAATTCGTACTCTCTTCGCACTCGGCAAAGGCGTCGTCCTGGGGCTCTCGGAATCCACGGCCGGCCACGATCCCATCGCCCTCTTCGGACGGTGGTTCGCCGACGCCAAGCGTTCAGGAGCCCGATTGCCGGACGCCATGACCCTTGCCACGTGCACGACCAACGGCTTGCCATCGGCCCGCATGATGTTGCTCAAGGGATTCGACGCGCGCGGCTTCGTGTTCTACACCAACTACGAGAGCCGCAAAGGCGAAGAGCTCTCGCAGAATCCCAACGCCGCGCTCGTGTTCCACTGGTCCGCCCTCGAACGCCAGGTGCGTGTGGAGGGTACGGTGGAAAAGATCCCCACGGAGGAATCCACCACGTACTTTCAAACCCGGCCGCGGGGCAGTCGCCTCGGCGCGTGGGCATCTGCGCAGAGCTCCGTTCTCGACGACCGCTTGGATCTGGAGGCACAGTTCCGAGAATACAAACGCAAGTTCGGCGACGGAGACGTCCCACTGCCGCCGTTCTGGGGCGGCTTCAGGCTCGATCCGCACCGCATCGAGTTCTGGCAGGGCCGCATGGACAGGCTGCACGACCGTCTCTGCTTTACCCGTGACGCGCCAGGCTGGAAGGTCACGCGGCTGTACCCGTAG
>JBDHFY010000122.1:0-4821 GCA_039590195.1 Gemmatimonadota bacterium | reverse complement strand
AGGCTCGATCCGCACCGCATCGAGTTCTGGCAGGGCCGCATGGACAGGCTGCACGACCGTCTCTGCTTTACCCGTGACGCGCCAGGCTGGAAGGTCACGCGGCTGTACCCGTAGCTCAGCACCCGGCCGCCAGCTTCCAGCGGCCAGCTTTGCCAAGCGTGAATCCTAAGCCCTAGGCCCCAAGCCCCACACGCTCCTCCGCCACCCCACCCCAGCTGTTAGCTGCTAGCTGTTAGCTGTTAGCCGCGACGGGCCCGCTCCCGCTCCCCGCTCCCCAAAAGAAACAGACGGAGACAGAGTGAATCGCAAAGGCAGCCCCCTGGGGATCCTGGCAATGGGCGATTCTATCTCCGCCAGGAACTTCCATCGGGCCAGCCAAAACCTGCCCGCCAAGATCGCTGACTCTCGGTGCGGTCGCGTCCACGTCATCTACCGTGACGTAAAACAACCAGCAGGGTGGGCCGGGAATGTCAGTCGACTTGTTGTACATGCCACCAAGAGTCGAGCCGCCCCGGCCGTACATTTGGTAGATACCCTCGGGACCCATATCCATCGCTTCCGTCTTCTCCCAGCCGAACAAAGTGCTGTAGAATTCGAACGCCGCCGCATAATCCGTTGTCGCCAACTCATGCCAGGAGAATCGCCCTACCTCCGCCGGGCCTTCCTTCCCCACACCGGCTTCCTCCGATGTGTGCAGAGCGAAGACGGCTCCCTGTGGATCGGCGAGCACCGCAAATGTGCCGACTTGCGGAATTGCGATTGGCTCAACCAACACCTTCGCCCCGAGGGGTGCCGATGTATGCCAGCCAGTGGGGGGGGACTCCGGCCTTGACGGCGTCTTCGGGCAATATCATAACCCCCGCCACGGGCGCTTCGCCCTTCGTCCACATCGTGTATGGTTCTTTACCGCCCTCCCACTGCGTCGTCCCCCAGCCGATGAGCTCCATGTAAAAGCCCTTCGCAGCGTCCGGATCGGATGTCAGAAGTTCGTACCATACGAAACGGCCCCGATCGGCATCGTCAGGCATACCCCCCCTCCTTGGAACGTCAATGTGTAAATCCCCGCACTCTTTCGCCCCCCCCCAAGCTATTAGCTACTAGCTGTTAGCTCTGAGGGGCCAGTCGCCAGCTCCCCGCTCCCCCAAAACACACCCTACACCCCACACCCTACACCCTTCTTCCCCCCCGGGCGGCCAGCTGCCAGCTCTGCAAAACCTAAGTCCCAAGCCCCAAGCCCTAAGCCCCCGGGGAAGGGGTGAAGGGCGGCCAGCTTCCAGCGGCCAGCTTTGCCAAACCTAAGCCCTAGGCCCCCGCGCGTCCCGCTCACTATAATTCTCCGGCCCTCTACCAGGAGAAAGGCCCAAGATGCGGGCGATGGTGCTCGATCGATCGGCCGACATCGACGACTCACCGCTGGTCATGCGCGAGGTGGAGGATCCCCATCCGGCGGCCGGGGAGGTGCGTGTCAGGGTGAGCGTGTGCGCCGTGTGCCGCACGGACCTGCATGTCATCGAGGGCGATCTCCCCAAGGAAAGACGACCGGTCATCCCGGGGCACCAAGTCATCGGTGTCGTGGACGAACTGGGCGACGGGTGCCGCCGACTGAAGGAGGGCGATCGAGTCGGCATCGCCTGGCTGCGCCAGACGGACGGCACCTGCTCGTTCTGCCGCTCCTCCCGCGAGAACCTCTGCCCCAACTCCCGCTACACAGGCTATCACGCGGACGGCGGCTACGGGGAGTACGCCACCGTGCCTGAGTCCTTTGCGTACGACCTGCCCGACGGGTTCGACGATATCAGGGGCTCGCCGCTCTTGTGCGCCGGCCTCATCGGCTACCGAGCCCTCGAGCGGGCTCGGGTTCCGGATGCAGGAAAGCTGCTGCTCGTCGGCTTTGGCTCGTCTGCCCATGTCGTGCTCCAGATCGCCCGGCATCGAGGCTATGAGACCTTCGTGGTGACGCGAAGCGAGAATCACATTCGGATGGCTGAGAAGATGGGGGCGGACTGGTCGGGCAGCGAGATGGCAGGCCTTCCCACCAAGGTGGACAGCGCCATTCTCTTTGCGCCCACAGGACAGCTCGTTCCACCGGTCATGGAGGCGCTCGACCGGGGCGGCACGCTATCCATCGCGGGGATCCACCTGACCGACATCCCCCCGCTCAGCTACGAGCAGCACCTGTTCTATGACAAGGAGATTCGCTCGGTGGCGGCCAACACGCGCGAAGAAGGCCGTGAACTCCTGGCGGAAGCCATGGCGGCACGTGTCGAGCCTCATGTCACGACCTACCCCCTTACCGATGCCAACGAAGCCTTGCAGGATATGAAGCACAGCAGGGTCGAGGGAACCGGCGTGCTCGTCATTGGGGGGGCGGACCTTTGACACGAGCTTCTCTCGAAGCCAATCTTCTGGGGGATGAAAACTCCGGGCGGGTTCGGTTGAAAGCCGGGAGGCAGTGACCATGAGCCGTTACGACTCCGACGAAGAGGAATCCCGGTACGAGTCCGAGGATTGGTACGATCGCCCAGACGGCGAGGACTTCGATCCGCCGGAGGAAACCGACGAGGAGGATCTCGACGACCCCACCGGGGGCTACCCATCCGGTGAGCATGACGTCGAGATTTCGAGGGAGTTCGATCAGGACGGCAACGAAATCTGGTACGCCGAAGACGGCAAAGTCCCGGGTGGCACCTCTATGGGGAGCAGCATCGAGCAGGCGATGGAGGGTTTGGAGGATCGCCGACGGGCCTACCGGGAAATGCGACGCAAGTTCCGCGAGGAATCCGAAGAGGACGAAGAGATCCCGGAGCCAGAGTACTCCAGCGGTGAGCATGGCGTCGAGATCTCCATGGAGGTCGACGAAAGCGGGAATGAAGTGTGGTACGCCAACGATGGCCGCGTTCCCGGCAGCACCTCCCAGGGTCACAGCGTGGAAGAAGCCGTTGACGGGTTGGAGGAGCGCAGGAAAGCTTATCGCGACATGCTTCGGCGATCCCGAGAGGGCCGGAAACGGAAGAAGAAGCCCGACGCCTGACGGGCCCGAGGCTCCAATCCCACCGGCCAGAGAAAACCCCCGAACCCATTCCCCGCCATTCGAAGGCACTCCGGGTCGGCCACCATCAGACTCGCTCAACCGGGAGAATCAGACAGGTCGGACCCCCCGACCCCTTTCTGAATTCCGACAAATCCAGTGCGTGATTGATCAGCCCCTGGTCCTCTAATACCCCGATCACCTCGGCGTTCTCCGCGACGTTGGCGATGACCTCGCCGTCACCCAGGTGTATCACGTTCCCGGTTGACGGACCTCGCTGGGTGACCTCGATCGTGTTAAAGCCCCCAAAATAATCGTCCGGAAAAACTCCCCGGCAACAGAGGACCCTTTCGGGGCCGACCAGACTCATCGCTCCACCCAGATGCAGGTACCGATCTTCCAGGGACACCGTGCGCACTTCGTAGCCGATCTTGTCCAGCATCCCGCTCAGCTGCCTCACGCCGTCCTCGTTGGTGCGGTTCGACCGCCCGACAAAGGCCACCGAACCCGCCAGGATCACATCCCCCCCCTCCACCGTGCCAGGCGCCGTGATGACTCCAACGCAGGGCTCCCCCATGGATTGCAGCGCCGCGGCCATCCACTCCTCTTCCCCGCACCTGGCCTCCAAGCCCATCCGCAGCTTGACGTACCCCTCCGGCGTGCTCAGCGCCACGTCCCGTGGGAAGACCGAGTTCGGGTGATTTGCAAGCTCGGGCACATCGGTCACCGTACATCCGAACCGCGTCATCACCGCCTTCAGCGCGTCATGCTGCCGCCTCGTCTCCTGCCGGTCGGCCAGTTCGACGATGTTGTTCGCCGCATGTGTGCTGGCGTCGAAGTAGGCATCCTGCGGTGTGGACACCACGACCCGCGTGAGCCTGTCACCCTCGTTTCTCACCATCTCGGCATCATCAGCTCACTCGTTCGGTCTCGATCGGCCGTTCGTGAATAAGGCGTAGGGGCGTAGCATGCTACGCCCCTACGCCCCTACGCCCCTGCGTGGCCCAGCTGCGGTTCCCCCTCAAGACGATTCCTCCTCCGTCCCCAGCACCTTGCGCGCCTTCTCCCGCAGCCGCTCCTTGGCCTCATCCACGCCCTGAAGGGCGTCCTCCAGCTCCTCAAGCTCTCGCGTTCTAACCACCAACCCCTCTCGAATGAAAAGCGCCGCCGCCTCCGAGCGGGACTTCACCGCCCCGGTCTCGACCCAGGCATCGAGCTTCTTGGTGGTTTCCTCGTCGAGGCGAACCATGATCACCTGATCCCGCGGCGTCTGCCCCATCTCCTCGACGCTCTCACGCAGGTTCGAGGCAACACAAACCACCTTGAGAGGGGAACCACCTTCCGGACAGCACGTCACATCCAGATCCACGCCCTTTTGGTGCAACTTCTCCTGTACGAGCGACCAGAGGTCCGAAGACCCTTGTTTATCTGATTCCGCCATGGTGAAATCACCGTATTGATGAATGCGACTTACGCGTAATTAACTTACGCAAGCTACGGCATCGCGACGGAATGTCAAGTCTCATGGACGTAAGACATAATTTCCCAAATATTTACAGGACTTACTCGGATACTCGTGGCGTGGAGGGCCCAGCAGGGCGTGCCTGTCCGGGGGCATTCCCACCGGGGCAGAGGGCGGCGCTGCCCTATTCCGGTTTCCCTTGGCGGTATCGCTCGAGGTTCTGGCGGATCTCATCGGCCAGCTGGTCGTTTCCGGCTGAGGAAGCCAGTCGGATTGCCTGCTCTGCCGTGCGGACCGCGCGATTCGTGTCGCCGGCAGCGGCGTACACGGC
>JBDHFY010000121.1:0-11611 GCA_039590195.1 Gemmatimonadota bacterium | reverse complement strand
GGTGACGAGACAGACGCGACGGCAGCCGAGTCACAGGCGTACTTCAACCCCATGGCGAGGGCGGCGGAAGCCCAGGCCAAGGCGGACTCCGTCGACGCGCAGCTTCGGGAGATGGCTCGCTTGGCCAGGGAGGATCAACGTGACTTGGGCTATGGCCCGATCAAGGAGCCCGAGCCGGTCGATGGCAACACGCTGTTCCAGCTCGAGGTAATGATCAGCGACGGCGAGGGTCTGATGCGGCGTGGCCGTTCTTCGGCACTCCGTATTCCCGAGGCGGACGCGGATGCTGGGCTTAGGACGCGGCAAGCGAGCGCGTCCACACAACAGTGGATCGCTTGGGTGCGCAGCTGGGATCAGGAAACCAACAACTACGGGCGACGACTCGCCCGGGCCGCCGAGGGCCTGGGGTTCGATAATCCGGCGTACATGGTCTACCAGGAGTTGAACTTCTTCGTCAACGAACTCCGAAGGGCGGGAGTCAACAACTACAGCACCACCAACATCCCACCGAAGTCCCAACGAGAGAGCAACTTCGACTCCGCCGAGTGGCGGCTCGGCGAGGCAAGGAACCGGCTGGCGAAGCTGCGGGCGGGAAACTAGCCCCCCACCGCACCACCCCCGGGCGGGCTTAGGGTGTCCCCGCCCCGCACACCACTACCGGGCGGACCGGCGGACCGGCGGGCCGGCGGACCGCCCCCCGCCACACACAGTCCCAGCTGTTACCTGTGAACGGGACACCTACTCCCTACTCCCTGGTGGGTTCGGCGGCGTCGGGGTCTAGAAGAACCTCGTCACGGCAACCTGCAGGTAATGATCGTCGCGCAATCCACGCAACGGGTTGTCGGCACTCACGCCCGCGAAAGCTCTCGCCTCCGCCGAGAAGGTCCAGCCGTCGCTGATGCGGCGGTTCGCTTCGACCGAAAACTGGCTCGCCTGTGTATCTCGATCGACGATGACGCCGGCCAGGAGGTCGGTGCTCTTGGTGTCGTTCAACGCCAGGCGCGTTCCCACGAACACGTCATCCTCGAAAGGTGTAAACGCACTCCCGCCCCGGCTGTCGTAAAGGTACTCGAACAGGACGCCGAGGTCGGCTGCCGTGCCGAGGAGGCCGACGAAGGTGTACTCGAAGCCTCCGGTGAAGGCGAGGTAACGATTCCCCTGCCCCGCCCGCGTCAGGCCTTCAAGCTTCCACAGCCAGCCACCCCTCGTCCACTGGGCGTCGATGGAGGTTTGATTGATGTGGTCATAATGAGGCACCAGGACCTCGGTCCCCTGTTGGTCGACGCCGGGCATCAACCGCGGGTCTCGACTGGTACCGACATAGTGCGCAACGCCCAGGTCCCAATCACCCAACGTGTGTGACCAGCGCACGGCGGCTGCGACTTGCTGCTTTAAGCCCTCCGCCTCATAAACAGTACCGTCGACATTGACAACAGGTGAAGTACGCAGGCGCCCGTGCACCCCCGGGAACGTGCGCTCCCTGAACCACGGAAGCAAAAAGATGTCGACGGTACCCCACGAGCGTTTCATGGCCAGGTTGACCATGGGCTGGCCGAGTTTGTCCTCCCCATCGGGGTTCTCGACGAGGTCGGTCTGGTTGATGATGTCCACCAAATGCTGGGACTCGGTCACACCCCAGAAGACCTGGCGTATCCCCGTTCGCAGCTCCCAGTCGCGCCACACTCTTTGCCAGTAGAGCTCGCGGATGTCGGCGTGGGTGCGCCGGCCGTCGACGGCATCGATCCTCAGGAACGGCTCGAAGACGACGCTCTGGTAGCCGCGCTGCCACTCCGCGAAGATCTCGGGATTCAACACGACCGATGCGCCGTAACGGCGCTGCTGGGGGTCGCCGGGCGAGTCCGGGAAGACCCGGGACTCGAAGCTCACCTCACCCGTGACCTGGGCCGGGAGATCGGCGACCGAGGCGGTCAAAACCGCCCCCAGCAGGAGTACGCGCTCGATGTGCAGCCGGCGTATCGCGTTCACGGTCTGTTACCTCGCTCTCCGCAGGCTGTTCTTGTCGAAGTCACGATCCTCCAGCCCGTTTTGAAATTCGTAGTCTCGCCACACGAGGGTGGTGGATTTGCCCGTCTGATGGTTCACTATGTGCATCTCGTCTGCGCGCCAGTATTGACCGGCGTACTGTTGGTACCCTACATACGTCAGAGTCTTGAGCAACTCGTCCTTGCGATCGTAGAAGTCGATCTTGAGCACCCGATACTCCTCCTGGTCGTACCACACGATTTGCCTGGTGTAGCCCGAGTTCTCGTACACGGGGACGCGCTCCACCACGAACGTGTTGATACCATCCAACACCTCGTCCCGCAGATAGCGGTAGCTGTACTTCTCGACCTCCTGGGAGGCGATGTCCTCGTAGGCGAACTCGCTCCCCATGAACGGTCCCGACTTGTTGTTGGATGCGATGCGCTTCACCCGCTTCAACGCCGGGAGAAAGAGCCACTGGTCGTCGGTACCGGTCTTATGGGTGAACGTGAGCAATGCCGTGCCGGCGACGTCCCGGGGGCGGTCGAAGATCACCATGGACTTGTCTCCGTCGTTCGCCACCTCGAGCGTGCGAGTCCTCATCTCCCGCGTGCTCTCCTCACCGTGGCGGTTCCGCAGGATCATCGTGAGTTCCGCCGCGAAATCCTCGAAACCCGTATCCCGGCGGTCTGCCTCAAGGGTGATCTCCAGGCCCCGCGCAGTCGCGTCGGCGATGCCGGCGACGCCGTCCACGGAGGATCCTAGTGCCTGTGCGTGCGCCGGTGCCGCACCGAACGCGATGCTCAGCGCCAGCGCAGAGCCCACGGCAGCCGTGGTCCAACCAGTCGATCGGTCAAGCAGGAAGTAATGCGTGTTCATCGGTCTCACTCTTCAAAGAGGGTTCACGGATAGTCGCGGTCTCGCGCTCCTCCACCGCCATCAGCAGCGGAGCAAGCAGGAAGAAGTCCGCTACGAGGGCGAAGACTACCGTTACCGCGGTGAGCTTGCCCATAGAAGCGTTCATGTCGAACGACGAGAGCGCCAACACGAGAAAGCCCGCAGCGATGATGATCGAGGTCACGACGAGGGCGGGCCCCACGGACGTGAACGCGTAGCGCACGGCCTCTTGAGCATCCATGCCTTGCTCGCGTTTCGCTCTGACGTATTTGCTCAGGAAGTGCACGGTGTCGTCCACCACGATCCCGAAGGCCATGGCGATGACCACCGACACCCCCACATTCACCTGTCCCACCACGGCACCCCACACGCCGAACGCCAGGGCGGCCGGCACGAGATTGGGAATCAGCGACAGGAAGCCGATCTTGAGGCTCCGGAGGGCGAGAAACAGCGCCGCCGACACCAGGATGAACGCGACGATGGTACCCCTGATCATCCCATTGATGTTGCGCGCCGAGATGTGCGCAAACATCGTCGTGGCACCCGCACCGTGGGTGTGCATGTAGGACGGCGCGTTCTGCCGCAGCCAGGTTTCGCCGTCGGCGGTGATCTCGCGGATCTCACGGGTCGAGAGATCCTCCAGCGTCACCACGAGTCGGGTGGCCGACTTGTCGACGTTGATCTGATTGTTCAGGTCGAGCCCGTAGGGGAGCGACATCTCATAGAGCAGGAGATACTGGGCGGCCAGCTCCCGGCTCTCGGTGATCCGGTAGTACGCCTCATCGTCCCCGTGCAGGTTCTTGTTGAGCCGCTTGATGGTCTCCGCCAATGAACTCACGTGCACGACATTGGGCTGCGCGCGATACCATTCGGCGAACTCATCGAGCTTCGCCAGGTATTCCGGATTGCTGATACCGCCGCTCTCACCGGCGCCCAGGGAGAAGTGAAGCTGGTAGACGCCAGTCAGGTTCTGGGTGGTGAAGTCCGTGTCCGTCCGGAACTCGACCGAATCGTCGAAGTACTGCACGAACTGGTCGTTGAGGTCGTTGCGGGGCACGAACGCGCCGAAGACGATCACCGCCACCGACGTCGTCCACAAGAGCGGCTGGCGGTAGCGCACCACGAAGTCCCCCAGCCGGTCACTCCACTCGTGGCGCGCCTCGCGAATCCGGGCCCTGACCGGCAGCACCGCGATCAGCGCCGGCAGCAGCAACACCGAGTACACGTACGCAGCGCCCACCCCGACCGCCGTCGTGTTTCCAAGGTGATGGAACGGCGGAGCATCCGAGAAGTTCATGGAGAGGAACCCGATCACCGTCGTCAGGCTCGTCAAGAACACCGGCTGCATGTTGACGCGCAGGCTCTCGACCAGAGCGTCGTGCTTGCCCAGCCCCGAGCGCATGCCACGAAGCATGGTGACCAGGATGTGGATCGAATCGGCAACGGCAAGCGTCAGGATCATTACGGGCGCGCTCGCCGAGACGGGGGTAAGCTGCAAGCCGGCAAAACCCGCGAGCCCCATGGCGGTCGCCACCGACAGCCCGATGATCACCACCGTGACCACCGTCCCCGTCACGGAGCGCAGCAGGATGCCGATGACCACGATGAGCACCAGGAACATCAACGGCATGAGCGTTCCCATGTCGCGCTGGGACGCTTCCATGAATGCGTTCGACAGCATCGTCATGCCGGTGAGATACGTGGTGATGCCCGGATGTTCTGCCTCGATCCGTGCAGCCAGCTCGCGCGCCGCGGCGACCGAACGGGTCGTCTCGTCGATGGCCTCGCCCGGGAACTGCATCGTGACGTTGACACCGGTGACGTGAGCCTCGTCCGGCAACAGCCGGTTACGCACGATCGGCTCGGCGAGCGCAATCGCCTGTCGCTCGGCAAGCTCCGCCTCGGTGAGCAACTCCGCATTCCGCACCAGATCCTCCACGACGAGATCGTCTTCCTCGGCGCGGGTGTGCTGGAAGTTGGTGACCGCATCGACCCGGATGGCGAAGGGAATCTTCCACGCCTCGGCGGTCAGCTCTTCCACCGCTGACAGCGTGGCCGCCGAGAACGCGTTGCCGTCCTCGGGCTCCACCACGAACAGGATGTTGTCGTTCTTGGTGTAAACGTTCTGCAGCGCCTCGAACGCCTCGAGCTGCGGATTCTCATCGCTGAAGAACACGCGGTAGTCGGTGGAGAAACCGATGAAACGCCCACCGCTCGCAGCCGCGACGGCGAGCCCCAGGCTCGCGATGATGACGGGGACACGCCAACGGATCACCCAGCGGGCGTAGGCGGTGACCCAGGAATCGAATCTGGTTCCCTTGCTCATGAACTCATGTCCTCCAAGGTTGGTGTTGCCGTTTGCATTGAAGACGGATTAGAGGGTTGGGGGGATACACTGCCGCACCTCACACCGCCCCACCGGCCGGGCAGGCCCTTCGAGACGCGTCGCTGCGCGACGCTCCTCAGGACTGGGCGGACCGGCCCTTCGAGACGGACGCCTGCCGCCGTCCTGAGGAGCCCCGCGCAGCAGGGCGTCTCGAAGGGCGGCGGCGTCCTCCTCAGGGCAGGCGGGCCGGCGGACTGTCCCTGCACCACAGCCCCGGATGCCAGCGACCGGCGGCCAGCCGGGCCGCTGATGAACGCGGTCCCCCACCACACCCCGTGTTGTTTGGTGGGTTGGGGCTCGGATTGCGGAGTGCGTGGTGCCCAACGGTGTGGGAGCCATTCTCGGTTCGGGCCTCCAGGAATCTTTGACGTAGTCACATCGTCCTCACTGATAACATCCATACCGGTCGGTATGTTATAAGGCGCAAGAAAGACGGCAGGGGGCTCATGGGTCGTTCACTCCGTCAGGCTGCGGCTTGGGATCTGGAGGCGTCCTGCGGGGATGGTGCCCGCAGGGTGTCGAGGTACGAGCTCAAGGTTTCCAGGTTGTCCTTCAGTACATCCACGCTCTGGGCGTTCTTGGCGGAGCCCAGGCTGCCTTCGATGGAGGCCACGAGGAAGGTGGCCACCTTATCGGTTTTGATGTCCGCCCGGACGAAGCCTTCCCGCTGACCCCGGTCGAGCGCTTCCGAGAGAGCGGCGGTCCACTCGTCGACGATGTGCTGGAGCCGGAGCCGGAAGCCCTCGTCGATCTGGGACATCTCCTGGCAGAGGTTGTTGAGGGGGCAGCCGAATCTGATCATCTCGGGAGTAAGTGACTCGACCCCTCGCTGCATGGCATCCTTAAGGGCCTCGATGGGGTCCCCGCCCTGCTCGATTGGCCGGATCCACATGTCGCGGAGCCACTGTCTCATGAGCTCTTCCACCACGGCGTAGCCCAGCTCCTTCTTGCTGGGGAAGTGGTGGTAGAGGGCACCCTTCGTGACGCCGGTCCGGGCCAGGATCGAGTCCAGGGAGGCCTTCTGGTAGCCGTGCTGCTGGATCTCCTCGTAAGCGGCTAACAGCAAGTCCTGTCTAGTCTTAGCTGGATCGCGGGTGGTCATGCCACCCCCCCAAGACACCGAAACATGATCAACATACCGACTAGTATGTATGGAACTGGGGATTCTGTCAAGGGTCCAGCCCGCGCGCCCCCACCCCAGCAGCTAGCTGTTAGCTGCAAAAGGGCTCCATCTGAAAGGCGGTCGGGCCCTGCGAGACGCGCTCCTGCGGTGAGGCGGTGAGGCGTACTACAGAGGGTGTAACGACATCACACAAAACACAGGCTTCTTGGAGCCGATCAGCGTCAATCTGCGTGTTTCCGCGTGATCCGTGGCTAGCGGTGCTGCCGCTCCTGGTTATCGTTCGGTCGCATCACCACCCGCAACACGCCGGTTTCGATGTCGGCATCCCAGAAGCCGACGAGCGGCTGGATGAAGCCGGTGACGTGATCGTGGGTGAGGGTATCGGCCGTGGCGTCCAGGAATTCCAGCACCCTGAAGCGCATCGCCACGTATGTGCTGCCGCCTTGGCGTGCGGCAATCCGCAGCGTTACCTGATCGCTCAGCTTTCGCCGCACCGCTCGCTGGGCTACGTCGGTGAGGCGCTGGATGAGGTCGGTCAATCGGGCGCTACCCTGCTTCGTGCGGTCGCGCTCTAGCTTCTGTGCCGTGGCAGGCTCGCACAGCTCGAGCAGCGCCCGGCGCACCTTGGCAGGAGGACCGGAGCCGCGAGGCAGCGCGGTGACGGCAAGTTCGGCGCTCGCACAACCTGAAAGTTCGTTGCGACCCAGGCGAAGAAAGGACGTGATCCCCTCGTAGAGGTCCGTGCGTTCCGGCCGCGGCGGGCGGCGGCGGCCGGCTACCAAGTCGGCCATGTATTCATGGGGAACCTGCACGGCTTCGGCCAGGTCGGCTGCGGATTGCTCGGTTTCCCGCAGCCCACGCTGCAGGAGCTCACTGACTTTGAACGTCTGCCCCGCCATGGGCTGGAACTGTGGCTTCACGCGCTGAGCCTCCTGCAAGAAAGGAAATGAACGCCCGCGGGAACAACCAGAACGCGCGGGTTACGGCCGCTGGTCAATAGATGGGCTTTTGTGGGCCTGGGACGATTCCGGCGAGGTCGGGGTCCTCTCCAGAGTTATCGGAGGATTCGGCCTCATTTTGAGCTTTGAGCTCTTTCCTCAGCGCACGACGCTCTTCTTTGGCTTTGCGCTTTTCCTGCTTCGCACGCTCGCGCTTTCGCTTCGCTTGGGTCTGCGGGCCCGGTCTCGCCATGAAGCTCCCTCCATTCTCATGAAAGTGGCCCTATCAAGATAATACATGACGAGCTGAAACACAGGCGGTGTTAAGCAAGGAGAAGGGAGAAGGGCCCATCCGACCACACACATCCAATGGTAGGTAGTCGGGTAGTCGGGTGGGCGGGTAGGCGGGTAGGCGGGTAGTAAGACGTTGCTTGCGTCTCAACGCAGGCATCACGAGGGAACGAGTCATGTCCCTCGGCTGCGGATCATTCGCTCGCCGTGATCAGCTCGACTGCCTGCCGAGCGAGCGCGATCAGCGAGTCGGCTTCCTCATCGGTAAGCGCCTTCCCCCGCTGCGCCTCGACCTTGTTGATGAACGCTTCCAGCATGCCGATCGCAGGCTCAACTGCTCCGTCGCCAATCTTGTCGAGCGCGTTCGTAAGGGAGGCAAGCAACGCGGTCTCGAGGCCGCCCTTGAGATCGAGGTCTCCTACGATCTCGATGAGGTCCTCCACCACGGTTTGAGGTGTAGCGCCGGGAAGCAGGAAGGCGTGGAATAGCTGGTCCGCCGCCGTGCTTCGACCGACGATGTCTCCCCGATCGTTGATGGCAAAGGCATGGCCCTGGATGCTGCCATCCGGAAGCTCGGCGATGGCGCCGAGGTCCATGATGCCATCCTGCTGCGTCCAGAGAAAGGCGTGATTGCCCCGGGCGGGACCGGGCGGGTCGACAAACACACGACCGACGATCTGATCCGTGTTATTCATGTCCAGGGGCTCCACCGCGATCCCATCGGGAACGATGCCCAGATCGACCATACCCGTCTCCAGGCTCCAGAAGAACCCACGCGCACCATTGGTGCCCGCCACGTGCCCGCGCTCGTTGATGAGCGTGCCCTCCGAGAAGTTTCCGGATAAGGTTCCGAGATCCTGCATCCCCACACCGTCTTCCCAGAGAAAGGCAACGCGCTGGTTCGCGTCATTGGACGAGGAGCCCGTCACCTGACCGCGGTCGTTGATGGCAAGGGCTTCGCTGAACTTCCGCACCGTCGGATCGCCCAGCACGCCGAGGTCTTCCACGGTGTTATCGGGCAGCCAGCGCGTTGCGTGTTGGACAGTCCCGACACCGTCCGGGGAAGTCGTCTCCGATATCCCAACGATGATGCCTGCGGCGTTCATGTCTGCCGCATCGCTCCGGTTGCGCCCACCGGGCGGCAGCGGGAGCGTGCCGAGGTCGACTATGCCGGTCGCTTGCGACCATCGGAAGGCATGCCCCTCACCGACACGTACGACGCCGATGGACGATGATCCCGCGACTTCGCCCCTGTCGTTCACGGCGACGGGGATGCTGAACGGAGTCCTGCCGGGAGTGGACGGCAACGTGCCCAGGTTCACCATCCCGGTGGCATCGGACCAGAAGAATGCCACTGTGGTCGGGAGACCGAACAGTTCGGTACGGCCCCGGCCGACGATGTGCCCGGCCTCGCTCAGGCTCTGGTGCGTCAGCGAGCCGGCGAAGGCCGCCGACGCCTCGGTGATGCCGGCAGCTAACACCAGTTCGCTGAGGCCATCGGTCTCGTTGCCAGCGAACATGCGGTTGCCCAGGGATTGGATGTTGAGGGCCCCCATGATGCGGCCGGCCTCGTTGATGCCGTGGGCGGTGGCCGACCGGCCGCCCAGTAAACCGAGGTCTACCATCCGTGGGTTGACGAGGGACGAGGCCACCACCACGGACGCAGTCGGTGGCATCACGTTGGCAGGCACCTCGGTGGGCGCATCGTGGCACGCGGCCGCGGCCGTGGCTACCCCAAACGAGAAGATGAACCGGCGCATGGGACTACCTCCTTGCGTTGGCACATTGGGCGTACGGGCCGAGTATCTGCAGGTATCGAGCCACGTTCCCCACCACACACATCCCCGCAGGGCGGACCGGCCCTTCGAGACGCGCTCCTGCGGAGCGCCTTTGTCCTGAGGAGGAGCCGCTAGGCTCCGTCTCGAAGGACTCCTCAGGACTCGGCGGACCGTCACCTGCCCCACACATCACCCTACACCCTACACCCTGCAATCTGGCGGTGCGGGGTGTGGGGGTGGTGGTAGCGTGGATCGAGCCACAATTTGGTTCCGTGTGGGCCACGATTTCGCGGGGTGACGAGCGGTGAGCGGCACTCTCAATCAGCATCAGCTGTGGACTGCTGATGGATGTCTACAAAGGAGGTTGTGATGTCAACGGTCTCGCGTCGTGAGTTTCTCGAGTCGGGAGTGGCACTGACAGCCGTACTCGGCGCCGGCGGCTCGACCCGTCCGTTCGGTATCACACAGCAAGCACAGGGTCCCGGGCCGGACATGGCGGTTGTGAACGCGCGAGTCTTTACCGTTGACGACGACCAGCCCCGGGCCGAGGCGTTCGCCCTCAAGCACGGCCGCTTCATCGCAGTGGGATCGACCGACGACATCCGCAACCTGGTCACCCGGAACACGGAGGTCATCGACGCCGGAGGAATGACCGTGACCCCCGGCTTTATCGACTGCCACCTGCACCCGGGCGGCACCAACGAGTTGCTGAATGTGAATCTCAGCGTGCCGACCATTGCGGACATTCAGGCGGCTCTGCGAAAGAAGGCGGCCGAAACCCTGCCGAATCATTGGGTCGAGGGGTTCAGCTACGACGACACCAAAGTCGTCGACGCGAACGGGCGCTACCGGCGGATTACGCGAGAGGATCTGGACGAGGCGGTTCCCGACCGCCCCGTGCGGGTCTCCCATCGGGGCGGGCATATCGCCTGGTTCAACAGCAAAGCGTTCGAGATGGCAGGCATCACGGTCGACACGCCCGATCCCCCTGGAGGACAGTTCTACAAGAGGGACGGGAAGCTGGACGGTCTCGTGGCCGAACTGGCCACCAGGGCGTTCAATGGCGTGGGGGAGAGGGCGCCGGTCACCCGAGAAGTCCGTCAGGCGGGGGTGAAGCTCATCTCCGAAAAGATGGTGGCATCAGGGCTCACGACAGTTCATGACGGCGCCACTTCGCAGAACGCCATCATCGCGTACCAGGACGCGTATGCCGCCGGCGAGATGGGCTTTCGGATGCGAATGATGGTGAGCGGGGTTGGGGGTACGGGTGCACTGCAGGGACTGAAGGACGCCGGAATCTCCAGCGGGTTCGGCGATGATTGGCTCAAGGTACAGGGTGCCAAATTCTCGGCGGATGGTTCCGCGTCTGGTCGGACGATGGCCATGAAGACACCGTACGTGGGCCGGCCGAATGATTACGGCATACTCACCATGACGCAGGAAGAGCTCCACGAAGCCGTGGAGGACGCTCACCGCCACGGCTTCCAGATCCAGATCCACGCCAACGGCGACCGGGCCATCGAGATGGTGCTGAACGCCTACGAGCGGGTGCAGCGGCTATGGCCCCATCCGGATCCCCGGCACCGGATCGAGCACTGCACGCTGGTGAATCCGGATATCCTGCGGCGGCTGAGGGACGCCCATGTAATTCCCGATGCGTTCTCCAACTACGTGCACTTCCACGGCAACAAGTGGGCCGAATATGGCGAGGAGAAGATGCGGTGGATGTTCGCGCACCGATCCTTCCTGGACTATGGCATTCCGGTGGCGGTGGGGTCCGACTACTTGCCAGGGCCCTTCGAGCCACTCATGGGCATCCAGAGCATGGTGACCCGGAAGGATATGAACGGGCGCGTGTGGGGGGCGAACCAGAAGATCACGCTGGACGAAGCGCTGCGGGTCAGCACGATGCACGGGGCCCGGGGTTCTTACGAAGAGAACGTCATCGGCTCCATAACCGCGGGCAAGCTCGCGGACTTTGTGATGCTGGCGGAAGATCCCCACGAAGTGGATCCGGATCGCATCAAGGAGATCAAAGTGGTGCGAACGGTGATCGGCGGGAGGACAATGCACGAGGGGTGATCTCCCCGCACACCTCCCCACCGGGCGGACCGGCCCTTCGAGACGCGCTCCCACGGAAGCGCCTTTGTCCTGAGGAGGAGCCGCTAGGCTCCGTCTCGAAGGGCTCCTCAGGACTCGGCGGACTGGCGGACCG
>JBDHFY010000120.1:0-21306 GCA_039590195.1 Gemmatimonadota bacterium | reverse complement strand
ATGCATGGCCTTCACCACCAGGTCACCGCCCTTCTTTTGTTCACTCGTGCTTTCGGCAACCTGCTGTGTCATTTGGTTCATGGTCTCTACGGCAGGCATCACGCTTCGGGCGCTGTGCGCCTGCTCGCTCGCGGCGTTGGCGAGCAGCCGCGTCACGTCCTTCATCTTGATGGTCGTGGTGAGTATGTGCTGCGCCCCTCGCGAGTGTTCTTGTGTCGACACACGCGTCTCTCCAACGAGCGTACTCGACTGGCTCACCGCCTCCACGATCTTCTGGAGGATGCTCCGGGTGAGGTCCACCGCCTGCGTCGTATCTCGTTGTACGGATTCGACCACTTCAGCGATCTCGCGCGTGGAGTCCACAGACCGCTCCGCGAGGCGGCGGACTTCCTCGGCGACTACGGCAAACCCCCGCCCCACCTCACCGGCGCGGGCGGCTTCGATGGCCGCGTTGAGCGCCAGGAGGTTCGTTTGATCCGCGATCTCCTGGATGATGCGCACAATCTTGCCGATGTCCTGGCCCGACGCACCGATGCCTGCAATGACCTTCGAGAGTTCGCTGCCACCGTCGTCAGCAGCCCGGGCAGCTTCCCGGGACACCTCGTCGACCACCTGCATTTTCTCGGCGATGCCTTGAATCGCGGCCATCATCTCTTCGATAGTGGCTCCCGTCTCATCAACGGATTGGACCAAGCCTTGCGTTCCGGTCGCAACCTCTTCGCTCGACGTTCCCATTTGTTGTACGGAACTGGCCGCCTCACTCACCCGCGTTGCCAGTTCTGTGGCCGAGTCAGCGACACTGTCGATTTGGGCGGCCATCTCGACCATCGTGGAGGAGGTCTCGTCGGTGGAGGAGGATTGCCGTTCAGCACCCTTGGCAAGCTGCGTGGCGGTCGCCGATAGCTCTTCTGCCGCGCTGGCCACGTTGCGTGACGCCTCCAACATCCTCACGATCAGCGCCCGTACCGTGTCCATCATGTCGTTCATCTGAACAGCCAGCTCCGCGATCTCATCGTTCCCCGCAACCTGGACCTTCTTGGTGAAGTCACCCTGCCGGATACGTGCGAAGCCCGACGAAAGCTCGTTCAAGGCCCCCTGAAACCAGACGGTGACACCATGCGTCACCCAGAACCAGGCGCCGGTGAGGAGCAGCAGAAAAACCACCGTGACTCCCACGGTGGTGCGCGTGGACGTACGCTGACTGGACCGGGCCGACGCGAACGCTGCGGCAATCGCCTCTTGATCGCGACGGGTATTCGACGCGAGCCGGTCACGCACATCGTTGTACTGATCCGTCATGGATTGGATCGCCGAGGCCACGGCCTCGCCGGTCTCTCCGGCGATGAGACGCTCCGTAGTGGAGCGGGCCACGGCATAATACCTCCCAAGATGGAACGCTAAATCGTCCAGCTCCTCGGCGCGCAGAACCGGGTTGGTCTTTGCCGAATCGAGGCGCCGGACAAACGCCTCTTTCTGCTCGTCGGCCCCAATCAATGCCTCCGGATCCTCCGCAGCCACGGCGTCTTGCAGCTGGCGCTGCAGTGACGCCAAGATGACTTCCAGATCTCGACTCAGCTCCAAAGATGGGGAATACCCGGACTCGATCGTGGTGAGGAGTCGCGAGTTCCGCTGGCCCGTGATCAGCGTGACGGGGAGGACGATCAAGAACCCGACCGATGCCAACGTCGGCAGCAGGCCTATCTTGTACGCAAAGCGCAGATTTTTGAAATCGATCATATCATCACCTGCAACCAGCCAGAGCCCAACTCGCGCAGCGGGCCGGTCGGATCGTTGCCGTCATCGGTACATCGGGGCCACGGGGCTCTCAACGCGAAAGACGCACCGCCTTGACGTCTGGTCCCGTCGACATGTCAGCGGGCACGTAGCCGATGGCATTCGCGTTTGCGGCCACGTATGTCACCACCTCCTGAGGCGAAGCCTTCTCGACCGGTGGCACGCCGCGGCCCGAAAAGATCTGCCGCTGCCAGTAGCCTTTGATCGCGCCGACAGACCGCCCGTGCACGTCTTGCGTGAAGCGATCACGGACTCGCGAATCTTCGGGCAGGTCCACGGGCACCACCGTCTGCCCATTGTCCCATCGCGTCACTTTCTTCTGAAACAGCCGTGCCACCTGATCTGCTGTCAGTGCAGCGACCGGGTTCGAGGCGTTCACCACGATCTTGTATCCGCCTCGCTGCTGAGCGTTCACGTCTGAAGCGGTGAACGTCAGGAACACGAGCATCAGGAATGGCGCCAATACCTGCACCGTTCGTATCACACCGTCGCGGAGCCACCAACCGGGCAAGCCATGCCGCGACGTCCGTGGAGATCCGAGCGTAAGCGTTTCGTCGCGATGGACGAGACGAAGCGCTCGTATCCATCGACGGTGGGATCTTGGAAGTTCAGGAACTGGATCTCGCCCTTCAGGTACGCAAAGTTGCGCAGGGCGAAGTTCAAGCCGAAGACGATGTCGTTATCCCCGTCGTCGGCCACGTCCACATCGGGGTCGAAGACACCAAACCGGCCAAACGGCGTGAGTCCCGCACTCGTGCGGTAACTCGCCTGCACGTAGTACCCCAATCCGGTCCGGAACGCCCCGTTCGGAACTCCTGCGCCGTCGACTGTCTCGAGCACCGGAATCAACGCTTCTCCCTCCAGCCAGAAGCCGGACGTCCCGAATGCGAGTTCGGCGGCGATGGCGCGCTGCTTGGTGCCGTCCGCCGCACCATTGCGGTCCTCGTAGTAGGAGGCACCCAAGCGGGCAACGTCGTTGGGAGCAGTCAGCACAAAACGTCCACCGACTCCCTTGTTCCGGTCATTGTCGGCCTCCCCCGGTCTGGGGCCGCGGCCGTTCGTTACGTAGGCGTAGTAGTCCGCCTGCCAGCTACCGGGAAAGAACGTACCGAGCACTTGTATCCCGGTCCCGAACTTCGCGTAGAGCCGCTGCGAGCCCCCGACGGTGTTGCTGTGCTTGCCGTAGACGGCGTTTGGCAGAAAGCTCGAGAGGAAAGTCGGTGTAGCGTCGTGAAGCTGATTGTAGTTGCCGAAGGGTGGAAGGAACTTGCCGGCCTTCACCCGCAGGGCGTCCGTGTGCGCATATTCGACCCACGCGCGTTCGAGTGCCACGAGGCCAGAGCCACCACTGGCGTTCAAGGACACTCCATGTTCCCACTCGACCTCCCCAAACACACGCCAGCGATCGGACATGCGATACACGGTAATGACGTTGAAATGGTGTTGGTCAAACGTGTACTGGAAATCATCGGGATTCTTGTTAGTGCCGTCGAGCTCGAGGTCAAAGAAACCATAAACCTGGAATCGCTCTTGTTGCGCCTGGACGGGTCCAGCCAACAGGCTGACGGCCAGCACGAGGAAGGTGAAGGTATATCTGTTCATGGTATCACAACCCTCCTTGGTAGAGCCGCGAGTGTCTTTCGCGGCCAGAACGCGCCGCACAGGAAGCATCACAGGTACCTACCCACCCAGCGCTTCCGCCGGCCCATCGGGCAGCTGAAGCAGCTGCCCCACCTCGAGGAGGATCAACAACCCATCCTCGAGGTGATACACACCCGAGATGTACTCGGATTGCTCAGTCATGACGTCCGGAGGCGGTGCCTCGACGCCGTTGCGATCGAGTCGAAGAACCTGCTCCACGGAATCGACCAGCAATCCGAGCAGGCGACTGCGCGCCGACACGACGAGGATGCGACTCTGAAGTGCGATCTGCGCAGCTGCCAGACCGAGCCGAAGCCTCACATCCACCACGGGAAGCACTCGGCCGCGCATATTGATGATTCCGCGGATGGTGGACGGTGCGTGCGGAACGCGCGTGATCGACTCGACCCGAAGAATCTCCTGCGCCACCGTCACCGGGAGTCCGTACAGCTCCCCGGCGATGCGGAACGCCACCCACGTCTCCAGTTGTCTCTTGGCCTCCGCCGATGCAACGTCGGCCTGATGCTGCTCCGCCAGGCAATCGCTGAACGCATAGATACCGTCGGCGCTGCTGAATGCCTGGGCGGCAGTCACCGCAAGGGGTTCGCCGACAGGTGGCAGCGGCGCGCCGTCAACCGGGGCGGCAAGGTCTCGAGACCGCGCCGACGGTGATTCCACGCTGGCCGATGCTTCTTGCGGCTCGGGGCCACGGGCGACGCGCACGGGGCGCCGGGAGGCACGCTTCTTCTGAGACTTGGTCATGCGGCCGCCTCCACGAACGGGGCCATCTCCACGAGCCCGCGCGGATCCAGAATCAGAATCGCCCGTCCGTCTCCCAGAACCGTGGATCCCCCAATCCCAGGCGGCGTGCCGACGATCGTGTCGAGGCCTTTGACCACGACCTCCTGGATGCCTCTGATCTCATCCACGAGGAGCGCGCGGTGCTTGCCGGCAGCCTCGACAACGATGACGTGACCGTGGTCGCGTATTTCGCCGGCCGTTCCGAGCGCGTGACCCAGATCGAGCAGGGGGATTAGTTGATCCCGCCATGTCCAGACGCCGGCGCCGTTGACGTTGTGTCGGTCCGACGGCCGGAGCCGCTGGCTCTCAACGACTGAGGTGAGGGGAAGGGCGTATTCCTCCGCGTCGACGCGCAGCAGCAGCGCCGGCGCAATCGACACGCTGAGGGGAAGCCGAAGGCAGAACGACGTTCCTCGTCCCGGTTGCGAAGCAACCTCGATGCGACCGCCACGACGACGCACGGCTTCCTGCACGGCCGACAACCCGACACCGCGCCCGGCGCTCACACTGGCCTGTGTTCTGGTCGAGAACCCCGGCAGGAACAGTAGTGAGTAGGCGTCGCCGAGGGTTGTCAGGTCGATGCCCCGCTCCGCTGCTACGTGGAGCAAGTGCTCCCGATCGATGCCTGCTCCATCATCGGAAACCTGGATCACGACCTCGGTAGCGTCTGCGGCCGCGCCAATGCGGACGGTCCCGGTAGAGGGCTTGCCTACCGCGACACGTTGCTCCGTGGACTCCTGACCGTGGTTCACGGCATTGCGCACGAGATGGCCGAGAGCCTCGTTGGCAAGCTCGAGCAGCGCCTTGTCCAACGGCGTGTCGCCACCGCTCGTCTCGAGACGCACCGCTTTTCCTTCCTTCCGCGCCTCGTCGAACACGATTCGCTCGAGCGAGCTGAAGAGCGTTCGCAGCGGGATCATACGGAGGCGCATGACCCGGTCTCGAATCGCATCCAGTGTTCCGCCCAGCGTTTCGAATGCCAGCTGCACCTCGCCCCACGCCTCGCGGGAGTGGTGGCCGACTTTGGCGGAGGCCACACGCAGCTCCAGGCCTCGGGTGATGGCATCCGTCACCCGATTACGGAAGATGACCATTTCCGCCACGAGATCGATCAGGGAATCGATGGCCGCGAACGGTACCCGCACGCTCGCCGCGGCGGACTGGTCTGCACGCTGTGCCCCGTGCACATCGGGGAGTGACTCCTGCTCCTCCTCGCCCGACGCCACCTGCAGGCTGCGTCGCAACTGATCGAGAGATTTGAGGAGACCCACCACGTCCACAGCTCCCGTATCCACACCCTTGATCTCCTCCTCCATGCGGTGCGCCAATTCCTGCATGTCGGCGAAACCCATCATGGCTGCGTTGCCTTTGATGGTGTGGAGATCGCGCCGAACGTTCTCGATCAACAACTGGCGATCTTCCGCACCCGCCGAACCGAATGCGAGGAGCCCCTCCTCCACCTGTCCCACCCGTTCCCTGGCATCGAGCAGGAACTCCTGGAGAAACCCCTCATACGGATTGCCGGTCATCCCGACAGTCTCCCGGAGAGCCGTGCCGAGGCCGGCGTCGCAACCCGCAGGGGCAAGAACGGCGAGACATCGCCCGTTGGCGTCTCGATGAGGTGTGAGGACCTGTAAGATCCAGATGAGCGGAAGGAACCGCTGGGCAGTGACCGTGAACTCATCCTGGCCGCCGCCCAACTGGGGGCAGCACCTGATCGAGACATGGCGTCGTTATGACGAAAAGGCCACTCGGGCACTGTCAATCCCTGTCTTGGATACAGTCCAAGGTGGGAGGCAGCCGGGGTCTTCGAACGCTGTGGCAGCATACCGAGAACGGTCCGGGCTACGTCCGCCGCTGCGCTAAGCTCGTAAACCGCACAAAACGTGTCGGTGAGCCATGGCACAAAGGCCATTAGCAATACTCCTAATTGCTACGGCTCGAGGCGGTGCCGGCGGGGTCACGGACCGGGGCGTTCCAGGGCGTTGCAAGCGGCAGACTTACACCGCCGCGTCGCGCAAAGAACAACTCGATTCTTTCATGTGAAAGTGAGCAAACCGCCCGCCGGCAGGCTTTACTCCTCCCGCATCGCGTCCACGGGAGGACCGCTCTGAACGTGTTCGCCGGTGTCGGTGCCAGTTTGCGGGCCCAGGCTGCACCTGTTTGTCACCACCGAGTTTGCCTCAGCTCCCCGGGGCAAGAGCCGGACTCCGTTGGGATCACAGGATACCGAAGGCCGGTGCTACTCCGCCTGCTCTTTGCCACTTAATACTCCGGCCTCACCTCCCTGCCCCACAGCCTGGCATCATTCCCCATGCTCTTGCGCCACTCGTGCCGCCAGCGGTGGATATCCATGTGGCGAATGAAGGGTTTCGGGGCGCGCGCCTCGCGGTCAGGCATGGGCGGATATGGCTTGTGCGGTCCCGTCTGGTACCAATACGCCACCGTCGCCATGTCGAGTGTCAGATTGTTGTTGTGGCCGTGTTCAATGGTGAACCTGAGCGACTCGTCGAAATAGATCGGATCGGTGATGTGAAAGCGGTAGACATGCGTCCGGCCCAACCAACCGATGTCATTGTTGACGCGGGCGTAACCGTAATAAGGATGGCTGAAGAGCGTGTTGGGCGACCATGATGTATTGAAGTAATCCTCCGTGCCGGTGCCGTGCAGTGAAGGCGGCCAGGGCTCGCCGTCAATGAAGATCATGTCGTCCCCCTCGCCGTACCACATGGGGCTTGGCGAGTGGACGTAGTAGTTGACGCCGACGAAATGTCCTTTGCCCGCGATGTCGGCAATGAGGTAGTTGGCAGACCCTGTCGTGTTCTGGCTCTGCGGTCCCAACAGGGCCCACTCGTTTTCGCCGTCCGGCAACGCCTCGGTCAACTCGTGGTTATACCAGGCGTGAAAGCGGCTCATGTCTTCGGGGAGAGCGTCCAGCTCGACGTAGTCGACATAGTAATAGAAGGCGTCGATGTTGCGGCCGGTGTCGTTTTCGATCTCGATGCGGGCGCCATCGGCGAACGGCATGGCGAAATAACTCACCAACCACGCCCGTCGCGCGGCCCGGCTGCAAGGGGCAACGATGCAAAGTTGTAACTCTCATCCCACCCCTGGCCGAAAAATGCCCCGATGGGCGACTCCACTCTGGGTGCCTCGTTGCCGTCCCAATACATGCGTAGGATGATGTCGTTGCGGCTCAGGTCCGGCGGGGGCGGGGCAATGGTGATCCAGATGTGGTTGATCATTCCGGCGTCTTCCACCTCGAAGAGCGTACGCCGCTCCCCATCCGGGATGTTCTCGAAGCGATCGTTGTTTCCACCTGTGCGATCGAAGCTGCTGATGCGCTCGGATCTGACATCGTCTTTGACGCGCGCCAGATCGAGCAGCGTTCCATCGGCTCCCTGGGCCCACATCGTGGCCGGGGCGAGAACACAGGAGGCCATCAGGCCAATAGCGAAGTGCTTGTTCATGGTTTATATCCTCCCTTAACCTTGGCAATCTGCTGGTGAGACGGAGAGGCGGAAGAAAGAAAATGATCGCGAGCGGCGGTGAACCGATTGCGACTGGGGGAGGGAGCGGCGCAAGCGATCCGGCCCGGCTCGATCCGATCGCGGCCATGCACGGGATCCACAAATCCTTCGGGCCGGTGGAGGTTCTGCACGGAGTCGACTTCGAGGTCCTGCCAGGTGAAGTGCACGTGCTGGCCGGCGAGAATGGGGCCGGCAAGAGCACGCTCATCAAGATCCTCTCAGGCGTCTACGACGACTTCTCCGGCGAGCTCAATGTGGGCGGGCAACCGCAGCGCTTCGCCCATCCCAAGGAGGCCGTGCAAGCCGGTATCGCCACCATTCACCAGGAACTCTCGCTCGTGCCCTCGATGAGCGTCTCCGACAACCTGTTCTTGGGCCGCGAGGTGGCTCAGCGCTTCGGCATAGTTGACTTCCCGCTCCAGGAATCGGAGGCCGCCCACATCCTCGAGGAACTGGAACTCGACCTCTCACCGCGGACCCTCGTCGAGGAGTTGCCCATCTCGAGCCAGCAGCTCCTGGAGATCGCCCGGGCCCTCGGCCGCGACGCGAGCGTGCTCATCCTCGACGAGCCCACGAGCGCTCTCAACGAACATGAGGTCGGCTTCCTGTTCGAGCGCATCTTGGAGCTGCGCCGGCGGGGCCGGGGCATCGTGTACATCACGCACAGAATCGAAGAGATCTACCGGCTGGCCGACCGCATCACGGTGCTGCGCGACGGCGGGCTCGTCGGCACGTCTTCGGCAGACGAGCTCCCACCCAAGAAGCTCTTCGTCGGCACGTCTTCGGCAGACGAGCTCCCACCCAAGAAGCTCTTGAATTGGATGGTGGGCCGGGATCTCCACGTCGAGAGCGCTGGTTCAACCGGGACCGCCCCCACTGCCCCCACTGTCCCCACTGCCCCTTCTGCCGCTGCTGCCCCATCTGCCCCTCCTGCCCTCCAGGTAAACGACCTTCGCATAGCCCACGCCGAGATCAGAGGACGCTTCGTAGTCGACGGCGTCTCATTGACTCTACGCCGAGGGGAGATCCTGGGGCTCGCCGGACTCCAGGGCTCGGGAACGAGTGAGGTGTTACACGCCCTGTTCGGCGCCCTCGGGGGCCGCGTCACCGGACGCGTCCGCCTCGGCGGGGAACCGTTTCCGATCCGCGGTCCCCGCGAATCCGTCCAGCGTGGCCTCGTGCTGCTGACAAACGACCGCAAGGCATCGGGCCTCGCGCCGGATCTGCAAGTGACCCACAACGCGAGCCTCGCCAGCCTCTCCCGGTTCTGTAACCACGCAGGATGGGTACGAAGAGAAGACGAAAAGAGGCGGTGCAAGACCTGACACGGGGATTTCGGCTGAGCGCCCCATCTCTCGATGCCCCGGTGCGCATTCTCTCCGGGGGCAACCAACAGAAGGTTTACCTCGCGCGCTGCCTGCTGGCGCAACCGCGCGTCCTCCTCCTCGACGAGCCGACGCGGGGAGTCGATGTCGGGGCCAAGGCAGACATCTATGAACTCATGTGCCAGTGGATTGCGGAGGGCATTTCCATCCTGCTCATCACCTCGGAGATGGACGAGCTCCTGGCACTGAGTGAGCGGATCCTGGTGATGCACCGGGGACGAATCGCCGGCGAATTTACGCGCGAGACGGCCTTCAAGGACGATATTCTGGCGGCGGCTATGGGAGAATCGCTCCAAACTCAGCGCGGAGATCTGGCGTGAGCGCGGCATCGCGTGATGAGCTACAGCAATGGCTGACTACGCCGATCGCGCGGGCGCTCTTGGCTCTGCTGCTCATGATCGCCATCGGCTGCGCCTTCAACGCCGACGGAGCCTTCTTCAGATGGAGCATCCATCGGGACATGCTGCGGCAGGTGTCGGTCTTCGGCATGCTGGCGTGCGGCATGACCGTGGTGATCATCACCGCAGGCAAGCAGTGTGCTGGCGCTGGCCGCCGTGTTCTTTGCTCTGTTCACACTACCGCTCGGCTGGCCCGCTGTGTTTGCCGTTCCGATGGTGTTGGTCGTCGGCACGGCCCTCGGCTCGGTCTCCGGCGCCCTGGTCGCCCGTATGCGGATCCAACCCTTCATCGTGACGCTCGCGATGATGGTCTTCGCCCGTGGATTGGCGAAGGTGATCTCCGGAGGCACGAAGATCACGAACTACGTGACGCCGGACGACGGCAGCTCCTACCTCGTCGATCATCCTCCCATCTTTGAGATCATCGACAGCAGGATCCTCTGGGGAAACGTCTCCATCGTGACACTCATCTTCCTGGCGTGTGTTCTCGTCACGTGGATCGTGCTGTCGCGGCTGCGCCTCGGACGGCACATCTACGCGGTGGGTAGCAACCTGGAAGCCGCCCGGCTCTCGGGCGTTCCGGTCCGCCGGACTCTGATCGCGGCCTACGCACTCTCTGGACTCTTCGCGGCGGTGGCCGGAATCTGTCAAGCCGCTCAGGAAACGCACGGAGACCCCGAGACCGGAATGGCCTACGAACTCGACGCCATTGCCATGGTGGTCATCGGCGGCACCACGCTGGCAGGGGGAAAGGGCAGCGTCGTGCTGACCCTAATCGGAGTCCTGACCATCGGCTATCTTCAGAAAATCCTGTCACTCAATGCCGCGCCCGAGGCCACCCGCCTCATGCTGACTGGTGCAATCATCATCTGCGCCGTCCTGTTCCAGCGCGCTAAGTAATAAGGAAAGCCAAACATGTTGCTTCGCTTTATCGCTTCCAGCGTCGCCTGCCTTCTCGCCGTGAGCGCCTGTAGTTCGGCGCCGCGTGAAGGGCACGCCGGCACGCCCGAAGATCCCTGGATCATCGGCATGAGCCAGGCCAACCTCGGCGAGCCCTGGCGCGTCCAGATGGACGCCGACGTCAGAGCCGCTGCGGCCGAGCATGCCAATCTCAGGGTGATCTTCAAGGACGCACAGAACGAGTCGTTGGTGCAGCGGGCGCAGGTGGAGGAGTTCGTCGAGCAGGGCGTGGACTTGATCATCATCAGCCCCAAGGAAGCCGCACCGCTCACGAGACCGGTTGCCGAGGCCTACCAGAGGGGAATACCGGTGATCGTCCTCGACCGCGCCGTGCACGGCGATCAGTTCACCACTTTCATTGGAGCCGACAACGTGCGGATCGGCCGCGAAGCCGGCAAGTGGATCCGGGAAACGCTGGGCGGCAGGGGAAAGATCGTTGAGCTCAAGGGTCTCATGACCTCGACTCCCGGACAGGACCGCAACCAGGGATTCCTCGAGGGGCTGGAGCTGGACCGAAATCCCGGGCTGGAGATCGTCTTCACCGGCGAGATGCAGTGGCTCGAGCCCAACGCCCGCAGGGAGATGGAGTCCGCGCTCGCGACATCGCCCGAGATAGACGTGGTCTACGCCCACAACGATCCCGGCGGCCACGGCGCCTGGCTTGCGGCGCGGTCCGTCGGGAGACAGGAGAACATCAGGTTCGTGGGGATCGATGCCCTACCCCACGAAGGGTTGCAGTACGTCAGGCAGGGCATCCTCGACGCAACCTTCCTCTACCCCACCGGAGGCGACGAGGCCATCGAGACGGCCCTGGCGATTCTGCGCGGCGAGGAGGTTCCGAAGCACATCGTCCTCGGTACCCGGCTGTTCACCGAGGAGAACGTCGACACTGGCGGCGAGCCGATCCAGTAGAGAGATCCGGGAGGAGAAGACTTTGAAACAGCAAATCGCTCTGTTCTGGCCGGGTGACGGGCGCGACGTGCCCAACGAACTCGCCCTGCCGAACATGACCGAGGCCACCCGGCAGATGGAGGCGGCCCTCAAGAAGCTCGGTAAGGAACCCTATCTAATAGAAGGGTTCCTTTCGAAACCCCATCACGCGATCGAGAAGCTTGGGCCGATCCAAGACCCGATGATCGGAATCTGCGTGCATTGGTTCTATGGGCCGCACACCACGGAGGGCGTGGTGGGGAAAGACAACCCGCTCTTACTCGCGAGTAACTTTTCAGGCCAGTGGCCTGGCCTGGTTGGGCTCCTCAACACGGGCGCGTGCCTGGAAAGTCTGGGCAGGAAGTTCTCGCGGGTGTGGACCGATGCTCGGGATTGGACCACGGACGACACGTTCATGGCCCGCCTCGACGAGTGGTGTTCCTCCGGGCGCATCGCCTACGGCGAGCAGGACATTGCATACACAGCCCCGGTGTCGGCCCAGGCTGCCAAGCTCGCGCGCCAGGTGGCGCAACAATTTCGAGACCGCCGCGCGCTCATCCTCATGCTGGGCGACACGTCGATGGGCATGATCAACGGCTACTTCGGCCCGCGACTGCTCAACCCCCACGGCTTCACCGAACACAAAGTCGATCAGGCGTGGATCATCCACCGCGGTTACGACATCGACGAGGCACGCCTGGACGCCGCCATGGGGTTCGTCAAAGAGCGCGGCGTGACCTTTCACTGGGGCGAGAAGGACGCCGGGGACTTCACTCAGGACGCCACGCGCGAGCAGCTGCGCGACTATCTGTCCGTGGCGGATCTGCTGGACGAGTACAAGGCCGATTGCATGGGGTGGCAGTACCAATTGGGATTGCTGCCCCTACGCCCCCCCTCGGATTTTGCCGAGGGACTTTTCAATTCGACGTGCCGGCCGGAGTCGAATGGCGACACAGTCGTGTGCGCCACCGAAGCAGATCAAGGCAATGCCGTACCCATGGAGATGATGAAGCGCCTGCTCAAGGCCAAGGGCTTGCACCAGGCCGTGATGTTCCACGACGTGCGCTGGGGCGGAATGCACGACGGCCGGTTCGTGTGGGTCCTGCTCAACTCGGGCTCGAGCAGCGCTTACCCGTTCAATCATCATCCCGACACGCTCGAGGGCGTCCACAGCTATCGTCAACCAAGTCTGTACTTCCCCATCCCGGGAGGCACGTTCGCCGGCGAGAGCCTGCCGGGAGAAGTGACGTGGTCGCGCTGTTTCATCAGGGACGACGAACTGTGGATGGATATTGGCCGGGGTGAGGTCGTGAAGCTTCCGCCCGAGAAGCGCGACTCCTGGTGGGAGGGCACCACTCGGCAGTGGCCGTTCATGGCCGCCGATCTGGGCATGAGCCGGGACACACTGATGGCACACTACATGTCGAATCACGTGGCGGTGGCCTATGGTGACATTTTCGAGGAGATGGTGGCGCTGTCGCAGGAGCTCGGGTTCCGGGTGAGAGTATTGGGAAGCGCAGGTACGGGCGGTAAGGTCCTTCGAGACGGACGCCTGCCGCCGTCCTGAGGAGCCGTGCCCTTCGACTGCGCTCAGGACAGGCGCAGCACGGCGTCTCGAAGGGCGCGGCGTCCTCCTCAGGACATGCGGTAGGGCGGAAAGGCGGAAGGTGATACTTTGAAACTCAATTTCCACTGTATCGCCGTACCTCGATGTCCATGCAGCCTTCTGCGCTAGGCGGAGCATGCGCGTGGGTAGCGCAGCGCGGGTTGGTGAGTGGCAGAACGCCTTGGGATGTCTGCAGGAAACGCGAACCTCAGCACGCGGAGTTACCCACTCGCATGCTCCGCAACTAGGTGGGGAATGGCCTAACTTGCGATAAGCATCACCGGGGCCGTGAGCCATGGAAGACAATTTCTATCTGGGAATCGACGTCGGCACGGGCAGCGCGCGCGCCGGCATCTTTGACGCATCGGGCACCATGCGCGGGATGGGTGTGGAGCCCATTCAGATTTGGCGCCCGCAGGAAGACTTCGTCGAGCAATCGTCCGACGACATCTGGCAGGCATGTGGCAGGGCGGTCCGGGCGGCCCTGGCTGAGGCGGAACTCGAGGGCAGGCAGATCCGCGGCATCGGCTTCGATGCCACCTGCTCGCTCGTCGCGCTCGGTGCGGGCGACGCACCACTCACCGTCAGCCCCAGCGGCGACGACCGCCAAAACGTCATCGTGTGGATGGACCACCGCGCTGTGGACCAGGCCGCGCGCATCACTGCCACGCAACACGAAGTGCTGCGGTACGTGGGCGGAATCATCTCACCCGAGATGGAACCGCCCAAGCTCCTGTGGCTCAAGGAGCACATGCCCGACACCTGGAAGCGCGCGGCCAGGTTCTTCGACCTTCCCGACTTCTTGAGTTACCGCGCCACGGGAATCGACACTCGCTCCATGTGCACGACTGTGTGCAAGTGGACCTATCAGGGGGGGGCCACGAGTCCGGTCCCGACGGTGAACCCGGGCGGTGGGACGCGAGCTTCTTCGAGCAGGTCGGTCTCGCCGACCTGGTAGAGGATGGCTTCGAGCGCATTGGACGGCGCGTGCGGCCGATCGGCGAGCGGGTCGGTATACTCTCGGAGCGGTCGGCCGCCGAGTTGGGTTTGCAGCCCGGGATTCCCGTAGCCGTCTCCATCATCGACGCCCACGCCGGAGGACTGGGATTGCTCGGCACTCCGATTGACGGGAAGATGCCTGGAGAGGGGGAGCTCGACGAGCGCCTGGCCCTCATCGGCGGCACCTCGAGCTGCCACATGGCGGTCTCCAGGGAGCCCAGATTCATCCCGGGAATCTGGGGACCCTACTACGCGGCTATGGTGCCGGGATTCTGGCTCACCGAGGGGGGGCAGTCCGCCACCGGTGCGCTCATCGACCACGTGGTGGATTCCCACGCCCGCGCCGCGGAACTGAAGGAAGAGGCCGAACGCCGCAGCACCACGGTCTTAGCCCTGCTCAACGGCCGTCTCGATGCCCTGTCTTCCGAGTGCACATTCCCTGCCGCACTCACCGAAGAGCTCCACGTGCTGCCCTACTTCCACGGCAACCGCAGCCCGAGGGCAAACCCCACGCTGCGCGGGATGGTCTCGGGGCTCAAGCTCTCCGATTCCGTCGACGCGCTGGCGTTGCTCTACCTCGCAACCATCCAGGCCATCGCCCACGGCACGCGACACATCCTGGAGGAGATGAACAAGGCGGGCTACCGCATCCGCACACTGATAGCCTGCGGCGGCGACACCAAGAACACCGTGTTCGTGCGCGAGCACGCCGACATCACGGGTTGCCGCATCGCCCTCCCCAGGGAGCCCGAAGCAGTGCTGTTGGGGTCGGCGATGATGGGCGCCGTGGCAGCCGGAGACCACCCGTCGCTGGTGACGGCCATGGGTGCCATGAGCGCAGCCCATCAGGTCGTCGAGCCCGCCGGCGGCGATGTCGCCCGATACCACGACCGCAAGTACCTGGTCTTCCACCGCATGTACGAGGATCAGGTGGCTTATGGGGAGATCATGAGATGACGCACTCGTCAGAGGCGGTGGTTCCACACAAGGAGGCTCTTTCGATGAACCCGTTTCAGCCGTTCGTCATGGAACGCTGGATGTCAAAGTTTGAACAGGAAGTCGACTACAACCTGTCTGAGAGTGGCGTGCACCCTTTGCTGCTGAGCGAGCTGTTGGAGGACGAGCCCGGCGCCGTCGAACGACTCCTTGCCACCGAACTCAACTACGCGCACGCGAATGGTATCCCCGAGCTGCGCGAGAACATCGCTGCGCTCTACACGGATGCCGGTCCGGACAACGTCTTGGTGACGACCGGCGCGATCGAGGCCAACTACAATGCGGTGCGCGCGCTGCTGTCTCCCGGCGATGAAATCGCCGTCATGCTTCCCAACTACATGCAGGTGTGGGGTTTGGCAAAGAACCACGGCCTGAAGCTGAAGACCTTCAGCCTCTGCGGTGATGCCGGCTGGTCACTCGACGTCGACGAGCTCGACAGAGCCGTGACAGCCAATACCAAGCTCATCGCCGTGTGCAACCCGAATAACCCTACCGGACACATCCTGACCGACTCGGAGATGAGCGCCATCGTCGCGGCGGCCGCGCGGTCCGGCGCGTGGATACTTGCGGACGAAGTATACGCCGGAGCCGAACGGGAGACCGATGAGGAGACACCGTCCTTCTATGGTCGCTATGACAAAGTGATCGCCACAAACAGCACGAGCAAAGCGTACGGCCTGCCGGGGCTGCGCGTCGGCTGGGTCGTCGGTCCCCCCAAGACGGTGGACGACATCTGGGCGCGGCACGAATACACGTCGCTCTCCGCCACCATGCTGTCGAACCACCTCGCCGCCATCGCGCTGTCGCCGCGGGTGCGGCCGCGCCTCATCCGGCGAACCCGGGATTACATACGCAATGGCTTCTCCATGTTGCAAGAGTGGATGAACAGCAACTCCGAGGTGTTCAGCATGACACCGCCGCAAGCCGCCGCTATCGCGTTCGTTCGCTATCACGTCGACATCAACTCGACGCAACTCACCGATCGTCTGCGCGAAGAGAAGAGCGTGCTCATAGTACCCGGCGACCACTTTGGCATCGACCGTCACCTGCGGATGAGTTTTGGCCTGCCGCGCGACTACCTGACGACGGCACTGGATCGCACACAGGCGCTCGTCGAGGGATTCAATGACTGATCGGAGACACTGGCCGCGGGTATCTCAAAGCAGCGGAGCTAACGTGAGGACAATTACACTCGAATAGATGAAGGAAGCTCTGACGTCGCTGGATCTGCTCCCCGCGATCGAGGAGGACTTCGTGGCGTACTCGGAGGGGCGGGCCGTGGTGCCGCCGGTGGGCGAGCTGGTTTTGGACAAGGGAGAGGTGCACATCAAGTACGGCTACATCAAGGGCGAGGAGTACTACGTCATCAAGATCGCGGCGTCCGTATACGAGGCGATCGAGTAACACTCCGAGTAGGGCTGCCGCGACATTGACAACGATGGATGCGACACCGTATCGATCGGAACGACACTTCCTGTAGATCCCGAGTCCGGACAACCCAGCCAAGAATCACCTCTCCCACTGCATGCACGAGGACCACGAAGCCTGCCGCGAGAAGATGGGGTTCTTTCCCGTCACCTGACGCCCGCCAAATGGGGGCTTTCGGGCCCATTGGGGCGAGCGCGCGGGCCGCGAAAACAGGCAAGCGGCGGCGGAGGGAGAACGCTAGATGCGAGACCTGGGGGAGCCACTTCCACGCCGGCTCGACGCGGCCAGCGGACTTTGTCCCTGCCGCTGGACACCTCGGAAGTCCCTGGTGATACTTGGCATGGGCGGATTGAGGTGTCTACAGCATGGGCGGATTGCAATTCCTATATTTGGGATCGACATTCCTACATTGTGCAGGTCTGAAGTACCTGTCCTTTCGCAAAACCTGCGAGCCCAACGTCCTCCCGCCGAGGCGGTGAGACGAGGGCGTGCGCAAAGGAGACCGATATGCTCGAGTTGAAGGCGGGAGTCGATATCCTCACCGAGTCCGGGGGGATCAAATCCATAGACGAAGCGAGAAAGCTCTTCCAAGCCAAGCTGGATGCGGCCAATCTCGCCAAACTGGACAAAATCAAGACCGAGGAGGCACTCCTCAAAATCGCAAACGCAATCTCTCTCTGCCAGCCGGACGCGGTGATGGTCACCACCGGCTCCCCGGAGGACATGAAGAAGATCCGACAGCTGAGCATCGCGAAGGGCGAGGAAGCACCCCTTACAATGCCCGATCACACGATCCATTTCGACCTTCCCGAGGAGCAGGGACGCATCGTGGATCGAACATTTTACATCGTCAACGACGGCGAGGAGACGAGCGTTCTGGCCAAGAAGATGCCTCGCAACGAGGCGTCGGCCTACGTCAAGGAGAACATGAGCGGGATCATGAAGGGCAAGACGATGTTCGTCGGCTTCTTTTCCCGCGGTCCGGCCGGTGCGAAGCTCGCGCTGCCGGCGCTGGAAATCTCCTCCTCCACCTACGTCATGCACAGCGGTGACATCCTCTACCGGCACGTCTACGACAAATTCGACGAGCAGGTGAAGAAATCCGGGCTGTTCCTGACCAACGTGCATAGCGAGGGTCTCAACCGGCCCGAGGATCTGGCCAACGCGCGGGTCTTCATGGACCGCAGCTGGCTCACGACCTTCGCCACGTACTGCACCTATGCGGGCAACACCCTGTTGCTCAAGAAGGGCAACCACCGCTTCGCCGTGGACCTGGCCAACTACTACGGCGGCGGCACGGAGCTTTCCGAACACATGTTCATCACGGGTATGAAGGGCGACGGCGGCCGCATCACCTGGATCGCGGGCGCCGCGCCCAGCGGCTGCGGCAAGACGACGACCGCCATGGCGGGCACCGACTTCGTGGGTGACGACCTGGCGCAGATGTGGATCGCCGCGGACGGCACCATGCGCGCGATCAACCCGGAGAACGGCATCTTCGGCATCGTGGCCGACGTAAACCGCGAGGGGGACCCGTACCTGATGAAGTGCCTGCGCGAGCCGGGCACCGAGGTGATCTGGTCCAACGTCCTCATCGACGACAAGAAGGTGCCACACTGGACCAACAACGGTGAGGAGCACCCTGCCAAGGGCTTCAACTTCCAGGGCGAGTGGTTCAAGGGCAAGAAGGACGCCAAGGGGAAGGAGATCCCCATCTCGCACCCCAACTCCCGCTGCACGCTGCGCTGCGAGGCGATCGAGAACTTCAATGCGGAGTTCGGCCAGTCGCCCAAGGGCGTGCCGCTCAAGGTGATCACTTACAGCGGCCGCGACGCGGACACGATGCCGCCGGTGTACGTCGGCAAGACGCCGGATCACGGCGTGGTCATCGGCGCTTCGATCGTGTCGGCGGCGACCGCCACCGAGGTGGGCGCCACCGGTGTCAAGCGTCAGCCGTGGGCCAACGCTCCGTTCATCCCCGGACCGCTGTCTGATTACATGAAGACCCAGTTCACGTTCTTCAACCATCCCAAGTTCACCGACGCCGGCCGCCCGATCCTCGCCGGTCTCAACTACTTCCTGACTCACGAGGCCCGCGGCGGCGAGGGCAAGCAACTGCTGGGTGAGAAGCGCGATGTCAAGGTCTGGCTCAGCTGGTTGGCCAAGTGCGCCCACGGAGAGGTGGACGCCATCGACACCCCCGTTGGGTTCATCCCGATGTACGAGGACCTCAAGGAGCTGTTCTCCTCGATCATCGGCAAGGAGTACTCGCGCGAGCTGTACGACAAGCAGTTCTCGATCTACGTCGACACCATTCTGGCACGTATCGAGCTGCAGCGCGGGGCGTTCGGCAAGGAGAAGAATCTTCCCGAGAAGCTGTTCCAGGTCTACGACGAGTGGAGCAGCGGGCTCGAAGCGCTGAAAGAGAAGTACGGCCCCATCGTGACGCCGGAACAGGCCATCGAGGCCGCCGGTGCACATGCTGCCGTGAAATAGAGCGCACCGCGCCGGGCGGATCCACAGGGCGAGAGTGCCCGGGATCCGCCCAGGCGCGGCCCTTTCCCGCTGCCCCACCTGCCCCCTCTGCCCCCTCTGCCCCATCTGCCCCCGCCTTACCGCCCTAGCTCGACACCGCGAGCCCACTGCGTATACTTGGGGAGTTGATCCAGATTCCTGGCCTCTCTACTCGACCTCACCGGGAACCGTCTCCAGGAGGCGCACCCATGAAGAGACTCACTGTCGCGGCTCTCGCGCTGGCCCTCGCGATCCCGCTGACCGCACCGGCGCAATCCCTCAGAGAAGATCCCCGCGTCTCATCTGCCCTGAATCTCCTAGAGCTGTGGGTGGACGCGCAGTTGGCCTATGAACGGATTCCGGGTATTTCCATAGGTGTCGTGCACGACCAGACGCTCCTCTGGAGCAAGGGATTCGGCTACGCCGACGTGGAGCGCATGGCGCCGGCGACGCCGAGCACGATCTACAGCATCTGTTCAATATCCAAGCTCTTTACCAGCATCGGGGTGATGCAGCTTCGCGACCGGGGCCACCTACGGCTCGATGATCCGGTCGCCGATCACCTGCCCTGGTTTACCATCCAAAAGACATATGATGGTGCCCCGCCGATTACTGTCGAAGGTCTGCTCACCCACTCATCCGGCTTGCCACGGGAGGCGGACTTTCCGTACTGGACCGAGGCTTCCTTCCCGCCGCGGGAAAAGGTGATCGAACATCTCTCGCGTCAGGAGACCCTCTATCCAGCCAGTACGTATTACCAGTATTCGAATCTCGCACTGACCATGGCTGGTGAGATCGTCACGCAGGTCTCCGGTCGGCCGTACGCCGAGTACGTGCAGAGTCACATCCTCGATCCCCTCGGCATGGACGACACCTCGCCCGAGATCCCGGAAGAGCACAAAGGTGGACAGCTCGCCACCGGCTACGGCTCGTTCCGGCGCGACGGCACCCGCTCGACCGTGCACTTCTACACGGTCAACGGCATAGCGCCGGCAGCCGGTTACGCATCGACTGTCGAGGACCTGGCCAAGTTTGCCTCATGGCAGTTTCGACTGCTCGAGCACGGAGACGACGATGTTCTCGCAAGAAACACGCTGCGCGAGATGCAGCGCGTGCACTTTCTGGATCCGGGCTGGCGCACCACGCGGGGGATCGGTTTTTCGCTCTGGCGCAGCGACGACAAGACGTTCGTGGGACACGGGGGTAGCTGCCCGGGATACCGCACCCAACTGCTCTTGCGTCCGCAGGAGCAAATTGCTGCCATCTTCATGACCAACGCTCAGGGGGTGAATACAGGATTGTACACGCGAACGGCGTACGAGGTGGTTGCGCCGGCAATCGCCGAGGCGTTGGAATCACCCGGCGAAGGCAAAGCGGATGATGCAGAGTTGCGCAAGTACACCGGTCGTTACGAGCGCCCCCTCGGCGGTGAATCCCAGGTCATCGTTTGGCAGGGCAAGCTCTCCACGCTTTCTCTACCGACCGAAAACCCGCTCACTTCCCTCACCAAGCTGAAACACGTTGGGGAGCACCGGTTCCAGCGGATTCGGGATGACGGAGAACTCGGAGAGGAAATCACCTTCGAGATCGGCAATGACGGTAACGTAGTGCGGATGTGGCGGAACAATCAGTATCAGACCAAAGTCAACTAGAGTCGCCACCGCCCAGCGGCGACCGCAGCACGTCGCCGCCGTGGCTCCACAGGCCGAACACATGGGGTATGCTAGGGGAGGGAGGCTCGAGACTGCTTTCGTGTTATCGTATGTCGAACGACGCGCAGGGACCCCCGTTGATGACGCCACAGAGGACATAGTGGCACGCTTCGGCAAGTGGCAGGCTTCCGGCGGGACGTTGGCCCAACTCGGCGCGGTGGGCCGATGGTACAGCCGCATTGTCGGGTACACGCAGATCGGTGGATTTGCGCGAAGTCTGATGTTCAAGAAGGTACTCAGACGGTACGGGATAACCTTCAAGAGCGTTTTGGATGCGGGATGTGGCGTGGGGAGCTACGCACTATACCTCGCCGAGGCTCACCCAACGGCTGAAATCACGGCCACTGACGCCAATGCAGCCTATATCGAGGAGCTTCGGCGGGTCGCTAAGGATGCGAAGTTCACCAATCTCAACGCCAACGTCGTTGATCATGTGGACATCGCCGACGCGAGCCGCTTCGACTTGATTTGTGCCGTCGATTCTCTACAATACTGCGCTCACAAGAAGCGGATTCTACAAAACTTCCATCAGGCAATGGTACCCGGCGGGCACTTGTTTATCAGAGCCCCGTGCTATACGCAGACGCGCATCTTCAGTGACCGCTTCTTCGT
>JBDHFY010000119.1:0-13104 GCA_039590195.1 Gemmatimonadota bacterium | reverse complement strand
CCTCTTCTCACTACCGTTATTCCGTAAGGTCCGGGAGCCCGACCGGCGACTCGTTACAGGGGAGGCGGTCGGTCTCAACCCGGCCACGGTTGGATTCTCCCGCGTCGTGGCCACGCTGAAGGAGATCCGGCGGCATCCGGATCTCTTCCTCTTCCTGTTGGCCTTCCTCATCTACAACGATGGGGTGGGCACGATTCTCAAGATGGGGGCCATCTACGGCGAGGAGATGGGGATCCCCTGGGCCCACGTGATCGGCGCTATTCTCGTCCTCCAGTTCGTCGGCATCCCGTTCACATTCGCGTTCGGGCAATTCGCCGCCCGTGTGAGCGCCAGGAGCGGCATCTTCGTCTGTCTGGCGATTTACTCCGGGATCTCCGCCTTCGGCTTCTTCATGAGCGAAGCCTGGCAGTTCTGGGCGCTCGCGGTCGGGGTGGGCATGGTTCAAGGGGGCATTCAGGGCCTGAGTCGCTCGCTGTATGCCAGCATGATCCCGGTTGGTCGATCCACGGAGTTCTTCGGCTTCTACAGCGTGAGCTCGAAGTTCGCGGGCATCGCCGGTCCGCTGGTCTTTGCGGCGGTGGGTCAGGCGATGGGCACGAGCCGTTGGGGCATCCTGTCGCTCGTCGTGTTCTTCACGGTCGGGGCTGCCCTCCTTACGCGCGTCAACGTCGCGGCCGGCCAGCGACTGGCTCGCAAGGAGGACTCGGCGATGCACGCCACGGCTCCGCCGGCTGCCCACACCGGTTAGTGGGCATTGGCATTCGCCATACGAGGGACGTCACGGGGTTCGGGGGTAGAAGTAGCCAGATGAAGATTGCCCTGATCGCGATGAGCGGAATCCGCACCTACAACCCCGAGCTTCTGGAATTGGGGATGACCCTCCCGGGCTTCGTAGAGCGGGGTCGGGCGGTGGCGTCGCTTCCCAGCCTTTCGCTCCTGACCCTCGCTGCGCTGACGCCGGCCCGTCACGAGCTGTCCTACCACGAGGTCGAGGACATCCAGGAGCTTGGCGAGTTGCCGGCGTGTGACCTGGCGGCCATCTCGGCGTTGGCGGCACAAATCAATGAAGCCTACGCGCTGGCCGACCGGTACCGTGCCGAAGGGGTCAGAACCGTGATCGGGGGGCTTCATGTGACCGCTTGCCCCGACGAAGCCCTTCGGCATTGTGACGTCGTGGTGGTCGGCGAAGGGGAAGTCGGCTGGCCCCGGCTGCTGCAGGACATCGATGCCGGGCGAGCCGAGAAGATCTATGACTCGACCGGTGATGAGTTCGATCTCGCTGGGGCGCCGGTCCCGCGGTTCGACCTGCTCGACCCCGGTCGCTACAACCGGCTTACTGTCCAGACCAGCCGAGGCTGCCCATGGCGCTGCGAATTCTGCGCCAGCTCTATCCTGCTGACGTCGCGCTACAAGCTGAAACCCGTCGACAACGTCGTCGCCGAGATTAGGTGATCCAACCCTGCTGGCAATGATGAGCCAGGCAGGATGCGCGGAGGTCCTCATCGGGTTCGAGAGCCCGAGCACGGCGGGATTGGATGGCATCGAGCTGAGACGCAACTGGAAACACGGCCGCATCAGCTCCTACCGAGAGGCGGTCGAACGTGTCCAGTCGCACGGGATTCGGGTCAATGCGTGCTTTGTGCTGGGCCTGGACGGCGACGGGCCCGAGGTCTTCGACGCCGTGGAGGAGCTCGTCGAGGAGACCCTGCCTTTCGACGTGCAGATCACTGTCCAGACGGCGTTCCCCGGGACTCCTCTCTACGAGCGGTTGCGACGCGAGGGCCGCCTGATCAATGAAGAGGGATGGGACAAGTGCACCCTCTTCGACGTCAATTTCCGGCCCCTGCACATGACGGTCGAAGATCTGGAGCGTGGCCTCGTAGAGCTTGGCCGACGTCTCTACTCGGACGAGGCAACCGCGCGGCGCAGGCGGGGGTTCAAGGATCAGTGGCGGTGGGGTCGAAGAACGAATCCCGCGGTCTCGTCCGTGGTCGATAGACAGTCGGAGGGCCCGTGAGTACCACCTGGTGGGGACATCGCGGGATCGAGATGTCGAATGACCCGGGCTTCCTCGGCCGGGTCCGCCGGCTCTCGTTGGTGAGTGCGGTGGCGCTGGGCGCGATCTGGGGGATCGAGACCTACTCGCTCGAGGCACACCCGCTGGTTGGGTACTCGCTTCTAGCCGGATGGGTCGCGATGCCGACGGTGCTCGTCGGCAGCCTCTGGCGACCGCAGATCCGGATGCTGGTGATCGTGCCCTCGACCCTGGTGACCCTTGGACTTCTCGGTATCTGCGCCACGGCGCTCCCTGCCGAGGGTCCGGCGAGGCTCGGCTGGATGCTGATCACCGGTGGCGTTCTGTTCGGAGCCGTTCTGGGGGCGTGGTTCTGGTATCGGTGGCTCCCGGTACCCGCTTCTCTCGGCGATCCCTCGTCGTCGCGTCGGTGGACATTGATCGCGATTCACATCGTGCTGATCCTCAGCGGCTTACTGCTCGTGCTGCTGGGCTGGCTCGGGTAGGCCTACGAATCCGGAGCCGTGGTTACCTCGCAGCTCCCGCCTCAGTCCCCACGCTCCCGCCGGCCGACCTATTGAGGTACATGAGGCACTCGATCATCAGGACCAGGAACACTGCGTCGATGATGCCGAACAACGCGGCGAAGACCACGTGTGGCACATCGCCGATCGCCCAGAAGACGAAGGCGATGGAGCTGTACGCAAGCTTGTACAGCGCGCCCACGATGATCAGGTCCCGGTTTCGGTAGAGGTCCCCACGGTAGATCAGGAAGTACGCGACGCCGATCACGAACAGGAACGCCCCAAGCAGCGGAACGTATCCACCGCCCGGCGGGGTCACGCCCAGGAGATCGAACGCCGGCTTGTAGAAGAACGTGAAGATGATCCCGAGTCCGAGATCATACACGCTCGCGGCCAGGAAGAGTCCCTTGTAGTAACGCTCTCTCGACGGATTCATGGCCCCTCCTTGGACACGCACCATACACGTGGGCCCGACCGCGAAAAGGCTCATGTTCCGATCCGCGGAAGTCCCTGACGCTCCGCGTGACGACAACCTTCGCACCGCACTCCCGCGGCGGCAAGGGACTTGAAGCGAGAAACGAGAAGCCTCATCCTCGTCCACGACTCCTTCGGGGAGGTGAAAGAGGGAGCGGGGGTGTGCGGGCGAACGACGCCATGATTGGAGATACGAGATGAAGCCGTTTACAGCCATCGCCACGGCCATCCTTGCGTTCATCGCGCTGGGGCATTTGCTGCGCCTCGTCTTCGGTTGGGCGTTCGTCGTCCACGAGACCGTCATCCCTATGTGGCCAAGCTTAGTGGTGGTCTTGGTATTCGGGTTCGTGGCGGTGATGCTCTGGCGCGAGAGGGGAGGAGAGCGGCCAAAACGGCCGGCAATGTAACGCCCCGTTCCGCGGCACTGGCGAACCCAAACCCACTTGGCAGAGGTGCACCCGAATCTGCACCCGAACGGACCCCGGAACTTCCGGGCTTAGGAGGATTCAGACCCCGGAACTTCCGGGGTGAAAGGCAGGAATGGCCCGGGATTTCCGGGGTTTGGGGGTGTTTCGAGACCGCCTTTTAATCCGTAGGTCGTGGGTGGCTCCTGCGGGCGCTTCGCGCCCTCGGAGGGTCTTCGACCGATCCCCACCCCGGTCATTCAGTTATGGCTGCGCCCTCCGGGCGCTGTGGGAGAAACCGTGGAACGGCCTTCGAGACGATCGCCCTCAGACGTCCGTCAGAATTCCTCGCAGCTCCGCAATACGCTTAGCCACAAGTGAACTCATTCGGTCGAGCACCGGCGGATGTCGAGTCAGTCCTGCCACTCCGTGAAACACGTCGGGGGCCGCGGATTCCACGGCGTCCGCAGTCTGCTCCCCCAACTCCGTCACTTTCTTAGGATTCATAGCCACGCTACGTGCGAACTTCCGCACGCCGTAGGCATCGAACGCCTGCGCGGTGCTCCGTCCGCCCACATGAAGCGCGAACGTCCGGTCGAGCCCCTCGTACACGTCGGTTGATACCACGTCGTAGAAGGGTGCGAGGCGGATCCCTTTGTCTCCGTAGAGAAGGGAGAGATTCTTCGCATGCCCGTCGCAGTTTCCCACCAAGAAGTTGACAAACGTCCAGCGCACGAGGTGCTGGAGATCTTCGAGCGGAGAGAGGCTATTGCGCCGCAGTATCGTTTGTACATCGGCAAACGTCGGCCCTCCGTGTTCGTGGTACTTCTGGCGTGGCGATCGACCGGTCGCCTGGCAAAGGTCCTCTTGGTGAAGGCGACGCAAAGCCCCGTCCGTGCTTTCATGCCGGTCGTACCGGCGACTCTCGAGCAGCACATCGTCGTTGATCGCGAGCGGGCGCGCTTCCGCTACTGGCGCTCCCGTTGCCCCAAGCAGACCCAGACACGCCAGCTCGTTCGCGCTTATGCCGTCAAATGCTGACTGAGCGCGCTTAACGATCACGTTACCGGGGGCCCCCGCGGCTGGCAGTAGTAGGCGGTCTGCCTTCCTCAAAAAGACGAGCTTGTTGTGCACACCGCTGAGGGATTGCCGAGCACTCAGCGTGCTGGCGGACCGATCACCTGCCCGCCCCTCAACCGCTCCCACGACCTCCGTGAGATTGATGTCTTGATACGACCAAGCTCCTGCGTCGGGGGGGTGCGAGTTGGGAGGCCATAGGGAAACGGCGCCTGCGCATTCGCCGCCCACTTCTCCGAGAAGGCCGGCTACATCGCTGCGATCGAATTTCGTGGCCGCCGCCAGCGCTTCCCGGGCGTCTCCCTCCGGCAAGAGGTTCTCGAAGAAGTTCCGTCCTGGGCGCTGGTAGACTTCTTCACGCACCGGAAGACTCACAGAAAGGCGGTACCGCTCAGGCTCCGCGAGAGCACGGTCCCCGTATTGGAACAGAATCCCGAGTGACTCGTCTTCCCATAGGCGTCCGACGTGTTCCTCAAACAAGTAGACGTCAAGCATCAGTGTCTCGGGAATGTGACCGCGGTGAGGTCGGCCACAGCGACTGGCCGCGACGTTCCACGAAGAGATCCAAGCCCAGGAGTTGAACGATGCGAAGAACAGACTCGATCCCTGCGTTTCGATTGCCGTTCTCGAGTTCTGTTAAGAGGCGGCGTCCCACCCCCATGCTATGGGCGGCTTGGGTGAGTGTGAGACCGGCGGCCTTCCGGGCCTGGCGCAATGCCGCCCCTAGATCGTCCAAGGTCTCGATGCGTTTCAACGTTTCAATCCTCATGTTCCGTTTTCCATATAGGGTTCCCAGGACGGTGGCTGACTTCGATGTGACTGAGTTCCCAATAGGGAACCAATACAGCAGTGTGATTGAATAGTTCCCTTTTCGGAACTGGACCTTGGCATTGGCCTCGCTAGTTCCGTATTCGGAACTAGAAGCCCGCCCGGCACAAATGATTCCGAATACGGAACTCGACGCCCTTCCGGATGTCCCGAGGGCCGGTTTTGGGACCGTCGATTTGCAGACGCTACTCATGCCTGAGTACCGCCCGCGTTGCGGTTTCGGATAGCCTCGCCCATCATCCGATGACCGCCATCTGAGGTTCGAGCCTGCCCTACGGATCGGCCTCATCTTCCGGGTGCAGGTGCCGAAGCCTCACGTGCGGGTCGCGCCTCAGCACCGCCACCGCTCCCCGTCCCCCGGGGAGACTCCACAGGGAGGAGTACCATGCGCCTGCGACACGCCATCCTCGCGATCCTGATCCCGTTCCTCCTGGTAAGCTGCGACAGCCAGTCCGTCGACCCGGCGACCGAGCAAGCGGCAGCCCTCGCGGGAACACTCGACGAAAGCCTGCAGCTCCCCAATGCGTGGAAGTCGCCACCCGAGGATCTGTTGCAGGTGATGCACGCGCCGCAGCTCCCCCGGGTGTGGACGGCGCCGTCCGGTGAGCACCTGTTCTTGGCCGATCCCGTGCTCTATCCGACCCTGGCCGAACTGGCAGCGCCGATGCACAAGCTGGCCGGAATGCGCGTCAATCCGGCCACCAACGGCTGGCACGGGCTGCGTGGGGCAACCTCCCCCCGGCTGGTCCGGGTGGAGGACGGAAGGATCACGCCGCTCGATCTTCCGGCGGATCTCGAGATCCACGGTGTAGCATGGTCCGCGGACGGACAGCGCTTCGCAATCACCGTTGGGGACGCCGATGGTTTCGACCTGTGGGTCGGCTCGGTCGAGGGCGTAGTGACCGAGATGGAGGACGTGGCTCTCAGTCCGCTGATGGGTACTCCTGTGCAGTGGCTGCCCGACCAGGAACGACTGCTGGTTCGACGCATCCCGGAGCGCGGAGCGCCTCCCGAGCCGCCGGCCATACCGGCCGGACCGGAGATCCTCGTAGGAGAAGGGGCCTCGGCTCGGTCCACGTACGAGGCGCGCAACCTGCTCGAGACGGCGCACGATGATGCCCTCTTCGACTACTTCACGCCCTCCGAGCTGGTGACTGTCGACCCCTCCACAGGGGACGTCGAGGTCGTCGGTCCGCCTGCCCCCTACTGGACGGCCGAGTTCTCGCCGGATGGACAGTACCTGCTCGTCGAGCGCCTGGTTGGTCCGTGGTCCCACGAGGTCGCCTGGTGGCGCTTCGCCAGGGAGATCGAGGTGTGGAACGATGAAGGAGAGTTAGTCGCCAGCATCGCGTCCCTGCCGGTGGCCGACGAGGTACCGATCCACGGAGTGCCGCTGGGCCCGCGCTCGATCTCCTGGCGTTCGACAGCTCCCCACACGCTCTTCTGGGTCGAAGCGCTCGACGGCGGGAATCCCGTGGCCGAGGTGTCCCATCGCGACCGATTGATGCGTCTTGACGCGCCCTTCACGGCAGAGTCCGAGGAAGTGTTCCGCGCCGAGCACCGCATGTATTGGCAGAACGCCTGGACCGCCGACGGGGGCACCGTGGTGCTGGCACAGCGCGAGCGAATGCGCCGCTGGCTCTACTTCTGGCTCCTGGACGTGGACGAGGGCACGGCGCGCCTGTGGTTCGATCTCGACGAGGGCGACCGCTACGGGAATCCGGGCAATCCCGTCTTCCGGACGCTGCCCAACGGGCAGAGGGTGCTGCGGCAGAGCGGGGACGCCGTCTACTTCCGGGGGAGCGGCGCCACCGATCAGGGCGACCGGCCCTTCCTGGACCTTCGCCAGCTGGGTACGGGTGAGACGGAACGCCTGTTCCGTAGCGATCCGGATCGCTACGAGTACTTCGTGGCGTTTGCCGGCGAGGAGGACCGATTCGTCATGAGCTCCGAATCCGCCGCGGACGTCCCCAACTACTATCTGGCCACATTCGGCGAGACGATCGCGGCTGCCGAAGGGGAAGCCGCCCGGGCGTGGACCCGGGAACCGATCACGCGCTTCGAGGACCCCGCACCCCAGCTTCGAGAGATCGAGAAGCGGCTCGTGCGCTACGAGCGCGAGGACGGCTTGCCGCTCAGCTTCCAACTGCTCTTGCCCCCGGGCTACGAAGAAGGCACGCCGCTACCCACGGTGCTGTACGCGTATCCCCTCGAATACTCCGGCGCTGCCACCGGCGGACAGGTGAGAGGCTCGGCCCGGCGCTTCATGCGTCTGTGGGGCGCCTCCCACCTTTATTTCTTGCTCCGGGGGTATGCCGTGCTCGACCAGACGGCCATGCCGATGCTCGGCGATCCCGAGACCGCATACGACACCTTCGTGCCCCAGCTGGTGGCGGACGCGGAGGCCGCGGTGGCCAAGGCGGTGGAGATGGGGGTGGCCGATCCGGAGCGGATCGGCGTCATCGGCCATAGCCACGGCGGGCTCATGGTGGCCAACTTGCTGGCGCACACGGACCTGTTCCGGGCCGGCATCGCGCGCAGCGGCTCGTACAACAAGACCGCTCAGCCTTTCGGCTTCCAGTCCGAGCGTCGTTCCCTGTTCGAGGCCAGGGACGTCTACATCCAGGTCTCGCCGACCTTCTTCGCCGACCAGGTCGACGAGCCGGTCCTCATCATCCACGGTGCGGACGACTCGAACCCGGGTACGCTCACGCCCCAGTCAGAGGTCTTCTTCGAGGCCGTGCGCGGCTCGGGTGGCACCGCGCGGCTGGTGCTGCTTCCCTTCGAGGACCACGGCTACCGGGCCAGGGAGACCGTGGAGCATGTGGTCTGGGAGCAGCTGCGCTGGTTCGACAAGTACCTGAAGGGTGCCGAGTAGCCCAGGCAGCCGCCAGCCCCGGCAGGAGGTGCGTGATGCGGATGAAAACCACCCAGCTGGCGGTGTCGATCGTCATCGGCTTAGCGCCGTTTTTCTCAGACGCGAACGCTCAAACGGTGGCGAACCCGATCCGCGTCATGGTGAGCTGGAGCGACAGCACCGAGAACATCTACCGGGTCGGTGATGACGGCACCCTCGGCGAGAACCTCACGCACTCTCCTGAAGGGCACGGCAGCTGGATTCCCAGCTTCTCACCGGACTGCCGCAGGATCGTCTTCGCATCGAACCGGGATGATGGCGGCGGGGCGGCTATCTACGTGATGGCTGCGGACGGCTCGAACATCCGGCAACTCACCAGGCGTGGCGGTCGCGATTGGGACTACCTGCCAGTCTTCTCGCCCGACGGCAACCGCATCCTCTACATCGCGACGGTGGACGACAAGCGAACGATATGGGTGATGGATGCCGACGGGTCGAATCCGCGGCGATTCAGTGACACGCCCGGCGAGAGCTGGTATTCGATCACGGACCCGTGGTCACGTGACGGCTCCAGCCTCCTGTTTCACTCTACCTGGGAGACCGGCGCGACCGTGCGTTACCAGCCGGATGTGCGACTCGGCGGGACCGATCTCTTTCTCGCCGATCCGGACGGGTCCAACGTGAGACGTCTGACGCAAGTGAAGGATACGACGGAATTCAACGTCCACGGCATCTGGTCCCCTGATGGAACCGAGATCCTGTTCGAGTCGAAGAAAGATGGGGAATGGACACAGTGGATCATGGACGCCGATGGATCCAATCAACGGAAGCTCACACACATTGTGGGTGAAATCAGAGGATGGTCGCCGGACGGCAGACTTTTCGTGGTCAATCGCGGCGGGGATGTCTACGTCACGGACGTGCAGGGTGAAAGCGTCCAGAGGCTGACGACGACCGCCGAGAGTGGCGGACGGAGCGGCGCGATCCGATGGACGCCATGGGGGATCGAGTTCTTCTCCAATCCCGATGGTTCACGTGGAAACATGACCATGTTCGTCATGGATCCGGACGGCACAAACGTCCGCTTGATCGGACCCTTGCGCCATCACGCGGTGTGTGCGGTCGGGTACTCGGCGAGGTTCTGACTTCGAGCCCTCGAGTGGCCGGAGCCGGCTATTTGTGAGGGTGTTCCTGACGGTCGGCTCGCCACCGGGTTCTTCACGGCGGGCCTCGCTGTCCGCGACCTTATCACCGGAGAAACACCAGGACCACATGGTTTTCGGGGGCTCATCCACGACGCGTGAGACGGACGGGATACCTCACAATGAACAGACGCGTCGGGCTACTGCTGGCGGTGTGCGCGGCCGCCTGGGCGGGTGGAGGGCAATCTCCTACCAGGGGAATTGTCTTTGTATCGGCTCGCCCCCCGGAACACGAGGGCGAGGAGATCTACATCATCAATCCCGACGGGACTGGTGAGCGTCGCCTCACGTATTCGGGCGATGGGAAGAACAGCAACATCCCCCAATGGCAACCAGGCGGGACTTTGATCGCCTTCGCGTCCAACCGCGAGGACGATGCAGGCAGGAGCAGCATCTACGTCATGGATGGCGATGGGAGCAACGTTCGCCGCCTTACACCGGTCGGATCACGTGACTACTTCCCACTCTGGTCGCCGGACGGGACGAAGATCGTGTTCATGTCCTCGCGGGACGGAGATGAAGAGATCCATGTGGTACGCCCGGATGGCTCCGATCTGCAGAAGCTGACGGACAACGATGTATTCGATGTCGCGTACTCGTGGTCGCCCGATGACCGGCTGGTCTTCACTTCGGAGCGCGACGGGACGGCGATGATCTACATCATGGACGCCGATGGAAGCGACGTGCGCAGGATTGGCCCGGGCTTTGGCGGTCGGTGGCTGCCCGATAGGGATCTTATCCAGTACAGGGACTATCCGGCCTCTGAGGAGGCTGGCGACCTCTGCTTCGGCATGATGGATCTTCAGGGAACCGTCGTGGAGGAGTGGTGCGGCGAGCGACCCGGCGAAGTAGAGCGGGGATGCTTCACCGACATTCCGGATGGAGAGTGGAGCTTTCCGCTGACCGAGGAGGATTTCCGCAAGATAGAGGTCTACGTGGCTGATGCGGACGGCTCGAACGTACGCAGGCTGACGTTCAACGATTACTACGACGGACACTGCAGCTGGTGAGTGTCGCCGCTGTTTGATGCTGGCGTCCACCTGGCAACCGACCGGCCGTACGACGATCTGCCCACCTTGCCGCCGCGATGTGACCTGAAGACGAGTATAAAGCACTCGCCTGGGGTGGCGAAGAGCGAGGTCAAGCACTCCGCAGGGGTGTACCGGTTTCTGTACCGGTTCGGATGCCCGAACTCAGTATACCATTCGGTTTCGGGTATACGATTCTGGCATACGATCGCCCGATTCATAGCCGGAATCCGTACAAATCGACCTGTTTCGGAGGTGCCTTTTAATCCGTAGGTCGTGGGTGGCTCCTGCGGGCGCTGCGCGTCCTCGGAGTGTCTTCGACGCCGATCCCCAGCCCGGTCATCAATAACCACAGCACTTCCTGGCGTCCTGGCATTCTCTTCTGCGCTCCTATTCCCCTAGATTGTCACCCCGCGCCCGGCCCTCTGGGCGACGATGATGCTCTGTTGCGCAAGGAGGTTTTGCGATGGCGGCTGAGTGGATGATCCGCGGTGTCGAATACGGCAACTGCAACTGCGCGTGGGGGTGTCCCTGCCAGTTCAACTCCCCGACGACCCATGGCAGTTGCGAGGCCGTCGTCGCCGGCCACATCGAGGAAGGACACTTCCGCGATACCAGGCTGGATGGGCTCGACTGGGCCATGCTCTTGTGGTGGCCGGGTGAGATCGCGGACGGGAACGGTAAGCAGCAGGTGATCATTTCCGATCGGGCCAATGACGCTCAGCGCGAGGCGCTCCGTCGGATCCTCCACGGAGATGACACGACGCCGGGAGCCACTCACTTCTTCGTATACAACAGCACGATGGCCGAGGTCTTGGAGACCCTTTACGAGCCCATCGAGTTGCATATCGACGTTGATGCCCGTTCGGCCCGACTGAAAATACGGGACCTCGTGGAGTCACAGGGGTCGCCGATCATCGACGAGCACAGCGGCGAGGAAAAACGCGCCCGGATCAACCTGCCGGATGGGTTCGAGTACACCGTAGCCGAAATGGGCACGGCCACCTCGAAGGCGCGCGCGGGAATTACGCTGGACCTGTCCGATAGCTATGGGCAGTTCAACCTCCTTCACATGAACCAGGACGGCGCAATCAGATAGCCGGCGCGATGTGACTGCCCCAGGTCAACCTATGCCTCACCCACAGAGCGCCGGCTCATGGACAGTCGCGCATCGAGATCGCACGGCGATTCTGACCGCCCTTGCCGGCGTGACCCTGCTGGCTTGGCTGTATCTGATTCGAACCGCCGGAGGGATGGACTCGGCGGGACCGATGGAGATGGTCCGCGTGCGCGCTTGGGGATCGTCCGACTTCTTCTTCACCTTCCTGATGTGGACGATCATGATGGTTGGCATGATGGTCCCGAGCGCTATCCCGACGACGCTGGTCTATGGTGCCGTCGTTCGTGGGGCGGCGCGGCGGGGCACCGTCGTCGCGCCCACCATGGTGTTCGTAACGGGGTATTTGGCCGTGTGGACCCTGTTCAGCTTGGGCGCAACGCTGGCCCAATGGGGGCTCGATCGCGCCGTGCTGCTCTCACCGATGATGGTAACAACGAGCCCCGCAGTCGGGGCTGCTTTGCTAATCGCGGCGGGTCTGTACCAACTTACACCGGCCAAGCGGGCGTGCCTGAGTCATTGTCGGTCTCCCGCGCACTTCATCTCGACCCACTGGCGTCCGAACACCGCCGGCGCGTTCAGGATGGGGTTGGAGCACGGGGTGTACTGTTTGGGCTGCTGCTGGTTGCTGATGGGCCTTCTGTTTGTGGTCGGTGTCATGAACCTATTGTGGATCGCCGCGATCGCGGTCTTCGTGCTGCTCGAAAAGATCGTTCCACACGAGACTTTGCCAGCTCGGATCGGTGGGCTCACCATGATCCTCAGCGGCTCCGCGCTGCTGGCCACCTGGCTGTAAAGCGCGCCGGCGCACCGTGAGGCGTGTACCGGTTTCCGTACCGGTTCGGATGCCCGAACTTCGTATATGATTCGAATACCGACGGGCTCTGGTGGGCCTTCGGACCGTTGCTGGCCTCGAGCTAGATTGCCGAACCCGGAAGAACAGGTAGCATCGGAGCGATTGGGTCTCCCGCCGCCGGGCTAGATGCGTCGTCCCTCAATTACGACGCCGATCCCCACCCCGGTCATCTAAAAGGCGCGGCACATCCCGCACCCTTCGTTCCTGCCCTCGATGGGTTCTCTGGAGTCCGTTCACCGCACCCAGCAACGACTGCTTCATTCATCGTTCACCCGGGCGAGTTGCTGCTGCATGCTGAAGATGTCCGGCATGAGCCACTGCTCGGCAATCCTGCCATCTTCGATTCGCAAGATCGACACCTCATGGATCCGGATCTTTCTCCCCGTAGCAGGATTTCCGCGCCAGCTCCCCTCGTTGGTTCCGGTCGATACAAAATGAAGCACGACAAGGTCTCCCTCGGCGACAATATGCTGGATCTCTTCTTGCCAATCCGGAAAAGCCTCGCGGTGCTCTCGTACGTGCGCACGAAAGCTGTCGATTCCTCTCAACTGGGAACCATCCGGCAAGAAATGGCGAACGAAATCAGGCGCGTATAACTCGCCGATCATGTCAAGGTTACCTTTGTTCCATACCTGGTCGTTCATGTGGCGAACCAGGGTCTTGTTACGCTCCAAAGAGGTCTCGGGGGTTGTCGTGTTGCATCCTGTCGTGACGAGTGAAGCT
>JBDHFY010000118.1:0-21600 GCA_039590195.1 Gemmatimonadota bacterium | reverse complement strand
GTTTCCCGCCGAATGGGATATCGCACGATCTTCCACGATGTCGATCTCTCGATCGGCAGAGGCGACGTGTTGGCAATCATCGGCCCCAACGGGGCCGGCAAGACGACGCTGCTCCGCGTTCTGGCCGGCCTACTCAAGCCCACGACCGGGGAAATGGAGCGAAACGGGACCCTTGGGCTCGTAGCGCACCACTCGATGCTGTACGACACCCTGACGGCAAGCGAGAACCTCACCTTCGTGGCGCGGATGCTCGCCGTGAGCGACACGAAGAGGATTGACGAGCTTTTGGAGCAGATGGGGATCTGGCGTTGGCGCCATCAGCCGTCCGGCACGTTTAGTCGTGGTATGCTCCAACGACTAGCCATTGCACGGGCGCTGTTGAACGATCCGGAGATTCTCCTCCTCGACGAGCCGTTGAGCAGCCTGGACGAACCTGGCACCGACGTTGCGCTTGGGGTGTTCCAGAGGATGCGGGATCGGGGCCGCGCCTTGGTGCTGGTCACGCACCAATTCGAGCGGGTGGCTCAGCTGGCGACAATGGTGGCGTTTCTGGTGGGTGGAACGCTCGATGGACCGGAGCCGTTGGGAGACCGTGCGCCCTCGGATGTCGCCGACCGATACCGGAGCCTGCTGGCTCGTGCGTGATTTCGGCCGCGTGGTCTTCGCCATCGTAGCGAAGGATCTCACCATCGAGTTGCGGACGAAGACGGCGTTTCTCTCGTCGATGGTTTTTGCCATTCTCGTCCTCGCCATCCTCTTCTTCGCCCGAGATCCGACCGCGGTGGCGTCCATCGATGTCGCACCAGGTGCCCTTTGGGTCACCTTCACGTTCGCCGCGATGATCGGGCTGAACCGCGCATTCCTGCTGGAGCGGGAGAATCGGGCCCTCGACGGCATGTTGCTCACCGACGCGCCACGAACGGCGATCTTTGTCGGCAAGGCGCTGGCCAATTTGCTCCTTGTCGCCGCTGTGGAACTCATCAGTCTGCCGCTCTTTGTGCTGTTTTATGATGTACCAATTTTCGCGCGGCTTCCCGAGCTCCTCACGGTGATGGCGATGGCTACCGTGGCGTTCGTGGCAGTGGGCACGCTGCTCAGCTCGATGGTGGTGCGCACTCGCTTTGCCGAGCTGATGCTTCCTTTGCTGCTCTTGCCGTTCCTCATACCACCTATCGTGGGCGCTGTTCAGGTCACGTCCCTCATTCTTGCCGGCCGGCCCTTGAGTGAGATGTCGGGCTGGATTAAGTTGCTCGCGGCGTTCGATATAGCGTTTTGCACGATGACCATACTTCTCTTTGAAGCGACCTTGGACGAATGATCAGCCGTGAGCGTGCCCTCGGCATCGCGAAAGGTGGGCAGATCGTTACGGCCGTTGCCTTAGTCGCGCTGGCCGGAATCTTCGTGCGGGCTCTGGTGTTCACGCCTGTCGAGCGACTGCAGGGACCGGCGCAGAAAATATTCTACATCCACGTGCCGGCGGCTTGGGCGGCGTTGATAGCGTTCTCCGTCACCGGCATCCTCAGCATCGTGTATCTCTGGCTCAAGGACCGGCGCATCGACATGGCTGCCGCGTCGTCGGCGGAGGTGGGCGTCGCGTTCGCGGTCGTCATGCTGACGACCGGCCCGATTTGGGGGAAGCCCGTGTGGGGCACGTGGTGGACGTGGGACGCCCGGCTCACGTCGACGCTGTTCATTTTCTTGCTTTTCATCGGCTATCTCATCTTGCGCGATGCCGTAACGGACCCCGACACGCGGGGCCGTTTTTCGGCAGTGCTCGGGATCTTGGGATTGGTGCTCGTTCCGTTCATTCACATCACCGTGTACCTCTTTCGGACGCTACACCCCGAGCCCATAGTGCTCAAACCGAGTGCGCCGTCTCTCCCCGGGGAGATGCTGGTGACACTTCTGGCATCGCTCGCGGTGTTCACGGTACTGTACTTCGGATTCATGATGCAGCGTTATGCGCTTGGAAGCCTGCGCGAGCTGCGGGAGCAGGAGGTGCAGAGTGCCCCCTGACAATGGCGGCTACATGGTTGCCGCTTACACTATTGCGGCAGCCATCATGGTGGTGTACGCGGTGTCACTCTTCCTGCGGGTGAGACGACTCCGGTAAGTTCGAGTATCAGAGGACAGCTGATGACGAATACAAACGCCGCCCCGGAAGCCCGGGGCGGCGTTTGGGCTTGCGATTCGATGAGCCCTCGTCCGGCTATGCGGTGCCCGCCTTGGCGGGCAGCAACAGCTTAGCCCACAACAGGCCGGCGCCCCCACCCCCGAGAAGCGGGCCGAGCCAATAGGCAATGTGCCCCTGCCAGTCCCCGGCGACCGCCGCAGGGCCCAGGGCTCGGGCCGGGTTCAGGGCAGCGCCCGTCAGCGGCCCTCCGACCAGGATGGCGAAGACGAGTACCAGCCCAATGCCAAATCCACCTACCTGCGGGGCGTCGTCCGACACGGCGGTTCCAAAAAAAGCGCTCACGAGAAGGAACGTGAGGATCGCTTCGATGAAGATGCCCTCAATGAGACTCACGTCCGCCGCGATTCGTGGAAGGCCATATCCTGTGACCTCTCCGGCCATGACCGGGAAGAGTATTTTCACGAGGAGCGCCGCAACGATCCCTGCCACGAGCTGCGTGGCCACGTACAGACCGGCCCCTTTGGCGTCGATCTTGTTCGCCAGCCACAGCCCGAAGGTGACCGCAGGATTGAGGTGACCACCCGAGATTCGCATCGTGGCCGTCACCATGATCGCCAGGACCAACCCATGCGCAAACGCAATGCCCAAGAGTCCAACGTTCCCCTTGGCTTGGTCGGTGACGATCGCGCCCGCCCCAACAAAGACCAGCCCAAACGTGCCGATGAACTCGGCAGTCAGAGGTCGGAGCATTGCTTTCATATCGGGTTCTCCCGTTGTTGAGCGTGTTGCTGTGTGTTTTGTCGGTCGCGTCCTGAGATAAGGTAACGTTGTGGTGGCGCAGGATGGATCGGTCGATGCGCGCTTCGCCGTCGCTGGGGTCCACTCGAGGTCGGCGATTCCTAACTGTCGCGCGTGGTTGTGTAGCTGCTCCGGTAGTGGACGAGGGGCGCCCGCTCAAAAACCTTCCCCCCCGATACCTCCCCGATGAAGACGGTATGATCACCGACCTCGTGATGCCCCCATGGGGCGCAAATGATATACGTCACAACACCGCTCAGAAGCGGCAGGCCCATTGTCCCCTCGGTGTATGGGACGCCGGCAAACGGATCGGCCAGACTGCTCGCGAACCGTTCGGAGAGGGATTGCTGATCCCGGGCCAAGATGTTCAAGGCGAATCCCCGTCCCGCCAGAAGGGCGCGGTGGAAGGTCGCTGCCTTCTGCACGCAGACCAGCAGAAGTGGGGGATTGAGCGAAGCGGCCGAAACCGCAGACGCCGTCATGCCCGCACGACGTCCGTCTTCGTCACGGGTGGTCACCACAGTGATGCCGCTGGCAAGACAGCTTAGAAGCTGGCGAAAGTCAGTCGTACCGGCAGATCGCGAGTGGTCGTCTACGTCGCTCAAGAAACGCTCCCCAGATGTGAGGCGAACCAGATGCTACCCGCAGATCAGCGCGCTCACAGCCCCGGTGGCCGCTCCCGCTCCCGTCGCGGCCAGATTGACGACGTCGTTCGTCACCCAGCGCGCGCCGCGTATCATTGCCGGAGTTCGCCCGCAGTGGTGGATCGGTCTCTCCACCTCGGCATTACACAGCTCGCAGCGATAGGACGCCTGGACCGTGGCGCCCAGGATGGAATCCACGACCATCCCTGTAGCACCCCCCAAGAGTGCTGCGGCGCTTGCCGTGCTCGGTTGTCCCACCAGGACGGCCAGGCCAGCCATCGTGGCGGCCCCCAGAAGGCCGCCCGCGGTGCCCAGTGGCGTGACCCCGCCGGAGGTTCCCCGGCCCACCGGTCGCCCAGAGGTGATCAGACGAGGAGGCGTGGCGGAGTGCGCGCCGATTTCCGTGGCCCAGGTGTCCGCCTGGGCTGCGGCCAACGCTCCGAGGAAGACTGCACCGCCGACGCAGGGTGCCAGGGGGATCGCCAAGGCACCGAGAGCGGCGCAGGTCCCGTTGGCGAGGACTTGGAGAGTGTCCCTACGGCTTCCTTTTTGATCCGGCGGATGGAATCCGGCTCGCTCGGATCTCTTGGAGAGCACACTACCTGAGACAAAGAACAGGCCAAGCAAGAGACCACCGGGCCACCCGGCTCCAGCGAGAACCGCCCCGCCGACGGCCACAGCGGCCACGGTTCCACCTGTGGAAAGCCACCCGGCATATTTTGCGGCCCAAGCCAGGACTGCCGCCGCGGCAAATGCTGCCAGGAGGGTCATCCCGCAGGTGGATGGTCCTCGTCCAGAAACAGTTGCTCGAAGATCCTTCGCTTGAGATGCTCCGGCGCTCCCCGGGTCCGAGTTCGGGCTTCGAGAAATCGCTTGAACGCCCGCTCATACTCGTATACCGAAAAGCAGTGCTTGCAGTCGTCTAGGTGCGCGCGCACCGCCGCCTCCAACTCTGGTGTCAATTCTCGATCCAAGAGTTCGTAGAGGTGCTCGGCGGCCTGGTGGCAATCCAACGGCTTCGGCCCGGAGCTCATCGCACGCTCCGCTTGATGTAACCCATCTCCACCGCATAGTCGTACAGTTGGCGTTGCAGGGCCTGCCGGGCCCTGAAGAGACGGCTCTTCACTGTTCCAACCGGCACACTCGTGACCTCGGCGATCTCCGCGTAGCTCAAGCCCTCCACATCGCTCAGCACGAGCGTCTCGCGAAATTCCTCCGGGAGACGATCGATGGCCTGAAGAACTTCGTCGTCCACGATTCGGTCGAAGAACCGACCCTCAGGATCGACTTCCTGGACTTCCGCGAACACCGTGAAACCTTCGACCTCATCGACGTCGACGGTGGATGCCATGTGTTTCTTTCGACGATACTCGTTAATGAAGGTGTGTCGGAGGATGGTGAGGAGCCAAGCTCGTATGTTGGTTCCCCGCTTGTACTGGTGCCACGCCCGATACGCCTTGAGCATGGTCTCCTGTGTGAGATCGTCTGCCTGGCTCGGATCCCCCGACAGCCGCACGGCCACGCGGTAAACAGCATCCAAATGTGGGAGGGCTTCCCGTTCGAACGCTTTTCGCTTTTCGTCGGCGTTCGCCGCCATGGATCACGCTGCCCCTGAAAAAACTGGGAATTGTGAAGTCGACCGGACTTTTCAGTGATGCCGCGGTTCACGGTTGGATGTAGAATCGCGCCGCGCAGCGGTTCGCGCAATGGCCACTGGCACGGCGAGTGCCGCCCCGGTTAACTTGGGGCCGCTTTCGCGTTAAAAGGCGGTAACAGGAGGAATGCGGTAAACAAAATGGTGCAGTGGCATGCCATCATCCCCCTCGCCATCCTCGAGGCCGTTCGGGGGGCAGATCAGTCCTCGTCATACCCTGTCGAAGAATTCTGGGACGAATCCCGGCCTGTGAAGCTTGGTAGCAGCGCCACAATCGCCGCCCAAATCGATCGGTACGGTAGACTCGCCGCTCGGGGCGAGCGAGTGGATGCCGGGGAAGTGGTAGGCCTCTTCCGCTTGGTTGGGCGCCGTGACGACGCCGAGTCGGTTTTCATCGACGCCGGCTGTCGTGCAGGTCAGATGGCCGCCCGTCGGACTTCCCGCGCCCTCAGGCTCGTATTCCGCGGAATGCCAAGACCCGTGAGGCGCCTCCTCGGGCACCGGCTGGTGCGGTTGGCAGCCTGGGATGTCCTCGGGGTGTCGATGCACCGAGCCGAGAGGGCGACCTGGTCGGATGGAGCGCTGTTGGTGGGCGCCACGCCATCGGGCACAGCGTGTGCCCTGTTTGGGTCGGCGATCAACGAATTGCTTCGGGCGTTCGCCCCCTATGATGGAACCCTGGCGCACACCTCCTGTTGTGCACAGGGAGATGCGGCGTGTCTCTGGAGTCCTGAGAAATCCGAACAAGGATAGCGCTGTGACGATTCTGGAGCGTGTAGACCTGTCGGCTATCGACGCCGTCTTGTCAGAGGCGAGCGCCGATGGGTGGCTGTTGTACGATTTCAAAGGGGTCAACCCGATAGCGCGCCGCATCGTCGGCTACGGCGGGATGGGAACGCGCCGGATGTTCGTGTGGCTTCCGCGTGACGGCGCCCCGGTGGGGATCGTTCACCGTATCGAGCAACAAGGTTTTGAAGGCTTCCCCGGAAAGCTGCGGGTCTATGCAAGTTGGAAGGAACTCCACAACCTGCTCGGTGAGGTCGTTCACCGGAAACGTGTGGCGATGGAGGTTTCCCCGGACGATGCCGTTCCCTATCTGGACAGGGTACCTGCGGGCACGGTCCAGCTAGTGGAGCGGCTGGGAGGGACGGTCGTGCCGTCATCCCCGCTGGTCAGCCGGTTTGCTGCCCGGTGGTCCCCGTTAGAACTCGAGGATCATCGCAAGGCCGCCGAGGCGCTGGCCGGGATTGCCCGGCACGCCATAGCTCGGGCGGTGAGGGAGGCCGGGGCGGTCAGAGAGACGGAGGTTCAGCGGCGAGTTCTGGCGGCCATGGACGCTGAAGCTCTCGTGACGCCCGACGCGCCGATCGTGGCCTTCGCCGCCAACGCAGCGAACCCGCATTATGAGCCGCATGAGGGTTCCGACGCGGTGCTTCAGCCGAATGATGTCGTGCTCGTGGACCTCTGGGCAGGAACGTCGCGCGAGACCGTCTTTGCCGACCAGACCTGGATGGGCGTCGCGGGCGGCACGGTTGCGGACGACGTGGCGGATGTGTGGGATGCCGTGCGGGGTGCCCGAGAAGCTGTTGTGGAGCACCTCACCCGATCCGCGTCAGCGGGCGAGCGGGTGACGGGAGCCGACCTTGATGACGCGGCGCGGGGACTCCTCGTTCAGAGGGGATTCGGGGAGGCCTTCGTGCATCGCACGGGCCACTCCATCGATCTCGACCTGCACGGCTCGGGTCCGAATCTCGACAACTTCGAGACGAACGACACCCGACAGCTTCTCCCTGGCGTTGGGTTCTCTGTGGAGCCGGGAGTGTACTTGGAGGGTCGATTCGGGGTCCGCAGCGAAATCAACGTGGTCCTCCACGAGGATGGCCCGGAGGTGACGCCGAGCCATCGGCAAGAGGACCTGATCCTCCCCACCTGACGCCGATCGTCCGCCGACGGACGGGCGACCGATGGTGGTGACCCTGCGGGTGAGGCGTTACTCGGCCCCGGTCGCCGGTTCGTCAGCTGGCTCGAGCTCCGGCTCTGCGTGACGGCTGTGCCACATGACGACCACAAGGGCCGCCCAGACCGCCGTTCCCGTGGCCAGGTGAGCCGCACGCCAAGTCGGTTGCAGTATGTTGAGAACCATGGCGGCGCCGACGACCACCTGAAGCACGGTCAGGGAGACCGCGACCCAAAGCGCCCGGGCCACGGTCGTGGGAGCGGCACGGCGGCGCATCCCAAAGACCATCCCCACCAAGTGAAGCGCGAGCGCGTACGCAATGAGCCTGTGGGTCCAATGAACGTGGGCGAGCCCACCCTCTCCGGCAGTGGGCCAGACCTGTCCGCTACAGAGCGGGAATCCCAAGCACGCTCCTGCTGCCCCCTCGAGGTTGGCTGTGAGGGCTCCCAGGAGGAGCGCGCCCGCCCCTAACCACAAGGCAACGTGCGCTGACCGGGTCAGTGTGATTGGTGTGCTTCGCGCCGTCGGCGCGCCGCGGGTCGCCACGCGGCCTGCTCGGAGGCCAGCCACCACGAGCGCCGCCAGCAACGCCATGGCTGCTCCCAGGTGGAGCACGACCGATGCTGGAGGCAATTCGAGCTTCACGGTCACGGCACCCAGGGCGGCCACTGCGGCTAGCAGCGCCACCGCGAGCAGGGCAGGCCTCAACGTACCCCCTGGCCCGGAACCGCCGGGCCGTCCTCGGCGCAGCAATGCCAGGGCGGCCACGCTGACGACAAGAGCGCTCACAGCGAGAGCGGCCACGCGGTGACCGAACTCAATGACCGTGGCGAGGTCTCTGAGGTTTGGGATCACGCTTCCGTTGCAGAGTGGCCAGTCGTCGCCGCATCCCATGCCCGACCCCGTGATGCGAACGATGCCGCCGAAGACGATCAGGAGGTATGCGAAACCGGCTGCGATGTAGGCTGTGTTACGAATGATTAGCATGTGTGCAAGGTGTTCTGCGTGCGATGACTGGGCAACTGTCGGTTTCCCTTCCATGGGGCCGTTGGCCGTGAGTGCCTCCTCGGTTCGGAAGGCCGTCGACCGTCGACCGTGGTGCTATCTTTTCCCGTATCCGTGGTAGGCGGGGCCGACCTACTGCCTCCACGACCGAGTTCTCCTGTGACGAATGAACCTGCTTGGCGCGAGCACGCTCGCATCGCTCTGGAAGAGGACGATGCCGGTCACGACGTCACGACCCAACTTTTGGGTGATGTCGGGAACAGCATCGCCGAGGGGCGCTTCGTCGCCGAGGGGCGCTTCGTCGTTGCCGGCCTTCCTGCGGTCGAGGCGGTATTTCGGGAGGTCGAGCCAACGAGTGCAGTGGAGCGTGAGGTGGATGAAGGGTCATGGACCGTGTCCGAAGCCGTGGTCGCTGGCGTGCGGGCGCCCGCACATGCGTTGCTCGCCGGGGAACGTGTCGCGCTGAACTATCTGCAACGGCTCTGCGGGATTGCGACGGCGACGAGGCGCGCCGTGGAAGAGGTGGCGGGCACCGGCGCGATCATCACCGATACGAGAAAGACCACGCCAGGCCTGCGCGATCTCGAGAAATACGCCGTGAGGGTCGGCGGAGGTGTCAATCATCGCCTCTCCCTTGGCAGCGCGGTTCTCTGGAAGGACAACCATTGGGCGCTGCTGGAGGTTGGCGGAGGCACGTTGGCGGACGCCATCGCGAAGGCGGCTCCCGGTCTTCCCGTGCAGGTCGAGGTGGAGAGTGAGGCCCAATTGGAGATGGCGTTGGAGGCCGGGGCAACGCTCCTTCTGGTCGACAATCGGAGCCCGGAGACGATTGCAGCCTGGGTAGAGCGGGCGGGCCCGGACGTGGTCATTGAAGCCTCGGGAGGGATCACGCCGGAGACGGCCGCCGATTTTGCGAGTGCGGGCGCGCGACGGATCTCCATCGGAGCACTGACCCACTCCCCCGATCCAGTATCGTTGAGGTTTGACGTTGCGCTGGCAGGCGCGCCGTAGGGTTCCGAACAGAACCCTCGAAGGCAGCTAGGTTCTCACTTGTTTCATCAACCACAGCCCGACCGCCCCGAAGAGCACGTTCGGTGCCCACGCCGCCCAGGTCGGCGGAAGAACCCCACTTGCTCCCACCGCCTCTGACAATCGGATCAGCGTGAGAAAGACCATCGTGGTCGCCAGGCTGACCGCCAGGCCGAAGGCCGTTCCGGCTCGCGGCGAGGTAACGGCCAGCGGTGCGCCGAAGATCGCAATGATGATGCACGTAACCGGTACCGCGAGCTTAAGAGCCTGCTTGACCCGCAGTGGGCGTCCGTCCCCGCCTGACCGCTCGAGTGCTTCGATGTACCGACTCAACTCAGCATACCGCATCTCCCGGGGCTCCTTCGGTTCAGCCAGGAGATCGGCGGGTGTCTCCGCCAGTTCGCGGTGTCGCAACGAGTCGAAGGCGAAAGCCAGTTCGCTCGAGCCGCCAGTAAGGATTCGAAGGCGGCCGCGGAAGAGTGTCCAATGGCTCAGAGAGTCGGTGTACAAACCTCGACGACTCTGCACCACTAGGGTCGGATACTCCAGTCCGGTCCCCTCTCGCTCGAGCTGCAGGTTCCGCATGCTCTTGGAGTTGAGGTCGAGAGAGCGTATCACGTAGACCCACCCTTTTTCGGCGCGATAGACGAAGTTGTATCGCGTTGTTTGGGTGCGCAGCTCCTTCTCTCCGAGCAACTCTGCCTGCCGCCGAGATGCCGGTGGTGCGATCTCCACTAGAAGCAGAGCCAGCAGGGCCGCGCCGACGGCGGCACCGAGCACCGGGAGAATGAGCCGGTGGAAACTGCAGCCGGAAGCCTTGGCAACCGTGATCTCGCTGTACCGGCCCATGATGCTCACAGTGAACACCGTGGCAAAGAGTACGGCGGCTGGTAGCACCATGGACATGTTCTCGACGAGGGAGAATACGTAGCTCAGCGCGATGGCGCTGGGTTCGAGGCCCCGAGCCAGGTACTCGTCAAGCCTGTCCGTGACGTCGATCACGATGACCATGAGGGGAAACCCAATGATGGTCACCAAGAAGATCTTCCACCACTCGCGCAGCAAGTAGCGGTCGAGAATTCCCAGGAGTCTCACGTCCGCCCGGCTAGTTTGGCGAGTCGCATGCGGAGGGTGTCGGCCCAGTCTCCACCGCGCACGGTGGTTGCCTCCGTGCGGACTTGCCATAGCATCGCGATTCCAACTGCGGTGAAGATGATGTTGGGTGCCCACATCGCCCAGAACGCTGGGACAATGATGCGATTGGCAAGTGACTCTCCCGCGATCAAGCCGACGTAGTAAATCGTGAAAACGCCGAGGCTCAGCCCGATGACTAGTCCCACGCCTCCTCGGGGGAATTTGAGGGCCACAGGGACGCCGACGAGCACGAACACCAGGCACGCCGTAGCGATGGCGTACTTCTTCTGAGCTTCAACCAGGTAGTTGGCCTCCCGGATCCTGGCATTCTTGGCGCGGTCTCGGATGACCATGGCCGAGGAGATGCGTGTGGCTGGTTTCCTGGCGGTTGCCCTGGCCGCCTGGGCTGTCTGGTTGAAGACCTCGATCCGTTCTTGGGTGACCGGAATGGCTGCAGCTTTCGAGTCCGGCGCGTTGAGCCTTTCATTCGCATCGAGTTCCTCATCCTGTGTGCTGAGTGCGTCCGGACTCAGCCATCCAGCGAGATGCTCGAGGGTGCGGCAGTACGCCGTCGGCTGTAGCTCCCGTTTCGTTGCGGCGGCCCGCACGGGAATGAGGCCCACGAGCTCGCGAAGGCTGTTGAGTTCAACCGCCTGGGCTTGCTGCTCCGAGGTGTAGGACTCGCGACGAGCGGTGCGGATCACCGAGTCCATCTCACAAACGCTCATCTCCCGGTCGCCTTTGAACTGGTCGTCCAGCGTCCGAGCGAATGTATTCCCGACCCCCTCTACCCGGATCTGGTCCTGGCGGAAATCCATGACCTGGAACGTACGGGGGTCGGAGCGGCCCGACTCGTGTGTGGAACCGTCAAACAGAGTCAGGTACAGGTTCTCCTGGTCTTCAGTGAAAGCCATGAAGCCGCTGTCCGCGTAGATCACGCGCTGGCGTTCTTGGTTCCCCAGGTCGAAAATCGAGACATCGTGTAAGGTGAATGTCGCCTGATCGATTCGCCCCGCTCTGAGAAAAAGTCGGCTTCGGCGAATTTCGTTGATCGCCTGCTCCTTGAGCGAAAACGTCGGCTTAGTCCGGTTGATGTCCGTCAGGAGCGCCCGCAATCGGTGGTTCGACCTGGGCAGCACGTGATCGTTGAAGAGGAACGAGATCAACGTGAGAGCAACGCCAGCGACGGGCGCACCATGCGACTGACCGAAATGCCTCCGGCCTTGAACGCCGTGATTTCGTTTTCGGCGGTCAGGCGACTGACGGTGTACAGGACCGCAACGAGAGCTGCCATCGGGAGGGTCATGGCAACCAGGAACGGGACTGACAGGGCAAATACCTCGAAGATCACGGTCCAAGGCAGTCCCTTGCCGACCAGATCACCGATCCGCTTGGCGATCTGGTTCAGCAAAAGAATTCCCGTGAGCGCCGAGAGGGCGAACAGGAAGGGAACCAGGTGGAGCCGGAGAAGGTATCTGCTTAGGATTGTCACGACAAAAGCGTCTAACTATCACGGTTGTAAGGGGTTGTGACCACCGTTATATTGGCCAGCCCTGTTCTTATCTGGACTTACCCCGCTGATACTTTGAAAGTGTCGCGTTTCCTCTGGGCGGTGCTCGTTGCCGCGTCCTTCCTCGGCCTTTCGGCAGAGCGCCTGGTTGCTCAAATACCCGACGGACTGAGCCAGGCAATTCGGTTCCGTTTGTCGGCGCAACGCATCGAATTCCCCAGGCACACCTCACTCGAGGAGGGGGGTCGCCTCGGCCGACGCCTGCCGCCGGCGCTCGCTGCGTGGCGGTGGTTTCTGGCTGCCCGTCAGCGCATCGAGGAGGACCAAGCACGTCGGATGCACGGTCGGCTATTGGCCACGTTCGGACAGACGCCAAGCGACACCGCCGCGGCAGAACCGGCTGTTGCCCTGCCGGATGTGGTCGAGCCCAGTCCGAACCTTCAGGATCTCCTCCCGTCAGCCGATTTCAACCTCGAGCTCGACGCTCGCCTGGAAACTCGGCTGGACCGACTCAGAAATCTAAACTGTACCACTCTCGATATCGCAAATCCCGCATCTGGCTGTCAAGGTGGCTTTCCAGCACCGGATCTCGATCAGCAGTTCAAGCTCCGCTCGGGCGGCGTCATCAGTGACCGCCTTCATTTCAATGTGGACTTCGACGGTGAGCGCGAGTTCAGTGCCAACAACACCATCAACGTCTGGTATCAGGGACTCGAGGACGAGATTCTACGACGGGTTGAAGTAGGCAACATTGATCTGCGGCTGCCGACGTCCCGCTTCATCACTTCTGCGGTTCCGGCGAACTCCTTTGGGATTGGGGCTGACGCGCAGCTCGGCCCCTTCGAGTTTCGTTCCATTCTCGCACAGCAGAAAGGATCGTCCCTTCGCTCACGCGTCTTCACCGTGGGTGACCGCGCGACGCAGGCGGTGAGCCGCGGGGCCAGGGATGTCGAGTTCGAAGCAGGGCGATTCTTCTTTGTCATGAATCCCCTTGGCCTGCCGGGTTTTCCGGATGTCGACGTGCTCAACTTCGGTACCGAGATGCTGCCAGCGGCGCTCAGGGTTGCGCAGGTTCGCGTCTATCGGCTGCGGGCCCAGACCGGGCAGGTGGGCTCCAACCCGAACTTGGGCGGAATCGACGCTGTGGCCACGCGGTCGGACAGCCCTCAGCGCGTCGGCCCGTTTCAGTGGGAGCTGCTCGTCGAAGGGCGAGATTACTATCTCGATCCGTCCGCGGCGTGGTTTGCCTTGGCCAACCGGGTCGGCACCGAAGAGTTCCTCGCGGTCTCGTACATCACGGCTCAAGGTGACACCGTAGGCACGTTTCCCTCTGTCACGGGCGAGGGGGATACGCTCGAATTGATCTATGAGCCCCGAAGAGGACCGGAGGTGCCGACGTATTTCTATGAGATGCGAAACGTCTACCGCATCGGCGGGGGCGACGTCAGCCGTGCCAGTATCGACCTCACGCTGGTCGTCAACGAGTCTGAGCGTCCCCTGGACGGTGTCGGCACGTATCTCTCCCGGCTCGGACTCGCCCTCTCCATCGATCCGTCTCAACTCGACGAGTTCAATCGGGTCTTCCCGAGGGAGCGAGATCCGAACGGCGGAGCGCCTGTGAGGGACCTCTTCGTAGTGTTCCCCCACCTCCAGCCATTTGCCGACGACGCACGACTCCAGGCTGGTGAGCGAAACGACTCGCTGTACCGGACGCCCACATACCTGCTTGCCAGCGAGGGACCGCCACCGAGGTTTCACTTTCTCTGGGATTACGAGGCGACCGGATCTGGAGACCGGTCGACGATCGGCCTTGGCGCGATCCAGGTCCGCGATGGCAGCGAGCGCATCACAATTGGTGACCGGGAGTTGGTGCGAGGACGGGATTACGAAGTGTCTTATGATCTCGGCCTGGTCACATTTCTCAACCCCGATTCGCTTTTCATGGGCCCCACTCAGGTCAACGTCCAGTTCGAGGAAAATCAGATCTTCGACGTGGCCCCCCAGAGCGTGCTGGGGCTTTCGACGACCTACAACCTCGGCTCTCGGGGACGGGTCGAAGCCATCGGGCTGTTCCAACGCGAGCGGACGATCTTTACCCGCCCGCAACTCGGTTTCGAACCCCAGGCGATGTTCATGGGTGGGTTGAGCACAGATCTCCGGTTCCGAGCAGATTGGCTCACGAGGGTCGTCGACGCCCTACCCCTTATTCGCACGGATGTCCCGTCCGTGCTGCAGGTGAATGGCGAGGTCGCCTTCTCGCAGCCCAATCCCAACCAGGCGGGCGAGGCTTACATCGAGGAGTTTGAAGGCGAATCGGCACGGTTCATCCAAGTGGTGGAAAACTCCTTTCAGCTCGGTAGCCGACCAGTGTCCGGTCGCGGCTTGCCCCCTTCATACGTCAATTCGATCGGCGAGTTTGATTCCGACGACGCCGTTCCGCTCGTTTGGCAAAACGCGATTGAGGTTGAGACCGGTGCCTTCGAACTCGGGCCCCGAGACATCGACCCGACGATCGTTTTGACCGGTGCATCACGACAGATTGAGACTCTGCTCTGGCTGACGCTCAAGCCGGACACCGTTGGGGGGGCGCCGCATCCAGTCACCGGTGCGGCCCGCTGGGCTAGACCGCACACACCCGGGCCTCGATGGCGGAGCATCACGCAGCCCTTGGACCGCTCGGGACTCGGCGTGGACCTCTCGCGGATCGAATTCTTGGAATTCTGGGTCTTGGAGGACGTGGTTCGAAGCGCAATGAATCAGAACGCCGCTCTTGTGTTCGACTTTGGCACCGTTCCGGAAGACGCCGTGAGCTTTGGTCCCGAGGCCTTCACCGCGATGGGTGCCGACACGGTATTCACGGGTTTCCAGTTCCTCGGCGAGGATGTGCTCGACTCGGAGAAGGACCGCGTGACAAACGTGTTCAACGCCGTGGTACATGATGTGGGGATCCATGGAGACCTCATGCCGTCGATCCTCAACGCATCCACCAGCGAGAACGTAAGCGACTTTCCCTTGTGCGAGCGTGGCATCTCGGTGGGGTTGCCGGTGTTTCGCCTTGGCGATCTCAACGCCCGCTGCACCCGTCTGAACGGACTTCCGGACTCCGAGGACCTGAACGGAGACAATCGACTCGACGTGAACATTGGCGGGGGTGGTGAAGATGTCGTTCGCTTTGTCTTTCGCATCGGAGATGCCCGATTCTTCGTTCGCACGGGCGGCACGCATGCCAACGTCGACGGTCGTACGATGACCTGGCGTCTGTTTCGAATCCCCTTTCGCGAGGATACGCTGCAGATCGGCTCTCCGAATCTTCGGCGAATCCGCTCCTTGCGGCTCACCTTGGTGACTCCTGGAGGAGCTGGCCCCGAAGAGGAAGTGTTCTTCTCGCTCGCGCGCATGAAGCTGGTGGGTGCGCCATGGATCAAACGGGCCGAAACCCCCATCGTCGGCTTGAGCGGGCGTCGTGGTGAGCCACACGGAGAGGTTCTTGCATCGATCGTTTCCACCGAGAACGTCGATTTGGGTTACACATCGCCCCCGGGGGCAACAGACGAGGCAGAGCGCGAGGGGGCGACCTTCGAGTTTGGATTTCAACAGATCAACGAGCGCTCCCTGCGGTTGCTCGCAACCGACTTGCGGGTCGGCGAGCGGGCTGAGGCGCTCGTCAGATTCGCGGATGAAGCGGATAAGAACTTCCTGAACTATCGGAACCTCCGGGTATGGGCGCGAGGTCGCGGACCGGGCTGGGAAGAAGGGGACCTGGAGTTCTTCATCAAGGTGGGGCGGGATGAGAACAACTTCTACCTGTACAAAACATCGGTGCGCAGTCTAGCTTGGGAACCCGAGGTCATTGTCGATATCCAGCGATGGCTCGAGCTCAGGTCAGCGGTGGAGACGGCTTGGCTTGGCGGGCTGCCGCCCACCGGCGCGGCGGAGTGCGGTGGTGATCCGACGGCGTTTGTGGTCTGCGACGGCCCGTACATGGTCCACGTCAAGGATCCAGGTGTGGCGCCGCCGAACCTCGCCCGCGTCTCGGAGGTTGCGGTGGGGATGTTCCGCGCGCAGCAGCGGGTGAGTATTGGCCAGGCGGAGCTTTGGGTGGACGACATCCGGCTGAGCGACATCGTCGACGATCTGGGAGTGGCCGGAGCGATTGAGGCGCGTCTGGCCGCCGCCGATTTCGCCGAAGTCAGTTTCGCATTCAGCGGGAAGGACGACCGTTTCCGCCAGCTCGAGGAGACGCCCGACTACGTTGGAGATGCTGCGACTCGTATCGGCGGGACCGTTAACCTCGACAAGCTCACCCCGGCAGCGTGGGGACTCAGTGTTCCCTTTACCGTTCAACACCAGCGTGTGACGGTACGCCCCTTCTACGTACAGCAGGGCGATGTGCGAACCGGTGCGCTGACGGCGCCACGAAAGCCGGGAAGCTCCGCAACGTCATTTCAGGTCGCGTTCCGCCGGGTGAGGCGCGGTGAGCACCTTGCCGAACGACTGTTTCTGGATCCGGTCTCTGTCACCGCCTCGTCGTTGAACGCGGAGGACGTGACCGAATTGACTCGCGCCACGACGGCCAACCGTCAAGTCCGGGTCGAGTACAACAACGTGGCGGTCCCTCGGACGGTTCGAGCTGCACCGGGGTTCTTGGTGAGCCTGGTGGACCATCTTCCACGATTCATCCGTGAAAGTGAGTTCGGCAAAGCACTGCGATCATCCCGACTGCGGTGGAACCCGCATCAGGTGCGTTTCGTCTCCACGGTCACGAACAACCTGACCCAGCGGTTCACGTTTCGTGTGCCGGTTGCCTTGCCGGGCGACAGCGCGCTGCAGCCGCTACAGAGCGTCGTGCATACATGGCGGAACCAGACGTCGGTAGATCTGCGGCCTTTATCGTCGCTCTCCTTGCGGGCGGATTATATCTCCAATCGGGACTTACAGTCGTACGGTGACTCCACCAGCGTGGGAAGATTGGTGCAACAAGAACGCGGGACTTTCCTTGGGAAGAACGTGGGGATCGAGCGGGATCGTCTGTTCAGCACGAGCATGAATATCTCGCCCGTCGTCAGCAGTTGGCTGAGGCCGCGATTCAACGTTGCCAGCGATTTCGTCTTCCATCGGGATCCGAACGCTCGCGAGCCGGTTCGCGTCGGCGATGAATCGACGGCGGCATTCCGCGTGCCGGAGGCCATTTCCAACGGACGACGGAGTGAGTTGGGCTCGACCGTCGATCTGGGGCGGCTGGTCGAAGGAATCGTCGGTCGGACCAGCTCAGCGACGACGCTCTTTCGCCGACTGCTCCCGGCAGACATTTCGTTCAGGCGAGAACGGCGCTCCACGTTCGACCGGGTCCCGTTCTCCCCAACCCTGAGATACCAACTGGCATTCGGTGACATTGATGAGTTCCGTGAGCAGCAGGGTGTGCCTGCCACGTCGGCCGTTAATACAGGGATTTGGACCGCTGCTGGCGGCGTGCAGTTGCCATTTGGCTTCCGCTTGACGCTGACCTATCGGGACTTCGAGACGACCACATGGGCCCGGCGGCGTGACACGCAAACGGAGATTGTGCAGCGTATTCGGGAATGGCCGTCAGCGTTCGTCTCGTGGGTGTACACGCCGCGCTGGGCGCTGCGTGACGTGATCTCGAGTGTGACTGCTCAAGCGCAGATCCGTCAGGCCAGATCGTCGAGCTTCCAGCCGGCTGCCTTGGCAACGCCCGGTGCGCCACAGGCCGGTCAGGCTGAGGCGACGGCGGGCGCGGGCGTGTTCACTGAGAACAACTCGACGAGCTACACGCCGTCCATGACACTGACGTGGGCGGGTGGGGTGGTGACGACCGCGCAGTACTCGAGGTTGCGGGGGGATTTGTTGACATCGGGTAACGTGACCAGGAGTGATCGATCAGAGGGGGCGGTCTCGATGGCTTTCTCCTTTCGGGCTCCGCGCTGGCTCGTTCGACTGCCCGGAGAGGTCAGAACCTCCCTCGCCCTCAACGTCTCACAGCAGCTCGTGTGCATTCAACGACTGGACAGCCCGGATTGCTCCGCCGTCTCCGACAGCCACCGGCAGCAGGTGGACTTCAATATGGACACCGGATTTCCGCCCAGCATGCGTGGCGGCGTGAGCTTTCGCTACGTGCTGACCGATCAACGGCACACGTCTAGTAAATTTTCGCAACTCATCTTTACGGTGTTTGTCACAATCAACTTCTTGGCGGGGCAGGCACGATGAGGGGTCTTTCGAGCGTGATCATCTGGAGTCTGGTGCTGGGATGTGGCGTCGGAGGCGAGGCTACCTCTCAATTCAACGGAACGGTGGCCCTGTCGTACGTCGAGGCCCAGCTCGGGTTCGGGCCGCGTATTCCCAATACGGAAGGACATCGGCGCACCGGCGATTGGATTCTGGAACAGCTCGCTGAACGCGCGGATACGGTTGAGGTCCAGGCGTTTTCACACGTGACCGTGGATGGTGACACGCTTCGGCTGCGGAACCTCCTGGCGCGATTCGAGCCCGATTCCACCAATCGGATTCTGTATCTCGCCCATTGGGATACGCGTCCCCGTGCGGATGCCAGCGCCAACTTGGCGGAGCAACGGATGCCGGTGCCGGGCGCCAACGATGGGGCGTCCGGGGTCGCCATCCTCCTCGGCGTTGCCGACGAACTGTATCGTGAACCGCCGGCCTATGGTGTCGACCTCCTGTTCGTGGACGGGGAGGACTACGGGGACTTCACCGGTCCGGATGTGTTGATGGGCTCCCGACATTTCACGGCAAATCTGCCAGAAGGCTACATGCCGTTGTTTGCCGTGCTGTTCGACATGGTCGGCGACCGGGACCTCCAGATTCCCCAGGAAGGACACTCGGTAAACGGGGCTCCGGAGGTCGTCGATCGCGTGTGGCGTCAGGCCCAGGAGCTGGGATACGGCCGAGTGTTTCAATCCCGCGTCGGGATGTCCGTCACGGACGATCACATCCCGCTCCTTGAGGCGGGCATTCGCGCGATCGACGTGATCGATTTCAGCTACCCATACCACCACACGATCGAGGACACCTTTGACAAGGTGAGCGCGCGAAGTCTGGAGATCGTGGGCAACGTGGCCGTCGCCCTCGTTCGCTGACGGGCGGCTCGCGAAATCTCGCGGCGACACGCAAAATCTCGGTAACGCATCGGGCGTGCACTCGGCCAACCTTGGGGAGGTGGCCACCAAAGAGGACTGCCGGGCAGCGATCCTGCTGCTCCTGCTGGCGCTTGCGGGAGCGGCCGCGCGGATACTCGGCGGCGGCCAGGGGGCTCCGGGCGCGGTGGGGTATCGGCCTACGGACGCCGAGCGACCCTCGCAGGACTCGGTGGCGGCCGTGGCGAGTCGCCTCGCGCGACCGCTCGCTCGGGACGAGCGAATCGATGTCGACCGGGCGTCGATCGAGGATCTGACCCGGCTACCGCGGATCGGGCCGGCCCTGGCCGCCCGCATCGTTCGGGATCGGGAGACCCACGGGCCTTTTGGTTCCGTCGAGGCACTGGAGCGGGTGGCCGGAATCGGGTCCACGGTCCTCGAGGCGTTGCGTCCGCACGTCACCGTTTCCGGGCGTCCTTCCCGGCGATCAGGGTCTCGTAACCCACCGGGAAAGGTGAGCTTGAACACGGCAACGGCAAATGAGTTGGCTCAACTTCCCGGCATTGGAAGGGTGCGGGCCGAGGCGATTGTCGAAGATCGGAGGCGCAACGGACCGTACAGAGAGCTCGACGATTTGAGACGGGTGCGGGGGGTCGGGCCGTTCACGCTCGGCCAACTCAGGGGACGGGTTTCGATCCCTTGACAACACCCCAAGGTCGCCAGACTTTATCGTGTTGGTATGCAATGATTTGGACAACTCCTACCTCTATTTGCTGAGCGGAGATGGCAACAGCTGCGCCCAATACACTGCGTATAGGTGATCTCCTCGTCCGCGAAGGCCTCATCACCAAGGACCAGCTCGCGAAGGCGCTGGTGGAACAGCGCGCCTCGGGCATGCGGCTCGGCTACATCCTGGTCAAGGAGGGGTTTGTCCAAGAGGTGGAGGTCACGAAAGCCCTGGCGCGGCAGTACCGTGTGCCTGCGGTTGACCTCTCCCGCTTCGAGGTCGATGCCAAAATCATCAAGCTGCTTCCCTCCGAAGTGGCGATCAAGCACACCGTGTTGCCCCTGAAACGCGAGGGGCGGACTCTCACGGTGGCGATGGGCGACCCGACCAATATGCAGGTGTTGGAAGACCTGAAGTTCATCACTCGCTTCGACATTTTCCCCGTTATTGCCGGCGAATACACCCTCCTGATGGCCATCGAGAAGTACTACGAGCACACCGAGGCCCAGCTCAAGACCCTGCTGAAGGATTTCGAGGACGAGGACCTGGAGATCGTGGAAGAGAAGGATGAAGACGAAGACGCAGGGGCTGGCGCCGAGGACGCACCGGTCGTGAAGCTGATCAACGGTATTCTCACCGAGGCAGTGAAGCGCGGCGCCAGCGACGTCCATATCGAACCGTTCGAGAAAGAGATCCGGGTGCGCTACCGCATCGACGGCTCGCTGCTGCAGATCATGAAGCCCCCGCTGAAGCTCAAGGCGGCGCTCACGAGCCGGGTCAAGATCATGTCGAACCTGAACATCGCCGAGAAGCGGGTCCCGCAGGACGGGCGTATCAAGCTCAGGATGGGTCGGCGCGTCATCGATTTTCGGGTCTCGACACTGCCGGTGATCTTTGGCGAAAAAATCGTGCTGCGAATCCTCGACAAGGGCAACCTCACGCTGGATCTGAAGACCTTCGGGTTCGAGCCACAGGCCGAGCGCGATCTCATGACAGCCATCATGAATCCCTACGGTATGGTGCTCGTGACCGGGCCCACGGGTTCCGGCAAGACGACGACGCTGTACTCCGCGTTGTCCCAGGTGAACAATATCGATGTCAACATCATGACGGCCGAGGATCCCGTGGAGTACAACATCCATGGGATCAATCAGGTGCTCGTCCGAAACGAGATCGGCATGACGTTTGCGGCAGCGCTGAAGGCGTTCCTCCGGCAGGACCCCAACATTATTATGGTGGGGGAGATCCGTGATCTCGAGACGGGGAGCATCGGCATCAAGGCAGCGCTCACCGGGCACCTAGTGTTGTCCACGCTGCACACCAACGATGCGCCCTCCACCGTCACGCGTATGATTGACATGGGCATCGAGCCCTTCAACGTCGCAAGCGCCGTCAATCTGATCGTGGCCCAGCGGCTGGTCCGTCGCATTTGTGAGGATTGCAAGGAAGAGCACAAATACGCCGAGGAGGAACTGTTGGCGCTGGGTATTACCCCGAAACAGGCCGAGGGCCTGACGTTTCACAAGGGGACGGGGTGCGAAACGTGTAATAGAACGGGCTACAAAGGCCGTCAGGGACTGTACGAAGTGATGGCCATGACCCCGGATCTTCGCCGGATGATTCTGAAGGGCGAATCCAACGAAGACCTCACGCAGCAGGCCATCAAAGACGGCATGCTGACCCTGCGGATGGACGGGATGGAGAAGGTTCGCAAGGGAGTGACGACTCTCGAGGAAGTGGTCAAGGAAACGGCGGGATAGGCAGATGACAGGGGTTGCTCCGCAGAAGGCGCAAGAGCGCCTGAACCTTCGGGCGTTGCTCGAGGAGATGATCGAGCGCGATGCGTCCGATCTCCATATTACGGCGGGTGAGCGTCCGAAGCTGCGGGTGGACGGC